>DOUU01000223.1:0-17123 GCA_003520425.1 Deltaproteobacteria bacterium
GCTGCTCGTTTTTCGCGGGGTTAGGCCCCTTCAGAGGCAGTTCGAACCGTGTGCAACGCTATGGATTTTGGGAACGACAAGGGCGCTTGCGCAAACTGGCATGCCTTGTGCGAAGATGGGGCGGCGAGGAACGGCATGAGCGAACCGGTACGCGAAGCCCGGGTGGCGAATGCGGGTCAACGTGGAGGACGGCCCGCCGGCATTTTGCAGGACGGAATCGTGGCGGGAATGATCGGTGCAGCGATCGTGGCTCTCTGGTTCTTCGTCCTCGACATCGCGCGGGGGAAGCCGTTCTTCACACCGTCTTTGCTCGGCAACGCCCTTCTGCTGGGGAAAAGCGTGGAGCAAACCCAGGAAGTGAACGCGATCATGGTGTTCGCCTACACCGGTGTCCACGGAATCCTATTCTTGATCGCGGGAGTGGCGGTATCGTGGATGTTCCACCAAATCGAGCGCAACCCGCAGCTCGGCCTCGTTCTCTTGCTAATTTTCCTGCTCTTCGAATCCATCCTCTTTGGCTTCGAGGTGACGCTGGTCCCTCACCTTGTCGGAGCCCTTGGAGCCTTCACGGTGGGTTTCGCGAATCTTCTTTCCGCCGGCGGGATGTTCTGGTTCCTGATACGCCGGCACCCTGAGGCCCTAGCGCGCCTGCGAGCCGCCTGGCACGACTAGGTGGAGCGGCGTAGCGTTACAGGCCAGCCTGTGGCCGAGTGCCTCTCGGTGCGCAGCCAATGTGCGACTGTCTGTCGCATTCCGGGTTCTGTCAGAGTCTGGTGAGGGTAGCGATCGAGCGTTCCGATAGGAACAGGCTGTGCAAGCGAAGGCTCGGACCGCTTCACTAAGGCATCCAAGGAGATCACGGAGTGGGTCTCGAGAGTTGGCTTCCCAAAGCTGCGTCGAGCTTCGCCGGCGACGTGGATTGGTTGCTTGGGTTCATCACATGGATTGTCGGCATCTGGTTTTTGGCGGCTGAAGGGATCCTGATTTTCTTTGTGCTGCGCTACCGACGGCGGCCCGGGGTCCGAGCGGCCTACGTCCCGGCGCGCCGGCTTCGCGCGATGGCCTTCGTCCTGGTGCCCTGCGCTGCAATTTTGGGCTTCGACTTGGTCATCGACGCGGTCGCCGCCCCCATCTGGCACCGAATCAAAGAGACGCTCCCTCCGGCGCAAGAGACGATCCGGATCACCGGCGAGCAGTGGGCCTGGCGCTTCCGACTCCCCGGTCCAGACGGCCGTCTCGATACTGCGGACGATATCGAGGTGGTAAACGAGCTCCACCTTCCCGTTGACGCTGTGGTTCAATTCGAGCTTACGGCCAAGGATGTGATTCATTCGTTCTGGATGCCAGAAATGCGGCTCAAGCAGGACGCCGTGCCCGGCCGTACGATCCGCGGCTGGTTTCAGCCGACGCGGGTGGGTCATTACGAGATGGACTGCGCCCAGATCTGCGGCCTCGGCCATACCATGATGAAGGCGTCTGTGGTCGTGGAGAGTCGCGAGGCTTACGAGAGCTGGGTGCGGGAAAAGGCTGGCTCGGCGCAGGTGACCTCCAGAGAGGAAGGACCGGAAAGCCGATGACCCACCCGGTTCCGGCATCCCACGACGCGTCCCTTGCCCATGCCCAAAGCTTCTGGCGTACCTGGGTCTTCTCCACCGATCACAAGACGATCGCAAAGCAGTACATGTTCACGGGTCTCGCACTGGCGCTCGTCGGCGGTTTTCTCGCCTATGTGATCCGCATGCAGCTTGCGAGTCCGGGGCGCCCCGTGCCCGGGTACGGGGCCGTTGGACCGGGCCAGTACAATGCCGTGGTCACTCTCCACGGCACGATCATGATCTTCTGGGTGGCGATGCCGATCCTGCTGGCCGGGCTTGGCAACTTTCTGATTCCCCTCATGATCGGCGCCCGCGACATGGCCTTTCCGCGCCTCAACATGCTTTCCTATTGGATCTTTTTCATCTCTACGGTCATCTTGCTGGTGTCGTTCTTCGTGCCCGGCGGCGCCGCAGCGGGGGGATGGACCACCTACCCTCCCCTCTCCGACCGGGCCATAAACTCTGGTGTCGACCTCGGCGTCACGCTCTGGATCCTCGCCGTCGCGCTCGAGTTCGCAGCCTTCCTGATGGGCGGAATCAACTTCATCGTCACAGCGATCAACAACCGAGCGCCGGGGATGCGACTGTTCGACATGCCGCTCATGGTCTGGATGGAGGTTGCCGCGAGCATCATCTTTCTATTCTCGGTGGGTCCGTTGATCGCCGGGGCCGTTCTCCTGCTGCTGGATCGAACGGCGAACACCGGCTTCTACGACCCGGCGCGCGGGGGGGACCCTCTGCTGTTCCAGCATCTGTTCTGGTTCTTCGGTCATCCTGAGGTGTATGTGATCCTGCTGCCTGGCTTTGGCGCTGTGGCCGAGATCCTGCCGGTGTTTGCCCGCAAGCCTGTATTTGGCTACCGGATGATTGTCTACTCGACGATCGTCACCGGGGTGCTTTCCTTCATCGTCTGGGCGCACCACCAATTTGTGGCTGGAATCGACCCGCGTCTTGCCACCCCGTTCAGCATTACTACGATCCTCATCTCTGTGCCGATCGGGATCACGCTGTTTGCGTTCATCGCCACACTCTGGCGCGGTTCGATCACGCTGCAGACCCCAATGCTCTTTGCTCTGGGGATGATCGCGGTCTTCCTGCTCGGCGGAGTCACGGGAATTCACAACGGCGTACCGGCGACCGACATCTACATCCACGATACCTACTTTGTGGTGGCGCATTTCCACTATGCCCTGATCCCATCGGTGTTCTTCGCTTTCTTCGCGGCCTTCTATTACTGGTTCCCGAAAATGTTCGGGCGGCGGACGAACGAGTGGCTAGGCCAGCTCCACTTCTGGGGCACCTTCGTCTTCATGAACGTGACCTTCTTCTCGATGTTCCTGCTCGGCCTCATGGGTCACCACCGACGAATCTCAAACCCGCATTTCTTTGAGGCCTTGCGGACGCCGGAGGCGGACCGGCTGCAATGGATCGCTACGATAGGAGCCCTTGGCTTGCTCGCCGCGCAGATTGCATTGATCGCGAACCTGATCCTTTCGCTCACGCGTGGAGTCCGGGCCGAGAGGAATCCGTGGCGCGCCAACACCCTCGAATGGACGGTTGAGTCGCCGCCGCCTCACGGCAACTTCGCGACTCTCCCATTGGTGCGGCGCGGCCCGTACGAGTACAGCGCACCGGGTCGGTCCGAGGATTACCTGCCTCAGGACGCTCCGGCGTAGGCCGAGGAAGCCGCATGCAGTACGCGCGCGCCGCGCACATTGAGCACGAGAGCACCGAGGTCCCGACCGGTCGGCTGGGCATGTGGTGGTTCCTGGCTTCGGAGATCGTGATCTTTGGTGGCCTGATCACGATTTATGTACTGTTCCGCTGGCGCCACCCCGAGTGGGGCGCCGAATCGTCGCATACCATCAACGCGGCGGGCGGTTTCAATACGCTCGTGCTGCTCACGAGCAGTCTGACGGTCGTTCTTGCGCACAAGGCGGTTTCCGAGGGGAAGCTCGGAGAGGCCGCACGGCTGCTCGGTTTTACATTGCTGGGCGGAGCTGTTTTCCTTTGTGTCAAGGTCTTCGAATACACCCACGAAATCCGTGAGGGCTTCCTGCCAGCGCGGAGCCTGTTCTGGTCCTTCTACTACACAATGACGGGATTGCATGCGCTCCACGTCTTGGGCGGGATGGTCGCGATTGCGTGTGTCCTCGTGGCCGTGAGGCGGGGAAAAATCCCACATCGTGTCGAGTACGTGGGAATTTACTGGCATTTCGTAGATGTCGTCTGGATTTTCTTGTTCCCGCTTCTGTACCTGACTTCGTGAGGAAAGAACGGTGGTGGCAAGCGACGTCGAGGCCGGGCATCCGAACTACGTAGCGATTTGGGGCATTCTTGTAGCTGCACTCATCGTGTCGCTTCTGATGGCCGGCATGAAGCTACCCGTTGTGACGCTGGTTCTGATCTTCTCTGTCGCCATCGTGAAGGCGTGGCTTGTCGCCGCCTATTTCATGCATCTCAAGTACGAACCCTTCTTTGTGCTCCTTGTCGTATTCGCAGGTCTTGCGTGCTTGTATTTCCTCTTCGTGGGTCTTGTTCCAGACGTGGTGTTCCACGCGGCTTCGGCAGTCGGCCCGTGAACGCGCCGGTCAGAGCGGGGGGAGGGCAACTCGTCCCGAGCGGCGTGCTCGGAATGGCCATCTTCTTGGCCACGGAGCTAATGTTCTTTACAGCGCTCGTGTCGGCTCTCCTGGTGCTGAGGGCCGGTGCCGTCGATTGGCCTCCCGAGGGTCAACCGCGGCTCCCGATCGCGGCGACAGGAGTGAACACAGCCTTCTTGCTGCTCTCGGCGATTGCCTTTGAGCGCGGCGCTCGCCAGCAGCACGACCATCGCGCACTCTCCCGCGGTCTCGCCGGTGCCTTCGCGCTGGGTTCACTCTTCGTCTTGCTCCAGGGGGTGGAGTGGGTGCGCCTGATTGGGTTCGGGCTCACGGCCCACTCAAGCCTTTACGGGGCGATGTTCTACGTGATTGTAGGTGCGCACGCCACGCACGTGCTGGTCGCCCTGGCCGCGGTTGGCTTCGCCCTTCGCTGCGCCCGCCGTGGACATCTCGCAGGATGGGCGGAGCTCGCGCCGTACCGGATGTATTGGTTCTTCGTGGTTGGGATCTGGCCCCCTCTTTATGGGTTGGTGTATTGGGCGTGAGCAACTGGGCGCGTGATTGGGAACGATCTGCGCTTCGCCAAGCTGCAATTCTTGCCGCGGGCTCCATGCTGCCCACCGCGCGGAGCGCCGCCGCATGCGCCATGTGCCTGTCTTCGAAGGGAGCGCAGCGTGACGCCTACTACCTTACGACCCTGATCCTCCTCGCCGTTCCGCTCGGGATTGTCGGAACTGTCGCCTTTTGGCTCTACCGGGCGGCCCGGGCGAGCCGAGCCGACAGCTCGAGTCGAGAAGCTGCCGCCCAACTACGCCACGCAACGCCATGCGGGACGCACCCGCCGGAGGAACGGCGGTGATCCGCGGATTCGCATGTTCCGAAGCNNAGTGCCTGGCCGGCCTTTCCGACCGTAGCCCCGCCTGTCACCTCGAACATCCCTCCCATCGCCAGCTGTGCTCCGCGTCGGCGGCCACCTGCATCCGCCGATCGCCTAGCAAGACACGCAAGGCGGTACGAGCCTCCTCGGGGCCGCGGCCAAGGCCTCACGTAGCTCAAAGGCCGCGTCCGCCACGTATTCCACGTGGCCCGGGGCGAGAACGGTACCTCTCANNTGCCTGCAGGTCTCGTGCTTCGTGCGGCACGACCGAGTGGCTGCCGCGGCCGCCCCTAAGCGGGCAGCCGACTACCCGCGCCCCGCCAGCCTCTTCGGACCCGTCACATGGCGCCGCTATCCATGGTCGCAAAAATATGCCGCAGGGGAGTACCTTGATCTTCTTCCTACCTCCTCCGACCACCGTCTCCTGCCACCAGGGCAGCGCAAGGGCCTGCTGCACGNNCCTACGAGGGGCACGGCCAAGAATCGCTCCAAGCGCTCGAGCGCACACTTCCGGTGCTCGAGCGCGCTCCGGGCTGGATCATGCATTACACCCAGGTTCTCTATCGCAGGATTGAAGCGCTCTGGGTACTCGGGCCCACTGATCATGCCAGCGTGCTAGAACGCAACCTCCGGGAGAAGACGCTCGCGCCCGACTTCCGTTACGTGCACACNNGATGTGCGCCTTGCGCTGGCCCGCCTCTGCGCCCGCCCTTACGGGCCGCTTCGTTGAGGCGCGGGAGTGGTTCGATAAAGCACGCCGAGTTCTCGAAGAGCAGGGAGCGCGGCCGCTGCGCGCCATTACCGACTTCGACGAAGCGTGGATGGAGGTGCGACGCGGCGAGGCGGGGGTGACCGGGAGCGTGCACTCGCGCTGCTCTACGCGACGCGAGCACCTTTTGAGCAGGTCGGCATGCCGGCGTGGGCGCGCCGAGCGGATGAGCTACGACGGCAGCTCGAGCGGTAGCCAAAGAAGCAGGCTCGGCCGTAAGCAATAGCGACCCTCACCAGCCGCGCTGATTACCGGTCGCATCTTGGTACAGCACGCCGTATGCCCGAGGGGCGAATCGCGTAAACCCTCATCCTTGCCCAAGGCAAGATGCGCGGGGCCTTGCGCCCGACCCGATTTGACACGTAGGCTGCAACCGTGCGAGGTAGTGCCGACGTCGAAGTGCGAGGCCTAGAAGCACAGGTCGGTAAGCTGTGCTCGCTGGCCCGCTGAACGCTTGCGGCTTTTCCCGGATCGTGCACGAGACCCGAAGGGGGCCCGCCAATGACGGGCACGTTGGCAGGTGAGCAGCTCAGGACGCGGGTGGCAAGATCGCCCGCTCGATTGAACACAGCGTTAACGAACACGGCAACGCTCGTCGGTCCACCGCTCTTTTTCGGCCTTCGGCTCTGGGCCTCAGTTTGCCTGGCACTCTATATTGCTTTCTGGCTTCAGCTCGACAACGCATTTTGGGCCGGGACCTCAGCGGCTATCGTGTGTCAGCCCCACCTTGGCGCTTCGCTGCGTAAGGGCTGGTATCGGATGGTCGGAACCGTGGTGGGCGCCGCGGCGATCGTGGTGCTCACTGGGTGCTTCCCGCAAGAGCGAGGTCCCTTTCTCGTGGGTCTGGCGCTCTGGGGTGCCGTTTGCGCTCTCGTCGCCACCCTGCTCCGCAATTTCGCTGCCTATTCGGCGGCGCTGGCCGGGTACACGGCTGCGATCGTCGCATACGACCAGCTAGGAGCAACGGGTGGGCCGAACGGCCAGGCCTTTATGCTCGCCATTGCCCGCGTCAGCGAGATCTGCATCGGAATTGTAAGTGCCGGAGTTGTTCTCGCCGGGACTGATTTCGGTACTGCACCGCGTCGGCTGGCTGGGCTGCTCGCAGCACTATTGGTCCAGATCACCCGCGGATTCACTGACATGTTCTTGCGGCCTGGACTCGACTTGGCGGAGACGCGATCCACCAGACGAGAGCTCATCCGGCGGATCATTGAGCTTGACCCGGTCATCGACGAGGCTTTCGGGGAGTCCTCCCGGCTACGCTATCACTCGCCGGTATTGCAAAGGGCGGTGGCTGGTCTCCTCGCCGCTCTGGGCGGCTGGCGCACGGTGGCGGCCCACCTCGCGCGAGTGGCTGGGAGCGACGCGCGGCACGACGCGAATGCCATTCTGCGAAACGTCCCGCGCGACCTGCTCGCCGCAACGAAACACGACGAGCCGGCGTACTGGACCGCTGGTGCGATCCTCCTGCGCGAGGCCTCCGTAGCAGCGGCGCGGACACTCAGAGCCCTGCCCGCATGCGTGCCCTCCCTCCGCCTCCTGGGCGACCAGACGGCGAGGGTACTGGTCGGTGTTTCTCACACTCTGGACGGCCTTACCGTGCTCGCGGCCGGTCCCGATCGCCCCCACGATCACCTTCACTCCCTCCAGATCCGCGTGCCAGATTGGTTGCCTGCTTTCGTCAACGCGGGGCGCGCGTTCGTGACGATCGCTGCCGTCGCACTCCTCTGGATCGCAACCGCCTGGCCGTATGGCGCTCTGGCGATGCTGTGGGCTGCAATCCCTGTCATCCTGTTCTCACCGCGAGCCGATCAGGCCTACGCGGCCGTGATGAGCTTTATGCTAGGCAATTTCCTCGCGGCGGTCTTCGCGGCGATCATCGCGTTCGCAGTCCTGCCACGCGTTGTGACGTTCCAGGGCTTCTGTGTGATTCTAGGCCTCTATCTCATCTCGGTAGGGGCTCTCATGGCCCAGCCCTGGCGAACGCTGATGTTCACCGCAATGGCAACGAATTTTGTGCCGCTTCTCGCCCCCGAAAATCAGATGACCTACGACACCGCAGACTTCTATAACAGAGCGCTGGCGATCGTCGTAGGGAACAGCGCCGCGGCGCTTTCATTGCGCCTGCTGCCGCCCCTCTCGCCCGCTGTACGGACGCGCCGGCTCCTGGCGCTCATGTTGCGCGACCTCCACCGCCTCGCGACCGGACCTCTTCAGGAGACGTCCGCTCCTTGGGAAAGCCGCGCCGAAGGACGCCTCTTGGCCTTGCCCGACCAAGCCTCGCCCTTGCAGCGCGCGCAGCTCCTGGCCGCCCTGGACCTGGGCACCGAAATTCTGAAGCTTCGTCGAGTCGCTCCATTTCTGAGCGTAGGGACTGAAGTCGCCGCGGCGCTTGAGGCCCTCGCCGAGGGACGCAGCGCGACTGCCATCGCGCACCTCGACACAATCGATCGTGCACTTGCGGCCCGCGTCGGTCCTGGGCCGGAGGCGACCCTCGCTCTTCGGACCCGCGGGGGTATTCTTGTGATCCGGCAGTCACTCATGGACCACGCCTCCTATTTCGATTCAGGAAGGCCGGCATGAGGTTCGCGGAGGTCAATCTCTTCGGTGTCTACGTGGCGCCCCTCTCGCTGTACATGGTCGCAGCGTGGTTCGTCACGATTGGATTGCGCCGGGTCGCGGACGGTCTGGGTCTGCTCGACCGAGTCTGGCACCCGGCTCTCTTCGTGTTCGCGATCTACGTCATCGTTTTCGCAGTGATGACGCTGGTCGCCGCACAGTGAACCCACGCCCATGCGGAACGGAACAACGAAGCACCACAAGGCGAGTCCTGATCACGACGCTCTCTCCCCCGAGTTCGTGTCGCCCGACGCGGTGAGGCCTCGCCATCGTGTCGTTCCCATCCTTATCACCTTGGCGACCGTCGCGATCGCAGCGGTACTCGGCTGGACGATCTGGCTCATGTACTTCCAGGCGCCATGGACACGTGACGGAACCGTACGCGCATACGTCGTCACAATTGCTCCGGAAGTCTCAGGCCGCGTCGTCGAGCTGCCGGTTGCCGACAATCAGTTTGTGCATAGGGGAGACCTCTTGCTGGTCATTGACCCCACCAACTACAAGATCGATTTAAGTCGCAGCGAAGCGGCAGTGCAGCAGGCTCAGATCAACGCGCAGAAAATCGCGGAAGAGGGACGACGTAGGCAGAGACTTGTGACGGAGAGCGCGGTTTCACTCGAGGAGGCGCAGGTCTATCACAGCGATGCGTTGGCGGCGCAGGCCCGATATCAGCAAGCACTTGCGGCTCTTGACCAGGCGCGCGTGAATCTCGAGCGGACGCAGATCCGCTCTCCCGTGAACGGATGGGTCACAAACCTCCTGGTGCAGCGTGACGACTTTGCCAGTGTCGGGCAGAACGAACTCTCTCTCGTCGATGCCGATTCGTTCTGGGTCGACGGATACTTCGAGGAGACCAAGCTCCACGCAATCCACGTCGGTGACCCGGCCAAGATCAAGCTCATGGGGTATCGCCAGCTGGTCCGTGGTCACGTCGGCAGCATTGCGCGGGGCATCAACGTTGCGAACGCCCAACCCAACCAACAAGGAGTCGCGACGGTCAACCCGATCTTCACGTGGGTGCGCCTGGCCCAGCGCATTCCAGTACGCATCGAGATCGACGGGCTTCCAGAGGGTGTAGTTCTTGTGGCTGGGATGACGGCCACAGTGCAAATCGATTCTCAAGCGCGGTCGCGAGCAAAGTGAACTTCATCTGCTCGCGGGAGCCAAGCTCTGCACTGTAAGAGCGGTGGAAGTCGCTGAGCCAGGGTTCCGCTCCGAGATCACCAGGACTGCAGCCAAAGGGCGGATGCCTCGCCTTCGAACGCCAAGGGGCAATAGATCCCCCGCTCAGCGTCAGGTTCCGGCCCCCCCCCGCGTTTCGCTCATTCGTTCTGCACCTACGGCAGGCTCCCGTCCATCAGATCGGCGCTATTGCCCGAACTCGTATACCTTTCGCTGGGCCCACGGGGCCTTGCGCGGGCGGAAGCCGCCGAGGGCTGGCCGGCACCTTCTCCATTTCCTCACGGCTGGGTCTCACCATGACTGGCACTGAAGCCACCGTCTTCGTCGTCGACGACGATCCCTCGGTCCGCCGGTCCACCGAGCGCCTGGTTCGGTCTATGGGATTCGGCGTTCGGAGCTTCTCCTCGGCTCGGGAGTTCCTCGACAATGCGCGGATGGAGGGGCCCGGTTGCCTCGTCCTCGACGTACGTATGCCGGGGCTCAGCGGCTTGGATCTCCAGCGCGAGCTCACGCAATCAGGGAGGAAAATTCCCATCATATTCGTCACGGGATACGGGAGTATCCCGATGACAGTGCGCGCGATGAAGGCGGGTGCAGTTGAGTTCCTTACCAAGCCCTACCGCTCACGCGATTTGCTCGCGGCGATTCGCGGGGCGGTTGATCGAGATCGCGCGTGGCATAGGGCGCGCCTCGAAGTTGAGGCACTCCGTGAACGCCACGCCCGGCTGACCCCGCGCGAGCGCGAGGTGCTGGCGCACGTTGTGGCGGGTTCGCCCAACAAGCAGATTGCGGGCCAGCTAGCAACCGCGGAGCGCACGATCAAGTTCCACCGCGCACACATCATGAAAAAGATGCAGGCTGAATCGCTCGCGGAGCTGGTCCGAATGGCGGGACAGCTTGGCGTTACCTCGCCAAGCACGCCCTCACCTGTCCCGAAGGACAGTTAAGGGAGCTACCCCAAAGGACAGCTAGAAACGGCCCGCTGCGCGCGCTTACGCTCAGCGCATGACGAAAAGTAGGCCGACGCAAAGGGAGCCAGACACGCATGCGCCGGAGCCGGCACCGCTCGTGGCGATCGTCGACGACGACACCTCGGTGCGGCGGTCCACCTGCCGCCTGATCCGCTCCTTTGGATATCACCCGGAAGCGTTCGGCTCGGGGGAGGAATTCCTGAGCTCCAGCTTGGCGGCGCAAGCGGCATGCCTTGTGCTGGACGTGCGCATGCCCGGTATGGATGGCTTGGAGGTCCAGCGACGGTTAGCCGAGCGGAACTCACGCATTCCGATCGTGTTCCTCACTGGTCGGGCCACCGACGAGGAGGAGCGGCGCGCACGGTCTGCGGGCGCCATCGACTTCCTGCGCAAGCCGATTCCTCAGGCGACCCTGCGCCACGCCCTCGAAAACGCCCTCGACGTCGGGATGCCTACTCAAGGAGATCGCAATGGCGAGTGAGTATTGGGAAACTACGGTGGGCATCGCGAGACACCGCGCCGGCTACTCCCGAGCGCGCTCGTTGGAGTCCCACCGATATCCTCGGCAAGGCGGTGGACTCTCGGCCGTCGACCTCACCCCTGGTGCAGGCATGGCTTCCGCCAGAGACCTGTCCGCCCCGCAGCCTGAACCACCGGCGGGAGCCGCCCGGGAAAGACTGGTCGGCACCTCCTCCGCTCTGCAGGCAGCGCTGGCGCGCGCCCGGAAGGTGGCCCCGACCGATGCGACGGTGCTGATTACGGGCGAAACGGGAACGGGAAAGGAACTGATGGCGCGCGCCATTCACAAGTGGTCGAGCCGGGCCGAAGGCCCTTTCGTGTGTGTGAACTGCGCAGCCATCCCCCAAACGTTGATCGCGTCGGAGCTGTTCGGCCACGAACGAGGAGCCTTCACGGGTGCGCTACAGCGGCGCCACGGCCGCTTCGAGCTCGCGGCTGGGGGAACGCTCTTGCTCGATGAGGTGGGGGAGCTACCCGCGGAGGCTCAGTTGGTGCTGCTGCGTGTGCTGCAAGAGCGCGAGTTCGAGCGTGTCGGAGGCACAAAGCCGGTCCCCGCCGACGTGCGTATCGTCGCAGCCACGAATCGCGATCTCGAGCAGGCGATCGCAGCCGGTACATTCCGCGGCGACCTCTTCTATCGACTCAACGTATTCCCGCTCGAGATGCCGCCTCTGCGGGAGCGGAGCAGCGATCTCATGCTTCTCGTCGAGCACTTCGTTGGGCACTACGCCCGGCGATTCGGGAAGGTGATCCGCGGCATCAGCCCGCAGACGCGCGGGCTGCTCGAAGCCTATCCATGGCCAGGCAACGTGCGCGAGCTCCAGAACGTAATCGAGCGCTCGGTGATCGTATGTGAATCCGAGCTCTTCTCGGTGGATATGGACTGGCTGCAGGACCGGGCCATGGACGGCGCGTTCACCCCGAAAGAAGCACCCATGACGCAAGGTTCGCCACCGTCGGAGACACTCGAGGAGACCCAGCGCCGAGCCATCCTCCGCGCACTGCACTCGAGAAACTGGGTGATCGGTGGGCCCCGAGGCGCAGCGGCACTTCTGGGGCTCAAGCGGACGACACTCCAGGCGCGGATGCAGAAGCTCGGCATCGCGTCGCTCCGACCCACTCCCGATCGGCAATCTGTGAGTGGCTAGATGCAGTCAATGTCGATCCAGTGTCAGGGTGCGCTCCCGAAATATCTCCGACCCTTCGCTTGCCAGCTCCAGAAGCAGGGAACATCCGACCGCACGACTCGTAACCCACGACGGGCACAGTCGGAGTAAGGACACCGCTCGAGGCGTGATTTTCGTGACACAACGAAGAGGAGATATCGGATGGAGCCAGTAAAGATCCCGGGCCTCACGCTCTCGCCTTCGCGGATCGGGCTTGGCACCTGGGCGATCGGCGGCTGGATGTGGGGAGGAACCGACGAGGAGCAGTCGATCCGCACGATCCACGCAGCGCTTGACCGCGGCATTACGGCAATCGACACGGCGCCCGCATATGGTCAGGGACGCTCGGAGGAGATCGTCGGCAAGGCACTGGAAGGGCCGGGGCGCCGCAACGAGGTGGTGCTGGCCACCAAGGTCGGACTCGAGTGGCGGAGCGATGGCAGTGTCTTCCGAAATGCCACTCGGGCGCGCATCGCGAAGGAGATCGCCGACTCGCTCCAGAGGCTCCGCACCGATTACGTCGACGTCTACCAGGTGCACTGGCCCGACCCCTTGGTGCCCATCGAGGAGACTGCAGAGGCGCTTCGGGAGCTTTATCAACAAGGCCAAATCCGCGCCATTGGGGTCAGCAACTACTCCCCCGCGCAAATGGACGTGTTCCGGCAGGTCGCCCCGCTCCACACCGCGCAACCGCCCTACAACCTCTTCGAACGAGAGGCGGAGACGGAGGTGCTTCCTTATTGCCTCCAGAATGGCATCGCCACGCTCACCTACGGTGCGCTCTGCCGAGGACTTCTCTCCGGGCGGATGCGGCTAGACACCGCCTTCGGGGGGGATGATCTCCGTCGGACCGACCCAAAGTTCCAGCCGCCCCGCTACGCCCACTACCTGCGGGCCGTCGAGGCTTTGACTCGCCTCGCGCGGGACCGCTTCGGCAAGAGCGTCCTGGCACTCGCCGTCCGCTGGGTGCTGGATCACCCTGCTGTCAGCGTCGCGCTCTGGGGCGCCCGAGGCCCTGAGCAGTTGGATCCGCTTGACGAGGCGATGGGCTGGTCACTCGATGCTGAAGCGAAGCGTGCAATCGACGGGATTCTTCGAGAAACGGTCACGGATCCGCTAGGTCCGCAGTTCATGGCGCCGCCCTTGCACGCGCTGGAGGTGCCGGGCCGAGATCGACTGACGGCATAGGAGGCTTTATGTGGATCGTCCGGCTTGCGCTTCGCCGGCCCTATACCTTCGTGGTGATGGCAATCCTGATCGCCATCGGTGGGGCACTCACCATAGCGAGGACTCCGGTCGACATCTTTCCCGAGATCAACATCCCGGTCATTTCGGTCATCTGGCAGTACAGCGGGCTTTCGCCGAACGAGGTGGAAGGCCGCATGGTCACCATCTCCGAGCGCGCAATGACCACGACCGTGAACAGCATCGAGCACATCGAGTCCCAATCGCTTGCCGGTGTGGGCCTCATCCGCGTCTTCTTCCAGCCCGATGCGAGCATTGGATCGGCAGACGCGGAGGTGACGGCAATCAACCAGACCCTCCTCCGGACTCTCCCGCCCGGGACGACGCCGCCGCTCATCATCCGCTACTCAGCGTCGAACGTCCCGATCCTGCAGCTGGCGCTGGAGTCGCAGACACTGAGCGAGCAGCAGCTGTACGACTACGGCTTGAACTTCATCCGTACGCAGCTCGCGACCGTGCAAGGCGCCCAGGTCCCCCTGCCGTGGGGCGGAAAAGTGCGGTCGATGATGGTCGATCTTCATCCGAGCTCGCTCTACGCGAAGGGCCTCTCGGCTTTCGATGTTTCCTCGGCAGTTGGCGCCCAGAACGTGATTCTCCCGGCGGGCACGGCAAAGATCGGCCCGATCGAGTACAATATCCGCACCAACTCCTCGCCCGACGCGATCGAAGCGCTAAATGACATCCCCGTGAAGCAAGTCGGCAGCGCCACGGTCTACCTCCGCGACGTCGCCCAGGTACGAGACGGCTTCCAGGTGCAGACCAACCAGGTGCACGTCGACGGCCGGCGCTCCGCCCTCCTTACCGTCCTGAAAACGCCCACCGCATCCACGCTCGATATCGTCCAACGCGTGAAGGATGCCCTGCCTCGGATCAAAGCGACGCTCCCTCCGGAGCTCGACATCAAGCCGCTCTTTGACCAGTCGGTCTTCGTGCGCGCCGCTCTCGATGGCGTCGTCCGCGAGGCAGCGATCGCGGCCGCGCTCACAGGCCTCATGATCCTTCTCTTCCTCGGATCCTGGCGCTCGACACTCGTCATCATGGTGTCGATCCCGCTCTCGATCCTCGTGTCGGTCATCACGTTCTCGCTCATGGGGGAAACGCTCAATGTCATGACCCTGGGCGGGCTGGCGCTCGCGGTGGGGATCCTGGTGGACGACGCCACGGTCGAGATCGAGAACACGAATCGCAATCTCGCGATGGGAAAGCCCGTGATCCGAGCGATCCTCGATGGGGCGCAGCAGATTGCAACTCCAGCCTTCGTCGCGACACTCTCCATCTGCATCGTCTTCGTGCCGGTCGTGTTCATCACCGGAGTCGGAAAGTACCTCTTTACCCCGCTCGCCAAGGCCGTTGTCTTCGCCATGCTGGCGAGCTACCTGCTCTCGCGCACTGTTGTGCCGACCATGGTTCGCTACCTGCTGCCTGCTGAGGCGCACCTTCACGCCCCCGGAGCCGAGAAGACCGTCACGGATGCGGGAAGAATCTGGGCCGTGCACCAGGCTTTCAACCGCCGCTTCGAGCGCTTCCGGGACCGCTATCGGGAGCTCCTCGTATGGGCGCTCGGTCACCGCCGCGTTGTAGCGTGCGTCTTCGCGACCTTCGTGATGCTTTCGCTCGGCCTTTTCTGGCTGATTGGCAGGGACTTCTTCCCCAGCGTCGACGCCGGCCAGCTTCGCCTTCACGTGCGCTGCCCAGCAGGCACGCGTATCGAAGAGACCGAACGTCGCTTCGCGGAGGTGGAGGAAGTGATTCGTCAGACGATTCCGCAAGACGAAATCGATACCGTGATCGATAACATCGGAGTCCCACCCGGCGGTATCAACCTCGCCTTCAGCGACGCGTCGCTTGTGGCCTCGGCGGACGGGGAGATCCTGATCGCGCTTCGTCCCAAGCACGGATCGACCGGCGCCTACGCCGAGAAGGTTCGCAAGATCCTGGCGGCTCGCTTTCCCGATCTTGTGGTCTTTTTTCAGCCCGCAGACATCGTGTCGCAGATCCTGAACTTCGGGTTGCCTGCGCCCATCGATGTGCAGCTGGTCGGTCGAGATCCGAGGAACGTCTCCATCGCTGAGGACCTCGTGCGGCGGATCGCGGCTGTCCCTGGAACGGCCGACGTCCGGCTGCAACAAGTGCCCCGCTATCCGGAGTTCGACGTCGACGTCGATCGCTGGCTGGCGCAGCAGGTGGGATTCACGGAGGCAAGCGTCGCCCAGAGCTTGCTCGTATCACTCTCCGGTACGGCACAGGCCCAGCCGAACTACTGGCTCAACGTGAGAACAGGGGTCAACTACCCTGTCATCGTGCAGACGCCGCAGTACCACATCGATTCGATCGATGCGCTAAACGCCACGCCGATCGCGCTGCCGGGCGTACCTCAGCCGCAGTTCCTCACCAACCTGGCGTCGATTCGCCGGAACGTGGCGGCCGGCGTCATCAGCCACTACAACGTCCAGCCCGTGCTCGACGTGCTTGCGGCCTCCGACCAAGCCGACCTCTGGTCGGTCGTCAGTGCCGTCGAGCGCGTCGTCGAGGAGGTCCGCCCGACGCTACCCCGGGGCACATTCGTCACGATCCGCGGTCAAGCGGAAACGATGCGTTCGAGCTTCACGGCGCTCGCGGGAGGGATGGTGCTCGCTGTCGTGCTCGTCTACCTGCTGATGGCCGTGAACTTCCAGTCCTGGCTCGATCCGCTCATCATCTTGATGGCGCTCCCGGGCGCGATGGCGGGAGTGCTCTGGATGCTCCTCGTTACGCAGACCAATATTTCGATCCCGGCGCTCATGGGCGCGATCATGTGCGTCGGGGTCGCGACCAGCAATTCCATCCTGGTCGTTCAGTTCGCGAACGAGCTGCGCCGAGACGAGAAGCTCGATGCCCATGACGCCGCGCTCGCCGCCGGGACGACACGGCTCCGCCCTGTTCTCATGACGGCACTCGCGATGATCCTCGGCATGCTCCCGATGTCCCTGGGGCTCGGCGAGGGCGGGGAGCAGAATGCGCCCCTCGGTCGCGTGGTGATTGGCGGGCTCGCGCTCGCGACCTTCGCCACCCTCGTTTTCGTTCCCGTGGTCTACAGCGTGCTGCGCCGCAAGCCCGCGGTGACCGAACTCCCGCCGGAGCTTCGCGAATGAGTGGCTCCGAATCGTCCCCCGTTCCCACGCGCCAGGTCTTCCCCGTGAACCGGCCCCGCCGCACGCTGTTCGGCGTGGCGGCGGTCTTCGGCGTCCTTTTCGTGGTGGGGATCCTGCCGCGCCTGTTGCTCCACCACCGGCTTTCGACCGAAGCAGACGCCATGCGGGATCGTCTGCCCATCGTCTCGACCACGCATCCCCATCGCTCCCCCGAGGTGGTCGAACTTCCCCTTCCCGGAAGCGTCGAGGCGATCCTCGAGACCGGGATCTGGGCGCGGACGAACGGCTATCTCCGAGCGCGCTACGTCGACATCGGCGACCGCGTGACGAAGGGACAGCTCCTGGCCGAGATCGAGACCCCTGAGGTCGACCAGCAGCTGCAGCAGGCGATCGCGACGATGAACCAGGACAAGGCGAACGTCGTGAAGTTCGAGGCGGACCTCGCG
>DOUU01000223.1:17258-17396 GCA_003520425.1 Deltaproteobacteria bacterium
GCGGAACGTGGACCCCGGCTCCCTGATCTCTGCGGGCTCGACCAGCGGAACGACCGAGCTCTTCCGCCTCGACCAGGTGAACATGCTCCGCATCTTTGTCTACGTACCGCAATCCTATGCCCCCGACATCCAGGTGGG
>DOUU01000439.1 GCA_003520425.1 Deltaproteobacteria bacterium
CTGAGGGTCGCTCCCTCAGGCGGGCCAAATCGCGCAAGGAGCGACACGGTGCGCCGAGCGCACCCCTTCCCGCGGGCATCCTCCCACATTCTACGAGCCGGTGTCCATGGCAATCGGCGCGACGCGCAGCACACCGTTGCGTGTGCGCGAAGCCACACGTCTCGTCGCTCGTGCTGGTGACNNGACCGGGTCGCTGGCGTTCTTCCCGCCGCGCACCTATCTACATCGTTTCGAGGCTTCGTCGAGTTGAACGATGCTCAGGGCGAGGCCGCGGGCCGCCAGAATGGCACCGCTAAACCGTCTCCACACTCGACGGCGTATGCCTCGACCGACATGCCGATACGCACGCTCTCGACGGGACAATCCGTCACGTTGCCCATCATGCGTACCCCTTCCTCGAGCTCGATCATTGCGACGGCGTACGGAAGCTCGTCCTTGAACGGGGGCTGACCGTTCTGTCGGACGATCGTGAAGGAATGCACGACGCCGCGGCCCGAGGCGGTTGCCCAGACGGGATTGCCGCCGCACGCGGTGCAGAGGGCACGCGGGTAGAATTGGGCGTGCCCGCAGGCGGGACAGCGCTGGTACCAAAGCTCGCCACGCGCGGCGGCCTCAAAAAACGCGTGATCCAGCGGGCCCGGCGCGAGCTCGGGGCGACCCCAGCTTCGGCCGCGAACAACTTCCATCGGCATCAGTCCCTCCCCAGGACGACGGCGCCGATGCACGAGAGCCAGCCTCCCGAGCCGACGGCGAGCGCGAGCTTCGCATCCGGCACCTGCGCGGCGCCCGCCTCACTTCGGAGCTGGCGCACCGCTTCGGCGATCAGGAAGAGGCCGCGCATGCCGGAGTGGCATGCGGAGAGCCCTCCGCCGTCGGTATTGAGCGGATGGCGGCCGCCGCGTCGCAGGTGCCCCTGCTGCACGAAGGCGCCGCCTTCCCCCTTCTTGCAGAAGCCGNNCCGTGATCGTAAAGCTGTCGTAGAACTGGAGCGTATCGATCTCGCTCGCGCGCACGCCCGCGCGCGCCAGCGCCTCGGGAATGCACCGGGCGCCGGCCGAAGTCGTGTAGTCGGGCATCTGCGAGATGTGCCAGTGCGTCTGCCCGCCGGCCGCTCCGAGCACGCGCACGGTCGGCTTCCGGAGGTCCCGAGCGCGTTCGGCCGTCGTCATCACGAAGGCACCGCCGCCGTCGCTCACGACGCAGCAGTCGAGTAGGTGGAGCGGGTCTGCGATCATCCGGCTCGCGAGCACGTCCGCCACCGTGATGGGGTCGCGGTACATCGCGTGGGGATTCAGCCCGGCGAACTCGCGCACGCCCACCGCGATCTCAGCGAGCTGCTCGGACGTCGTGCCGAACTCGTGCATGTGGCGCTGCGCGACGAGCGCGTAGGCGCCGACGATCGGGAGGCCGTAGGGGGCCTCGTAGAGCGCGGCGCCCGACACCTTCCCGAAGCCGCGGATACCGCCTGTCCCGAGCGTGCGCCCGCGGCGCGAGAGGAAGTCCGAGCCGTAGCTCACGAGTACGGTGTCGCAGAGGCCCTCGCGGATCGCGGCGGCGGCATGCTGCACGTGGAATTCAAACGACGAGCCGCCGGTCATCGTGCCGTCGATGTAGCGGTGGTCGATGCCGAGATACTCGGCCATCGACACCGCACCGAAGCCGCCGACCTCCATGCCGGCGCAGAGATACCCGTCGATCGCACGTTTCTCGAGGCCGCAGTCCACGAGCGCGCGCTGGGTCGCCTGCACGTGGTGACCGATCGCGTCGAGGTGCGGCGCCTTGGGCGCGTCCGAGAGACCGATGCCGACGATGACGGGGTCGCGAGCAGCCACGTTTCCTCCAAGCTTCACGCAGGATCAATCAGGCGCCGCGCGTCATGGGATAGCGGATCGTTGGCGGTCTGCGCGAGTCTCGTTCGCTAGCCACCATCTCGATCTTCATGCTCGGCTCTGGCGATCCAGTGACTCGACCGTCACACGCGTTCGCCGGCGGGTGGCCCGCGAGGGTTGGTAGTTCGGATGGGGCGAGCGTAGCATTTCGATTTCGACACCAAATCCATTAAATTGGGCATAGGCCAAGCTTGGTGCCAGGTGGATCGTTCGCTACGTGAGGATCAGTCGGTGGCTTCCCATCGCGCAGACCAGGAAGATGGAGCGCCAGCTTCGCTCCGAACGCTGGGAATGCGCCGTCCCGGTCTGGTTCGGGCCGGGGAGGGCGGATAGCCCCCGGCCCCTGCGGCCCGAGGATCGAGAGGCGCTCCGGGCCGCCTTCGTAGTGCGCGGGCGCGAACCATTGCTCGTCTAGCCAGCGAGAGGAGGCTCCTCATGCATCGGATTACGGATTCATCCCCCTACATCTGCATCACTTCCGATACCCATGCTGGAGCCGCCCTCGACACCTACGGCGAGTACCTCGCCCCGGAGTATCGAGACGAGTTTAAGGCCTGGCGGAGCGCCTACAGGAATCCCTCGATGACGCACCTCGGCGGCAAGAAGACGAAGAACTGGGACTCGGTGGAGCGCCTCGCGGATCTGCAAAGTGACGGCGTCGTAGGCGAGGTGATCTTTCCAAACACCGTGCCTCCATTCTACGCAAAGGCCTTCCACATCGCGCCGCCCGTCCGACCGGAGGCGTATAAGCACGCCTTGGCCGGTACCCGAGCCCACAACCGCTGGCTGGCCGATTTCTGTCGAGAGGCACCCGAGCGCCGCGCGGGCATCGGGCTCATCCACCTGAACGACATCGACGACGCCATTGAAGACGTCAAGTGGATCGCCGAGAACGGTTTGCGGGGGGGCGTCCTACTGCCCCTCCCGTCGCCCGCTGAGCACTGGCTGAGGCCGCTCAACCATCCGGACTATGACAGGCTCTGGGCGGTGATCCAGGACTGCGCCCTGGTCATGAACCAGCACTCGGGACAGGGTTCGCCGCCCTACTGCGAGGCGCAGGGGTCGACGCCGCTCTGGGCGCTCGAGATGATGTTCTTCGTTCAGCGGGGGTTCACGCATCTCATCATGGGCGGAGTCTTCGAGCGCTTCCCGAAGCTCCGGTACATCCTGACCGAGTCCGGTTGCTCCTGGGCGCCCGGGCTGATGCGCCAAATGGACCGCATGTACCACGCGTGGAAGGCGGGGTACATCGGCGAGATCGACACCACGAAGGATCCGGCGCTGAAGGAGCTACCGAGCTTCTACGCGAAGCGAAATTGCTGGTATGGCGCGAGCTTTCCGGGTCCCCGGGAGATCGAAGGCCGACACGAGGTCGGATTGGACAAGATCCTCTGGGGCAACGATTACCCGCACTACGAGGGGAGTTACCCCTACTCCCGGGAGAACATGCGCTTGGCCTTCTCCGACGTTCCGGAGCAGGAGGTCCGCATGATGCTCGGAGAGAACGCCGCCAAGCTCTATGGATTTGACCTCGACGCACTGCGCGCAGCCGCCAACGCGGCCAACATCACGCCAGAGCTCGTCGCCACTCCGCTCGACGGCATCCCCGCCGACTCTCAGTGCTTGGCCTTCCAGCGCGCTCGCGCCGACCAGGCCGCGGCACGCCGCGCGAGCCGTGCTTAGTGGCAGATGAAATCGGGGGCGATCGATCGGTGTTCCGTATCTGGGGTCAGATCAGAGGCGGCTATTGCTCATTCGCCCGCGATCGACACCGTCTTTCCGCTCTCTGCTGGGGAATGTCTATGGAGCCGCGGGGCCGAGATCAGGCCTTCGCCCAATCGCTCCTACCCGAGCGTGGCTTCCGGGTCGAGGGCTGCTTCGGCTTCCGCACAGGAAGCCCCGGACCTTGAAAGTCACTGGGCCGTTCTTGAAGTTGGTGGCGGAGGGCCGCTACATCCAATGGGACGTCCAACTTGAGGGCAGCCCTCGCACCTCCAGCGTAGCCCAAGCGCGCGTTGCCCAGCCCACNNTTTCGGAAACCACAGGGGTGATTTGCCGATGGGAGACTCGACAACTCCCCGATTCGTTCGCGTCCTGGTCTTGGGCGGCGGCGTCGTTTGTAGATGCCAGAACGGATTGAGAATTGTTGAACTACGACAAGTGGTTATACCTCTGAACCAAATGTGTTGCATAACCCGGGCTGCAAGCCGAATCGCGGGATCACAACCCTCTCGTGGATCACGCTCCACTCAGGATTGAAATGCAATCCGCAAGAGAGGCTGTGAAGCCATTAGAATTGGGCAGCGAGCGATCACGCACTGAGCGGCGGGCTCGGGAGAAGCATGGCGTGTCCAAGGACGCGGACGGTAACGACCGGGCGAACGAGTGGACAGCGACGCTCGACGACCTGCGCGATCGCCGGAGCGCCGCGCGCGCAATGGGCGGAGAGGAACGGCTTGGCAAGCACCGCGCCGCCGGCAAGCTGGACGCGCGGGCCCGCATCGATCATCTGTTCGACAAGGGCTCCTTCCAAGAGCTCGGCACGCTGGTCGGGGGAGCGGACTCCCCGGCCGACGCCGTCGTGATGGGATCGGGGCGCGTGGACGGGCGACCGGTGATGGTGGCGGCCGAAGATTTTACCGTGAAGGCGGGCACCATCAGCCAGGCAGCCAACTCGAAGCGCTACCGGGTTGCCGAGATCGCACTGCTGGACCGCGTGCCCCTCGTGATGATTCTAGAGGGCGCTGGGTACCGCGCAGAAGGGGGGACCCACGCGCGCACGCCCACCGATCTGCTCGCGCAAGGACGTTGCTCGGGACGCGTGCCGCTCGTGACCGCGGTCTTGGGGCCGTCCGCCGGACATGGGGCTCTGGTCGCGCCGATGTCGGACTTCACGGTAATGAGTGAGCAAGCGTCGATCTTCACGGCTGGCCCACCCGTGGTACGCGAATCGCTGGGGGAGTCGGTCACGAAGGAGGAGCTTGGAGGCCCGTCGGTCGCCCTCGCGAGTGGACTGATCCACAACGTAGCGGCAAACGACTGCGCTGCTCTAGACATCGTTCGCGCGTACCTCCGATATTTCCCCTCCTCTGCCTGGTCGTACCCGCCCGACGCGGTCGAGGGCGACACGGACGCGCGTCCCGTGCCCGAGATGATCGATATCGTGCCGCGCAACGGCCGTCGGCTCTACGACATGCACGCCGTGATCGAAGTCGTCTTCGATCGGTCCTCGTGCTTCGAGGTGCAGCCCGAGTTCGGGAAGTCGGTCCTCTGCATCCTGGCGCGCCTGGGGGGCCATCCGGTCGCCGTCGTCGCCAACCAGCCGCGTGTCCTGGCCGGCTCGGTGGACGTCGACGGCGCCGACAAGGCTGCGCATTTCATTACGGTCGCAGACTCCTTTCACCTCCCGCTTGTGTTCCTTGCCGACAACCCGGGTGTCCTGCCGGGCCGTGCCTCGGAGAAGCGCGGGATCCTGCGCAGTGGCGCCCGCATGTTCGCAGCTCAGACGCTCGCGACCGTTCCGAAGCTCCACGTAACCCTTCGGAAGGCATATGGCTTCGGGTCCATGGTGATGGGCATGATCGGCTTCGACGGGCAGTCGTCGGTGTTCGCTCTTCCCGGTGCGACCCTCGGCGCCATGGGTGCGGCGGCGATGAGTCGTGCGACCGGCGCTGACGCCGACACGACCGAGCGCCTGCATCGGGTCGAGCTCGAAACGTCCTACCGGTCGGCTGGCAGCCTCGGCTTCGACGAGCTCATCGACCCGCGCGAGATCCGCAACGTTCTGCTCCACGCGCTCGAGCGGGCGCTTTTCCGGCGCCAGGCCGCGCCCGCGCCGGTAGCACGCGTCGGCATCCTTCCCTGACACGACGTAGTCGGGCGCGATGGTACCCCACTTTCCGTAGTTGAACGGGTTGAGTCTCCATATTCCGCATAGCTCGACCCTCGAGCTGGCGGTACACCGCGCGAAGAACTCGCAGCTACACGCTCNNTCAGCTCCGCACCCACCGGCTCGGAGCGAGTCGGGAGAGTGATGAGCGCACTCAGACGCTTCGCGCCGCCCTGATCAACATCAGACCTTTCTAGGAATCACGCGTTCGGTAGTCACCGAACGGCTGGTCCCGCTCCTCGAGCGCAGCGGTCAGCCCCTGCTCCCGGGCTCTTGCCAGAAAATCGCGAAGGCTCTTCTGGTGGGTCCCGAGCGCGCAGAGCTCAGAGCCCGCACGGATTCCGGTCCAGAGGCCCATAATCTCCATTTGTCGGTGGACCACGCGCTTGTTGAGCCGCAACAGATCGAGCGGCACCGCGGCGACCCTCTTCGCCACTTCGAGTACCCGTTGTTCCAGCCGGTCTGCTGGCACGCTTTCATTCGCCCACCCGAGCCGGGCGCATTCAACTCCAGAAAGGGCATCGCCCGTCAGCATCATTTCCATGGCCTTGCGCATGCCCACGAACCATGCGTGGAAGTGGTTGTCGGGCACACCGAAGCGGACGGCGGGATATCCCATTTGTGCATCGTCGGCGACATAGACCAGATCGCAACAGGTTGCGAGTTCACTCCCTCCAGCGAGACAGTAGCCGTGTACTTGGGCGATCACGGGCTTGGAGAGCTCCCAGATACTCATCCAGCCCTGCGTCACGTGCCGAGGCCAGTGTCCTTCGCCTGCAGCCGTGAACCACGGGAAGTCCTGTCCCTCGTTTCCGCCCGCCAAGTCATAACCAGCTGAGAAGCAGCGCCCCGCCCCCCGGAGCACCATGACGCGCACCTGCGGATCTTGATCCGCTTGCTGCAACGCCGCGATGATCTCGCCGCGGAGACCGTTATTCAAGGCGTTGCGCTTCTCGGGGCGATTNNCCATGACGTCGTCCTTTCTCGCCTATTTCGGGGTGGGGGAGCTATTCGTCTACATGGTCGCGCATGCTCTCGATCGCCGCCGCTCGCTGGATGCGGGGAGCAAGACCACGCCGAACCTGATCTCTGGTGGTGCCGCTGCCCTCCTAGCGCACTCCGATTACAACGGGCGGCCTCGCTTATCCCGCCTAACGGGGAGTGCTACATCACCGCTGGCCGCGTGCGAAAGCCGCTCAGGCGCCGCGAAAGGCCGCTTCAAGCTTTGCCAGATCGAGCTTTTTCATCGGCATAAAGGCCGCAACCACTCGCGCCACGCGCGAGGGNNCACGATCTGCCAGGACAGGCCGAAGCGGTCCTTGAGCCACCCGCACTGTCCCTCCTCTCCACCATCTGCGACGAGCGTTGTCCAGAGCCGATCAATCTCTTCTTGCGTGTCGCACGCTACCGACAACGAGCATGCTTCGCTCAACTTGAAATACGGCCCCCCATTCAGCGCCTGAAATGCGACTCCCGCGAGCTCGAATTCCACCATCAACGCCTGCCCGCCAGGCCGGCGGCTGATCGCGGTGATCCGCGAGTTCTCGAAGACTGAGGTGTAGAATATCGCCGCCTCTTCAGCGTCTTGGTCGAACCATAGGCAGGTCGACACCTTCTGGCTATTGGTCGGGATGACCGGCCCCCCTTTCAAAGCGCTTCCCAGTTCGCCCCGCCTTTCGATTGTCGGCTTC
>DOUU01000217.1 GCA_003520425.1 Deltaproteobacteria bacterium
GACTTCCTCGGCGGTCCCGAGAGGCCGTCAAGATCTTCTGCACGAATGCCCACGAATGCCCCTGCCACGGCGTTGAACTCCGGCGGGCATCGTCCCTTCTACGCCGCGGACAAGAGCCTTGTCAAGGCGGGTCGCTCGGGGTCACGATGCCGCGGCGAGTCATGGGCGCGATGGCAGCAAGCACATCCACTGCCGCTCCGTTCAGCGGGATCCCCTTGGCTCCAGTCTTCGAGGAGGGTAACCGAAGATACCGGCGCTCAATGTACGCATTCTCACAGCGCAGTCTCCTTTAGCGATGGTGCCACTGGGATTGCTCAGGTCGAACAGCTGCTGGATTTGGTGGATTCGCAGATTTTATAGGAGCAGCTCAGGAGGCTACTTCGGATACGTGAGAAGATCGGTCGAACACATGGAGAGAGTAGAACAAAAGCTTGACGCGATCCGCGAGGTGCTGGAGCGAATCGAGCGCAGCAGGTAGCGGGGATCATGGGCGCNNCCCAAAGCGTTCCCGTGCGACTTGGGCGCGGGTAGAAGTCAGGGCGATTTTGGGTCGCGAGCCGCCTTGCACACGGTGGCGTCGGACGGTGAGCCCGCTGCAACGTGGCTGACGCTCTTCAATCGGCGCCTGCTTGTCTCCTGAGCACGGGTCCAAGGATCAACAGTGAAAGCGTAGAGAGCGCTAGCGTGGACGGTTCCGGGACAATCGACCAAGTGCCTGGATCGAGAGGCCCTGGAAGCTCTCTTTTGCTTGTGCTTCTTCATGCTCGAGTGCCCATAGCAACTCGCGACGGGCCAGTCGTACTNNACTCGAAGTCTCGTGCGGCGTAGGTAAGGAACTCGGCGAGGAAGTACGCAGTGAACGCGACGCCGCCGCCAACCAAGACTAAGCGCTGCAACCCCTCAATGGGGAGCCCGAGCGCAGGAATACTTGTGGGGCTTAGATTGAAGGCGGACATGGCGAGCGTGATCACGGCCGAAAGCCCCAGCGCGCGTCGCTGCTTTCTCGCCTCCTCTCGAAGCGTAGGTCCCCAGGCTATTTCTACGTAACGGTCCTCGGCAGCTCGCGCCGCACTCCGCGCACTCTCCCACAATCGCATTACCCGATCGAACTTCTGAAGCGTAGACTCCGGGTCCAATCCCTCGGGCATCACAAAATCCTACACGAACCGTAACGAGCGCCAGCCCCCGCGTTTTGGTGATCTCGTTCGTCGTCGACGCTCGCGCGAAGGCGCTCTCGATGGTGGCGCCGATGCACAGCATTACTCTTTGAAGCGGATGGCCTCGGCTCTGTAGGCCCTCTGATCGCCGTTCCCAATCAGGGCGGCCCACCCGTATCGGAAATCTACAGATCCACCAACCTGTTCGCGTGGGATTCGAGGCACGTCGTTGAGGAGGACTCCGTCCGCACCCATGTCAGCGGCCCTGTACAGCATCGCGTTTAGGATTCCAGCTTCGTCGCCAGCCGAACCCTCGCAGCTCATCATCCCGATGGCTTCGTATGGGCGACCGATATCACTTGCATCGCGAAACACCTTGACGGAGCCGTAGGGCCTGCGCGGAAGCCCTTGCTCGAACGAGGCGACCTGGAGGCGGTTGTAGTGGCGGACTGGCTCACAGGCGCCGTGAAGGGAAGCCGCTCCCGCCAGGAGGCAGACGAACCCGAGCCGGGTGGTTGCTGACGCTGTTCGTTTCATTGCAGACCCGTCTCCAGCAAACTCACCAAGACATGCAGCTCACGCTGTACCGACTGTAGAACTCGCAGCTCGTGAACTGGGGGCGACTGAGCTGCTTGGTCAGCTCTCGCGTTTGCTGTTGCTGTTGATTGTTTGCGATGGCTTGGTTGACCGTTTGTCGGCTCTGAAGCGCTGTAGAGTTTGACGGTTGCGCCTGCACCGCGAGCGTATTCGCTCTCGCCTCGGCTTCCTCCGACCGTTCCAGCAGTTCCGCTTCGATCTTGGCTTCGGCGGTCAGGAACGCATCTTGGACCTTTTCTCGCTTCAACGCGTACTCACCGTAGGTGAGCTTCCCGCTGTAGAGCAGCACGCGCAAATTCAGCGAAGCCACCTTCGTCTCGCCGATCAGAGCCTTTATCGCAGGAGGGACATCCCATTGATTGAGGAATGCCTCCTGCTGTGCGTAGCAGGGTGCAATGAGATCCTTCCACTCCTTGATAGCGCTGCGCTCCTGTTCGGTCGGCATCTTCGTGCTCGCCAACATATCGGAGGTCTGATTTCGGACATCGTCAAGCGCAACAAGGCCAGAAAGGCTCGTCAGGGACGGATCAAGCGCCGCCGCGTGAAAGCAGGCTTGGATCTCGGTGGCGTCTTTGTCTCGTTCGTCGTCTTGGGCAAGCTGAGTCTCAATAGTCGACAGCGCATGGTGAATCGCCCGCTCGATGCCGTCTCGGCCATTGTTGCCTTCGATTTGAGCCTCAATCGGAATCGCGATCGGCATGGCGACGAGATTTATCGGAAAGAAGAACGCTGTAAAGTAGTCGAGGGCAACTGTGGCGGCCGAGCGTTTGTAGTACAAGTGCCTGATTGATTGGTAACTCCTCAGTGGCTTGCCACCTGGGCGGTCCAGAACGTCGATCTTGGAGACAAGGTCAAACCGTGGGCTAGACGGGGTTTTTGTGAGATTGGTTACCCTCAAGTAGGGAACAACGAACAGTGTACTTGTTGCAGTCATGCGTGGGCCAACATCTACGTGGCCGTAGACAGATTCCAGCGTCGTCTTTATGGCGCTGAGATAAGCATCTTTGGAATCGTAATTGACCGTGATGGAATAGAACGTGTAGGAAATATCGCTCACTTCGTCCGTCTGGTTGGAAACCGTAATTGTGGTCTTGCCATTCCCGGCGAATGCCTTGCGATCCGCGAGACGCGAGTTTCTGAGGGGAGCGTGATAGGTACAGCCGGAGAGTGAGAGAGTTAGGAACGCGCCGAGGACCCACGCTGCAAATGGTCCTCGCTGTGCGCTTTTGTCATGGGCTGCTGTGAGGATCATTGACACCAGTCTGCCATGTGGCGTACCGAGAGTCATCGACTTTTCTTGTAGGCTGGAGGTAGCGTACCATCGGAGGTGTAGTCGGAGTTGTGCAGAGACTTTGACGGGACCCGCGGATGGGATCCGGTCGACTCTCCTATCCCCCGCCCCTTTTTGCTACCAATCAGGTCTTCGAGGTCCCTCATTAGCTCAGAATCCAGGGATTCAAGCTCGCACACAAATGCGTTAAGAAGCGCCTGGTCCTCATCGGGGTTGGCGCTGGTGTCCATCAGAAGACGGTCCCAGGTCCCCTGCACTGTCCCCGCGTGCCCGTACAGGCGGACGAGGATCCTCTGCTCTATTTTCTGAAGCGCCTTCTCGTTCTGGTGGTCGTCCGGTTCCAAGTTTGTTCTCCTTTTTTGTGTTGCAAGGCGCGGGCATGTGCCGGCGCCCGTGGTCACCCTGCAAAGTCATCGTCGACGAGCGGGAACCGGTGAGCGTTGGGATAGCGATCGTCGGCCAGCAGGACGTAATACCCAGGCTCAAGCTCCCCGCCCGAGACCTTCTCGACGATTTTGTGCACGTGGACTTTCCAACGTGCGCCGGGCGTCTTTGCGGCCGTTTCCTTCGCGGCTTCGATCACAGCGTCCACCTCGGAGTCGGGGAAGCTGAGGGGCAGCGGGAAGTAGAAGGAATGGCCCGCGTGAACACCCGGCCGGTTGCCGCAGCAGTTGCAGCCGTCTGGCATTGCTCCCCACCGCGCGCGCTCTGCCGCGTCCTGCTCCGGGGTGACGGTCCTTCTGCGCGAAGGCTGATAGCGTGACTTGGAAGTGAAGTCGTCGATCGTTGCCATGGTCGTTGTGCCTCCTTTGCGTGCTCAAGGCTCGGGCGACGTGCCCAAGCCACGGTCACTGTTTTGCGTTATGTGGGCTCGGCGGTCTCGGCCTTCGGCGGAGGTCTGGGATGGGGATACTCGCTCGTCGAGCTGTGTCGATGCTCGGCCGCCCACTCGTCGAGATCGTCCTCGTCATAAAGGATCCGACGAGGGAGCTTCAAAAACTTCGGGCCGCCTCCGACGGTCCTGAGCTTGTCCAGGGTCTTGACGCTCAACCCGAGGCGCTTCGCGGCGCCATCCCTATCTACTACACGACGCATGATGGAGAGCCCTCCGTGGTGGTCGGAGGGAATCTGGAGCCTACGCTCCGCGGCGACAAATATCGGGACTTTTTGCGCCGCTACTTTCGAGGGCGAGGCGGGAGATCGAGCGGGCCGCCGAGCAAGCGGGGCCCGTGCTTGTGGAGAAGCTCCCAGACGGTGCGCTCGGTAAGGCCAAGGTGGATCGCGAGCCTGCGCAGCGCGTCTTCGCGCCTCAGGGGCAGCCCGATCGCGTCGAACTCCTCGGGTAGGTCCGGGTCGGGAACGGTCTCGTCGTGCTCGGTCTCCCCGATCAGGATCTGGTAGATGTGCACGATCTTGAGGAGGGCGGCCTGCGTGCGCGGCGGTCGCGACCGCTGCTTCGCTCCTCCAGGCGGCATGGCTTTGCCGCCGTGCCTCTCTTCGGTGAGGCGATCCCAGCCTTCGCGCCTGCTCTTGTGGTACGCATCCCAGGCGGCACTGGCCGCGTCGATGAGAACGCGATCTCGCGCAGGGTCGCCAGTCGACGGCAGCTCCCGGTGTCCGATCCCAGGCACCGTTTTTCCCTGGGTATCAAGACCGCGACCCCCCTCGCGATCGTCGATTCTAGGGCAACCTCCGAGGTCGTTCTCGACGGTGAGAAGGTCCATCGAGCCGAAGGCGCGCACGGCGATGATCGTGGCGATGACCGTGGTTCCGTCGAGACTGGTCACACGCACGCGATCGCCGGGCCGGTAGCGCATCACTCGCCGCGCCTGATCGGCACGACCTCAGCGCCAGCGCCCGGTTTGCCTTTCAGCACGGAGTCGATGAGGCCCGAGACGCGATCGGCGGCCTGGCGGAGCGGATCGTCAGAGAGGTGCGCGTATCTCTGAGTCGTGGCCGCCACCTTGTGCCCGAGCAGCCCACCGACGACGTAGAGCGAGAGCCCGGCACCCACGCCGACGCTTGCGTGTGTGTGGCGGAGGTCGTGGCGGTGGAGGTTCGCAATCTCCGCGCGCTTCAGCGTCTTGTGCCAAGACTGGTAGACCTCCGGGATGAGCGAGGCGGAGCCAAGCCGCGGGTGGAAGACCCGCTCGCCCGTGCGCGGGACGTTCGACAGGATCTGGATCGCAGGAGGGCCGAGCTTCACGCTGCGCGCGCCGGTCTTGGAGTCTTCGAGGTTCAGCTCGCCCTTGTCGAGATCCACTTCGCGCCACTTCAGGTCGAGGATCTCGCCCCGCCTGCAGCCGGTGAGCAAGAGCAACCGGAGGATCGCCGCGTGACTCGCGCCCTCGGGACCCTCGGCCTCAAGTTCGGTCAGGGCGGAGCCTAGGCGGCCCATCTCGGCGGGCGAGAGGTATCGCTTGCGCGGGTGCTCCTTGAAGCGCGGGATCCTGCGCGCAGGGTTGGTGCCCTCCTCCCGAAGGCCGACTCTCTCGGCGAACTCGAAGAGCATCGCGGTGACGGCCAGGATCCTGTTGGCCTGGGCAGGGGTCTTGTGCAGATCGCCATGGAGACGTGCCACGTCGGCCTTCACGACCTCGGCCACGGCGCGGCTCCCGATGGCGGGGAGGACGTGCTTCGCGAGGAGCCGCTCGTCCTCGGCGGCGGAACTGGCCTTCTTCCGGGTACGGGCGTACTCGGCCAGGTAGCGGGCGGCAAGCTCCGCCACCGTGAGACCGGGGACCTGAGGCGAGCGCCGCTCCTCGGCGGGATCCTTGCCCGCGCGCACATCGGCGAGCGCCTGGGTGGCGAGCGCCCGAGCCTGGTCCGGGGTGAGAACGCCGTGGGGCCCCAGCGTGAGCTGGCGCTGCTTCCGCGCGAGCGTGCGGTAGCGGGCGACGTAGACGCGCTTGCCGGATGGATGGACCACGACCCCAAAACCGGGGACCTGCGAGTCCCAGGTGACCCGAGGGCGCTCGGGATCGGGCACGAGCCCATCCACGACGCGCTTGGTGATCTTCACGGCCTTACCCTCCTTGCTCGCTATGTGTTGACCGCGAGCGACCTGATCTGACGCCCCGTCAGACGCCACGCCCTCGGATTCAGCGAGCAAATAGCGAGCAGCCGTGTCAAAATGCGGGGTGCTCGGGGGCATCTGGTAGTAGAGTAAGGGTAAGGCTAACCGGTCGAATGGCAAGGGAATTGAGGCTTCTAGAGGCTTCTGGCGCAGTCGAGAGGATTCTGGAGCAAGCCGGCCATACACGATATACTGTCAGATTGTGAGAGGTGACTGACGGAGGGAGGAGGTTTCAGCGAGATGGGTTTAATAGCGCCGCAAGCAATGAGGTTTCAGAACCGAGTCGCTGTTGTGACAGGCGCGGGCCGAGGGATTGGCGAGAGCTACGCCAAAGCGCTCGCCCGTGAAGGCGCGAAGGTTGTGATCGCGGAGGTAGACGCCGAGCAGGGCGAGCGCGTGGCCAAGGAAATCACCGCCGAAGGAGGCGAGTCGCTCTTCGTCAAAACGGACGTTTCCTCCGAGGCTTCGACGCAGGCGATGGGCAAGGCCGCAAGGGATGTCTATGGCGGTGTCGACTTGCTCGTCAACAACGCGGCAATCTATGGGAACATGGAGATGCACTCCCTCCTCACCGTTCCGGTCGATTACTACCAGCGTTTTATGGCCGTCAACATGAACGGTGCGCTGCTCGCAACACGGGCGGTCTGGGAATCCATGGCGGAGCGCGGCGGCGGGGCGATCGTGAACCAGTCGTCCGCAGCGGCATGGATGGGAGGCGGCTACTACGGCATTGCGAAGCTCGCCCTTCACGCGCTGACCCACAGCCTCGCGCGCGAACTCGGGCCACGGAAGATCCGCGTGAACGCGATTGCGCCGGGCCCTGTCGACACCGAAGCCACGCGGAAGATTGTCCCCGAGGGCATCTTGAAGGCGATACTAGTGGGCATGCCGCTCGGCCGCGTGGGATTGACCGACGACATCATCGGTGCCTGCCTCTTCCTGCTATCGGACGATGCGCGCTGGATTACCGCGCAGATCCTCGCAGTCGACGGCGGGTTCACGATGCGGGCGTGATGACCTCTTCGAAATCACGGGTGAAGGTAGCGTCCGTGGCTCGGCCGAGGAGGACCGTCGACCAGAGCGGACGCGTCGTCGGCCCGCGAGGCCTGCAGACGCGTGACCAGCTCCTGGATGCCCTGGCTGCCCTGATGGCCCAGCGCAGCGTGCGCGAGATTCGGGTCGTTGACGTCGCTCGAAGCGTCAGCACGTCCCCGGCGACGTTCTATCAGTATTTCGAGGATGTGGACGAGGCCGTACTGCGTCTTGCCGAGCGCGCTTCGGCGAGAATGCCCCAGATCCTTGCCCTCATGGGCCGCTCTTGGCGGGGCAAGAGAGGGTTCGAGACGGCGCACGCAATCGTGGAAGCATTCATCCGCCACTGGGACGCGCACCACGCCGTGTTGCGTCTTTCGAACTTGCGTTCGGACGAGGGGGATCGCCGATTTCTGAAGTTGCGTCGAGACACCATGACGCCGGTGCTGCAGGCGATTGCGAAGCTGATCGAAGAGGGGCAACGCGCCGGGCGCGTGTCGAAGCGGATGCACCCGATCGCGGCAGCTGCAGCCCTGGCCGCCATCCTCGAGCGTCTTGCGGCATACCACCGTTCGCTCGAAGGATTGGGCGTCACCCGTGAGCATCTTGTGGAGACATCAGCGAGCATTCTGTACCAGATTGTGACAGGGCGTCGGGCGCCTTGAGCACCCCCGCTTCGAAGGCGCCGCGATGGCCGATCATCTGACCCGGCTTCTGCCCGCTCTCACGCCGGAGAATCAGCACTTTTGGACGGGCGGCGCTCGGGGAAGGCTGCAGCTGCTCGGTTGCGTGAGGTGCCGGCATCTCATTCACCCGCCTGCGCCTGTTTGCCCCGAATGCCTGTCGCGGAACCTCGAAGTCGCAGCGGTGTCCGGCCAGGGCATCGTTCACACCTTTACTGTCAACCATCAGCCTTGGTACCCCGGCATGGCTACACCCTTTGTGGTCGCCATTGTGGAGCTAGCAGAGCAGCCGGGGCTCCGTCTTACGACGAATCTCGTGAACTGCGCCGTCGACCAGGTAAAGATCGGGATGCCCGTGCGTGTTCTCTTCGAGAACCGTGATCCTGTGTGGATCCCGCTCTTCGAGCCCGCGTTCTGATGGAGGTCCTTGAGCGCAGGGCGGCAATCACGGGCATCGGCCAATCGGAAGTCGGACGACGCCTCGGCCGCGATCCGATGGCCCTTACCGTGGATGCATGCCTTGACGCGATCGCCGATGCCGGATTGACCCGCGCCGATATTGACGGCCTCTCCACGTACCCTGGAGCGATGCTCTCTGGCGCACCCGGTTTTTCCGGTGCGGGGATCACTGACGTGCAGGATGCCTTGCGGCTCAATCTCAATTGGTATTGCGGAGGCATTGAATTTCCCGGGCAGCTAGGCGCCGTGATCAATGCCTGCATGGCGGTGGCGACGGGCCTTGCGAATCACGTTCTTTGCTTTCGGACGGTGTGGGAGTCGACCGCCCAGGGGGGCGGTCGTCGTGCCGGAATCGGAGCCGGCGGCGGTGGCTCGTTCCGCGCCAGTGGCACCATGCAATGGACCCTGCCCTACGGCGCCGCGTCTGCGGCCAACTGGATCGCGATGATGGCGCAGCGGCATTTTCACGAATACGGAACCACCCGTGAACAGCTTGCGTGGATCGCACTGAATGCACGGCGCAACGCAGCACGCAATCCCAAGGCGATCTATCGCGAGCCGCTTCGCCTCGAGCAGTACCTCGCGGCTCGGATCATCTCGACACCCTTCGTCCTGTATGACTGCGACGTTCCTGTCGACGGGAGTACGGCCTTCGTGGTCTCCCGCCGGGAACGGGCCCGCGACCTGCGCTCGCCCCTCATCGGCGTCGAGGCCGTGGGCTGCGCGCTTCACGGCCGCCCGTCCTGGGATCAGTTCGACGACCTGACGACGATGGCACTGCGCGACGCCGCGAAGATGCTGTGGACCCGCACCGACCTGCGTCCAGGAGACGTCGATGTGGCGGAGCTGTACGACGGTTTCAGCTTCATTGCCCTGTGTTGGCTCGAGGCCCTTGGCTTTTGCCGCCAGGGGGAGGGCGGAGCGTTCCTCGAAGCGATAGCGCGCATCGCTCTGGACGGCGAGATCCCGCTCAATACCCACGGCGGCCAGCTCTCGGCGGGCAGACTTCACGGCTTCGGCTTCTTGCACGAAGCCGTTGTGCAACTGCGGGGCGAAGGTGGCGAGCGCCAGGTAGCCGGGACGCCGGCGGTGGCAATCGCGGGGGCGGGCGGCGGGCCGCTCGGGGGGTGTCTTCTCCTCACACGCGGCTAGGGGGCACCACCCCTCGGACTGCGGGCTTGAAATTCTACCTGCGCGCAGGTAGAAGAGGCCATGGCCCCCGTCTCGCGTCCCCAAGCCCGCTCCGAGCGCACCCGGGCTGCGATCTTGAAGGCCGCTGAGGAGCTGTTCGCAGAGCGGGGCTTCGCCGCAAGCCGGCTCGAGGACGTCGCGGAGCGCGTCGGGATTCGGCGCGCGTCCATCTTCTACTACTTCGCCGACAAGCCGGCGCTCTACGACGCCGTGCTGGCAAACGCACTCGGTGACCTTCTCGCGCGCACCAGTGCCGCCCTCCGTGCGCGCGGGAGCCTCGCGGCACGGATCGAGGCGGCGGTCGCCGCATGGGTGGAAACCCTAGGCACGCGGCCGACCCTGGCGCGGCTCCTGCTTCGAGAGGCGGCGGACGGGACACCGGAGTCTCCCCCCGCATTGTTGCGCCACACCCAGCCCTTCGTGGAACTCGTGCAGCGGCTCGTTCAGGAAAGCGCGGGAGACCCGCTTCTCGCCGCGCCGCCTATCGATCCGATCCATCTTGCCAGTACAATCGTCGGTGCAACGGTCTTCTTTGTGGCGGCCATGCCCAGCTTGGCTCCAGGCCGCGGGTTCAATCCCATCGATTCGCGCGAGCTCGCGTCCCACAAAAGCGAGGTCCTACGCATCACCCGCAGGCTTCTGGGGATCACAACACCCTTGCCCCGAATTCGAAAGCATCCCGTGGTGCCACGATCCAAGCACGCGTCGAGCAAGACCCGCCCACATGCACACTGAATCGAAAGGAAAGCCCATGGCCGAGCAGCACCCCATCGCGTCGCCCGCCAGCCCGCCGCTCGAGGACAAATACGATCCCTTTGAAGAGTTCAATCGTGTCCAGGGTCGCAGTGGGGTGCGAAATCCATATCCGCAGTTCGAAGAACTGAGGACCCGGTGTCCCGTCCAAAAGATCGACATGCGTCAACTCCTTGGGAACGAGGTTCCGATACCGCCTGAGGTCGTTCTCGAAGTGTACGCGGCATTGACCCACGAGGCGGCATCGGAAGTCCTGCGGGACCCCCACCGCTTTACGTCGCGCGGCTATTCCATGAGCATGGGCCAGGTCTTCGGACACTCGATCCTCGAGATGGATCCGCCGGAGCACACGCGCTATCGGGCCTTGCTTCAGCATGCCTTTACCAAGCGTGCTCTCGACCGCTGGGAACGCGAGCTCGTAGGCCCCGTGGTGCACGGCCTCATCGACCGCTTCATTGAACGTGGGCGCGCCGATCTCATACCGGAGCTCACCTTTCCCTTCCCAGTCGCTGTGATCGCAGGCATGATTGGAGTCCCGAAGGACCAGCACGAAAACTTCCATCGCTGGGCAGTCGAGCTGATCAGTGTCACGTTCGCCCGCGAACGCGGCATGGCGGCCTCCGGGAAGCTACGGAATCTGTTCTCCGAGATCCTGTCGGACCGCCGAAAGCAGCCTCGCGACGACATTACCAGTGTCCTCGCCCACGCGGAGATCGATGGTTCGAAGCTGAGCGACGACGACATCTTCGCGTTCTTGCGCCTTCTCGCACCGGCCGGCGCAGAGACGACGTACCGCTCCTCCAGCAACTTGCTCTTCGCCTTGCTGACGCACGCCTCTCAGTTCGAAGCGCTGCGCGAGGACCGCTCGCTCATTCCCCAGGCGATCGACGAGGGGCTGCGATGGGAGTGTCCGCTCACGGGGATCATGCGGATCGCTACAGGAGAGACCGAGGTGGCGGGCACCAGTCTCCCGGCCGGAGCCCTGGTCAACGTCAACCTCGGAGCCGCCAACCATGACGATACGCGCTACGAGGACCCGGACCGTTTCGACATCTTCCGACCGCGAAAGCAACACCTCGCGTTCGCGAGCGGACCGCACACATGCTTGGGGATGCACCTCGCACTCATGGAGACCCGGGTCGTTCTCGAGGCGGTCTTGGATCGCCTTCCGAATCTACGACTGGATCCCGCGGCTTCCGATCTCCACATCGGCGGCGTGATCTTCCGCGCCCCAGCCACGCTGCCCGTGCAGTTCGACGCCGGGAAGGTTCGAGCATGAGTCCGATGGCGCTGTTGGGCCTTGATGTGGGTGGCGGGGGCGCGCGCTGCCTGCTCCTCGACCCAAAGAGCGGAGCGGTCACGACTGCCATTCGGCCATGGAAGCATTCGGTGACACCGGAAACCGGCGGACTCGGTCGCGACCTCGATCTCACCGCGCTCTGGACATCGCTCGCGGACGCGACCCATGAAGCGCTCGCACGGGCCGGTCTGAAGGGCAGCGATGTCGTGGCAGTCGCTGCCACGAGCATGCGCTTCTCGACCGTGGTGCTGGGCCCCGGGGAGCAACTCCTCCTCGCAACCCCAAACCGCGACGCAAGGGCGAGTCTTGAGGGACTCCGCCTTGCCGCCGAACACGGCGCCGAGCTGCATCGCCGCAGCGGCCACTGGCCGAGCCCGATTTGCACGGCCGCGCGCCTGCGCTGGCTGGCAACCCGGGAAGCGGGCACCCAGCTGCACGCGCCCGGCGCCGCCGTGCTGGCCCTGAGCGACTGGCTGACTTGGCGGCTGTGCGGGGAGATCACCGCCGAGCGTTCGCACGCCGGCTCCACGCTGCTTTTCGACTTTGAAACCGACGACTGGGCATGGGACGTGATCGACCGGCTTGAGCTGCCCCGCGCGGCGTTCCCGCAGCTTGTGGCGCCGGGGACACGGGTCGGAGTGCTCTCGGCGGACGCCGCGTCCGCGCTCGGCGTGCGCGGGGGGATTCCCGTTGGTGTGGGCGGCGCCGACACGCCCTGTGGCCTCCTCGGCGCCGGAGTGGTGGAGCCGGGCNNGGCGCCGGAGTGGTGGAGCCCGGGGAGACGGCCGTCGTTGCGGGAACCACTGCGCCGGTCCAGCAAGTAACCGAGAGACCGGTCTTGGATCCCGACTGCCGTCTTTGGATTGGAACTCACGTGGTGCCCGGCCGCTATGTCCTCGAGAGCAATGCGGGCTCGACGGGCGAGACGCTCGAGTTCGTGGGGCGAGTCTTGTATCCCGACGCAGCCAATCCTGCGGCACGTCTTCTCGCCGAGGCAGCCGCCTCGGAACCCGGTGCCGCGGGCATGGTGTCCACGCTCGGGGCGCAGGTGATGGATGGCCGCGACTTGAAGCTCCCGATGGGGAGCCTCACGTTCTCGCACCTGTGCGCGGCGGATGATCCCGATGCGCGCCGCCATCTCTCCCGAGCACTCGTCGAAGGGATGGTCTTCGCCCTCCGCGCGAACCTCGAACAGATCACGGCGCAGAGTGGAAGGTCACCCACACGTCTTCGTCTTGCGGGCGGCATGTCCCGCAGCCCAGCCTTCGCCCAGCTCCTGTGCGATGTGCTCGGACGCGAGGTGGAACTCTGCACCCACCCTGAGACCACGGCACTCGGCGCGGCCCTGTGCGCGGGCGTGGCGGCGGGCGCATTTGCCGACCTTGCGGACGCCGGACACAGTCGCCGGCCGTACGCCCGGACTCTCACGCCCACCCCAGAGCCCATGCGAGCCTACGGCCCCCTCTATCAGAGCTGGCGAGGCCTGCGACAGGCGCAGGAGCCAGCGCTGAACGCAGCCCAATCGACCATTCTCCCCGCCGTGATCGCGGCCGGAGCCAGGGCAGGATCCCCTGTAGAGGTACGGGCGCGACCGCGGATCTTCGTTAGTGCCGATCTGGACGAAGAATCGCTCCACCGGCTTCGCACGATCGGCGAGGTCGTCTACGAAAGCTTCCGCGAACGCATGCGCCTGCTCACGGGCAAGGCCCTTGTCCAGGCGTTGGCGGGTTTTGAGGTGTTCGTCACGGAGGTCGACGTGGTGGACGTCGCAGCGCTCGAGAAGCTGCCTGACCTCCGCGTGATTGCCGCCTGCCGGGGCGATGCGGTGAATGTGGACGTAGCTGCCTGCACCGCTTTCGGAATCCCCGTGATCCACGCGCCCGGACGCAATGCCGGGGCCGTCGCGGACCTCACGCTCGCGTTTCTCTTGATGCTTGCGAGGAAACTCCCTGGAGCCGAGGGGTTCTTGCGGAACCCCGAGATCCGTGCGGGAGATCTTGGCCGGATGGGCCAGGCCTTCCAGGCGTTCCGCGGACGGGAGCTGTGGCGGAAGACTGTCGGGCTCGTGGGGCTGGGCGCTGTGGGCCGGGAGGTCGCAAAGCGCCTCTGCGCCTTCGGGGCACGGGTCCTGGTGTACGACCCCTTCTTGGCTCCGGAACAGGTGACCCGGGCAGGAGGGGAACCTGTCGAGCTCGACGATCTGCTTGCGGCGAGCGACTTCGTGAGCCTCCACGCCTCCGTCAGCGACCAAAGCCGCGGTCTGCTCGGCGCTCGTGAGCTCGCGCGGATGAAACGCGGTGCATTCCTCGTGAACACTGCGCGAGCCGCCCTTGTGGACGAGGTGGCGCTCGCCGAGCAGCTCAAGGCCGGGCATCTCGCCGGGGCCGCCCTCGATGCGTTCTCTGTCGAGCCTCCAGGGGCTGACCATCCCCTCCTCGCCCTGCCGAATGTGATTGCAACCCCTCACATCGGCGGAAACACGGCGGAGGTGGCTGCCCACCAAGGCCGTATCATCGCCGCCGAACTGGCGCGGATGGTACGAGGCGAGCGCCCTGACCACGTTCTTGACCCAGACGCGCTCCGCAACTTCGCCCTTGATCGCCCGCGACCCCTGCCCGCGGCCGGAGCGCTCGCTGCACTTGCGGGGCGACAGGGTCCGGCGGTGTCCGACCTACAGCGCGATGCACCGTCGAGCGTTGGCACCGGGAGCGCCGGAGCGGCTCCCACGAGCGGGGAGACAGGCGAAAAGTTCGCGCGCATCCTGCAAGCCTTCAGCGAGCAGATCGGCCGCGATGGACGTGTGCGCGCCTTTGCGGCCGACCAAGACGTGACGCTCCATTTCGTGATCAGCGATCTCGGCCACGAGTTTTTCTTCCGCCTGCGCCGCGGCACGGTGTCTTCCGGGCTCGGAGCTCCGGATGGCCGGCCCGAGGTGCAGCTGCGCCTTAAGGCCGACGTCCTCGACGGCATGTTCACCGGCCGGGTGAACCCGATGGAAAAGGCGATGAGCGGCGAACTCTCGTTCACCGGAGATGCTGCAAAGGCCATGACCCTGCAGCATCTCCAGGCAGACCTGCGCCGGCTGTACCGCGCGGCGCGCGACGCAGTCGGCGATCCGGGTGATCTTGCCGCGATCGGCCGCGCGGCGGCTCCGGCGGCCGCGACGTCCGTGGGCTCCGCAGACAAGACGCGAGAGGAGCTTGTTGCGATCGTACGCGAGCTCTATGCGCAGGAGCTCATCACGGCGACGGGTGGCAATGTGAGCGTCCGCATCCCCGGACGCGATGAGCTGTGGATCACACCCAGCCAACTGTTCAAAGGCGACCTGCGGCCGGAGATCCTGGTGCGCATTGACCTCGAAGGTCAGCCGCTTGAGACAGGGGGATTCTCGCCCTCAAGCGAACGGCTGATGCACTGCGCGGTGTACCAGGCGCGCGACGATGCACGTGCCGTGGTTCACGCGCACGCGCCGCATGCGACGATTCTTGCGAATGCCGGACTTCCCTTCCTGCCAATCTCGACGGAGGCCGCCTTCTTCGGCGACATTCCGCGGGTGCCCTTCATCATGCCCGGCACGGCCGCGCTCGCCGATGCGGTCCGCGAGGCGGTGCGAAAGAGCTGGGCGGTTCTGCTTGTGAACCACGGCCTCCTCGTGGCGGGACGCAGCCTGCGACGCGCCGCCGATATGGTCGAAATTGTGGAGCGATCGGCGGAAGTGATCCTCGGCTGCCATGCCCTCGGCTGCACCCCCCCTACCCTGCCTGAGGACGTGGTGCGCACACTGCGTCAGATGGGGGACCTCGTTGCGTGAGACCATGCCGGCGCGCGATGATGCCGGCCGCGACGAGGTGGCCATGGAACGCGCAGCCGAGTTTCCCCTCCACGCCCGGATCGAGGCCCAGCTGACCGGGCCCGGTGCTCCTTTCGAGACGGTCGTGAGCGACGTGCTCGGGGAACGCATGGAGATCTTCCGGGAACGCGCGCCGTCGCTGCGGGCGCTTTTGGAGGGCTCCGCTGCCTTCGGCGACCGTGAATACATCGTGCAAGCGGATCGACGCATCTCGTTTTCCGACCACCTCCGAACCGTGGCGTCGGTGGCGAAGGGCTTGCGCGACCGATTCGGGGTGGGGCCGGGCGACCGCGTGGCCATCCTCGCCGCGAACTGCCCGGAGTGGATTGTGACCTGGTGGGCCGCTGTAAGTCTCGGTGCCATCGCCGTCGGCCTGAACGGATGGTGGATGGGCGATGAAATCCTCTATGCCCTCGCCGACTGTGAGCCCAAGGTCCTGGTGGGTGATACCAAGCGCCTCGAGAGGATACGAGGCAAAAAAGTGCAGCTGGAGGTCGTGGAGATCGAGCGCGATTTCGCCGAGCTGTGGAGCTACGACCGCTCGGCACCACTGCCTTCAGAGCCCATCGCTGAAGACGACCCGGCCTGCATTCTCTACACGAGCGGGACCACCGGACGCCCAAAGGGCGCCGTGAATACCCACCGAAACATCGTCGCGCTCCATCGCCTTTACACCTTTCACGGCGTGCGTCTTCTCATGATTGCGGCGGCGAAAGGCACAGCGCCGCAAGGCGCTCAGCCGCCTCCGGCGAACTGCACGCTCATGACGACGCCGCTCTTTCACCTTTCCGGGCTCTATACGGGGGCCGTCACTCTGCTTGCGAGCGGTGTGAAGACAGTCTGGACGCAGGGCCGGTTCGATCCCGTACAGGTGATGGAGCTGATCCAGCGAGAGCGGGTGACGGCCTGGGGACCCATGGGCACCATGTTTCACCGGGTGGCGTCTCATCCCGACGTCGCCAAGTACGACCTCTCGAGCATGCGACAGATCGGCTCTGGGGGATCGCCGATCCCCGCCTCTTTGCAGCAACGGATGCGCGAGCTCTTCCCCAATGCGCGCAGCTCGGTCGGACTTGGATACGGGCTCACGGAGGCGACGGGTATGGTTACCTTGAACTTCGCCGAGGAGCTCGAGCGCCATCCGGACTCCGTGGGAGCCCCGCTTCCCACGATGCAAGTCGAGATCCGCGATGCGGACGGCAAGGGCGTGCCAGACGGTACGGAAGGCGAGATCTATCTACGCGGGCCGCTCGTCATGAAGGAGTACTGGCGGAACGCGTCCGCGACCCAGGCCGCCATCCTGCCTGGCCGCTGGCTGCGCACGGGGGATTGGGGCCGGCTCGAGGGTGGATACCTCACGATCAACTCCCGGGCGCGGGATCTGATCTTGCGGGGCGGCGAGAACATCTACCCCGCAGAAATCGAGCATCGGCTCGAAGCCCATCCCGACGTGGAGGAAGCGGCCGTGGTGGGGGTCGAGCACAAGGAGCTCGGTCAGGAGGTCAAGGCCATCGTCGTGCCCAAGCCAGGGCGCTCGCTGGACACCGCCGAGCTAGCACGGTTTGTGGGCGAAACCCTGGCCTATTTCAAGGTCCCCTCACACTGGGAAGTCCGCCGAGAGAGGCTTCCGCGCAACGCCACCGGCAAGGTGCTAAAAAGCATCCTCATCACGGGGAATGAGAGCCCCTTCCAAGAGGAATAGCCGTGGAGTGGNNTCCTCCGGGATCGGCTGGGCGACGGCGCGAGCGCTCGCGCGACGGGGTTGCACGATCGTCGGCGTGGCCCGCCGCAAGGAGCGCCTCGAGGCCCTGGTTCGCGACTGCCAGCTCGACGCACCGGATTCGAGTTTTTTGGCGGGCGACCTTGGACATCGCGAATTTGCGGAGCGCGCGGTACTCGACACCTGCGAGCGCCACGGGCGAATCGACGTCCTTGTCAACAATGCCGCGATTCCGGTGCGCAAGCTCCTGTACCGGATGAGCGTGGAAGAGGCCGAGGAGGCCATGCGCGTTGACTTTCTGTCTTGCCTTTGGACGACTTTTGCTGCCATCCCGCCCATGTTGCGACAAGGCGGCGGGGTCATTGTCAACGTATCGTCGTTCGCATCGAAGGTGATCCCCACACACGAGACGATGTATGCAGCAGCCAAGTGCGCGCTCAACGGGTTCTCCGAAGGGCTTTGGAATGACCTCCGCGGCTCAAATATCCATGTCGCTCTGATTCATCCTGGGCCGATTGACACCGAGATCTGGCACAAAGGGGATGAACCCGGCCCCTATCGCGGCCGTCGATATCCTCCGGAGCTTGTCGCCGAAGGCATCATCCAGGCGATCGAAAAGCGCACGCACGAAGTGACGATCCCTCGAAGGAACCCAACCCTTGTCGTCGCGCGCGTGCTCCGACTTCTGTTGCCGGGCGTTTTGCGCTCCGCGATGGCGCGCTTCGATGGAGTGCCGCCGGAAGCCGTCGAGCAGGCGCGTGCTCGCGCCCACGCGGGCCGACGCCTCGGCGAGGGAACCTAAGAGGTGGCCCACGTCCTCAGCGCAGTCACCTGGCTTTTCGCCCTCGCCGTCGCGGGCTGGGGTGGTCTTGCGCTCTGGATCGCCGGCCCCGGCCCTCCCCCTATCCGTGCGGCCCTGGCGCTCGTCGTTGTTTGCGGAACGCTCATGCTTCGGGCCGTGCTTCGGTCGACGCTTCGGTCTGCATCTGTCACCCTGGGGATCTTCCTTGGTCTTCTCGCGTGGTGGAGCACGCTTACCCCTTCCAGCGACCTCGATTGGGCGCCCGAGGTCGCGCGCATGCCCACTATCGAGGTCCAAGGCGACGAACTCGTGGTCCACAACCTTCGGAGCTTTGACTACCGCTCAGAAACCGATTTCGTCCCACGCTACGAGGACCGCCGGTACGACCTCTCGAAGCTGGTAGGCTTGGATCTCTTCGTCTCCCATTGGGGATCGCCTGCGATCGCTCACACGATCATGAGCTGGGAGTTCTCGGACGCGCCTCCGCTCGCCATCTCCATCGAGACACGGAAGAAGCGTGGCCAGGAGTACTCCGCCATCGATGGATTCTTCCGCCAGTATGAACTGATTTATGTCGTGGCTGACGAACGCGATCTCATCCGTCTCCGCACCAACTATCGAGGTGAGGACGTGTATCTTTACCGCCTGACAACACCCATCGCGAACGCTCGCCAGCTCCTGATGGAGTACGTTCAAACCATCAACTCCCTCGCCAAGAGGCCCGAGTTCTACAATGCTCTCACGGAGAACTGCACGACCGCGATTCGCACCAATGTAGAAAACGCCGGCGGTCACATACCCTGGAGCTGGAAGCTCTTGCTGACCGGATACGTCGACNNTAAGGGAGGCGAGCCGAATCAACGACCGAGCGAAGGCAGCGGATCAAGATCCGGAGTTTTCACAGCGGATTCGTGAGGGTCTCCCGGAGTAGGTCGCCTCGAGGATCGCCGCCTACGAAAGCGGGCACGCGGCCTCTGGCGCTCGACCTGAGGTCCCCTGCACTTCCGCGACCGCCTTCTATTCCTGTAGGCTAGGACACATGCGTGCGTGGTTGCGGCCTCACGTCCTCGGGATCGACGACGGACCGGTCGACAAGCGATCGCGCGCGCCAGTACCGGTGGTCGGCGTGATGATGGAGGGAGCGGATCTCGTGGAGGCGGTGGCCATCACCCGCTTCCCCGTGGACGGCGCCGGGGCCACTGACTTCCTCGCGGAGTGGGTGAGCGGCCTGCGACTTCGGCCGGCCCTCCAGGCGGTGATCGTGGGAGGGATCACCATCGCGGGGCTCGGGATCGTCGAGATTGAGCGGCTCTCTCAGGCACTCCGCCGGCCCGTGCTTGTCGTCAACCGCCGTGCGCCCGTGAACGACCGTCTGGTGCACGCGCTGGAGCGGGCGGGACTCGCCGAGCGGCGGGCTCTGGTCGAGATNNAGCGGCGGGCTCTGGTCGAAGCAACCCCGGCGGCACACGCGGCCGGGCCACGGCTCTTTCTCGCTGCAGCTGGGATAAGACCGCAGGAAGCCTCGTCTCTTGTACGAGCGGTACGCCGCAAATCCGAGCTGCCTGAGGCGCTGCGCGTCGCGCATCTCGTGGCACGTGCCGTCTCGACGGGCGAATCACGGGGCCGGCCATGAAATCCGGGCTCTGGCCGAACAACGCTGTGCTGGGGTCGCAGCTGCGGGACTGGTGCAGCAGCGACCACCTTGTTGTGGACTTCATTTTCGCTCCGGCTTCCTTTCACGCAGATGCACGGCCGCACTCTGTACACCCATCTTCCAATCCAGTGGCGGGTTCTAGGCGTACCAGTTCCTCTAGGTCCCCCTTCCCTGCTCGACTGCGTGGAGACGGTGGTATCAGCGCTGGCCTCAATCGTTCTTCAGGATGCGGCTCTGCATGCCGTGACTCCGCTGCGAGCCTCCATTGGTTGTCAAGACGTTGCACCCTCGGCTGCGAGACCGTCTGCAGGCCCGACCCGCAGTGATGCGCTAGCGTGGGGGTCGAGGAGCTGAACCCGTTCGCCCTCCTGGGCGTCTGTCTCGCGGCGGAATCCCACATGATCAAATCATTCTCGTGTGCGTAGGTGCTGCCGGCGTCACGCGGTCGCTGGGTGCGCTGTCCGCGTGCGGCCTGCCCGTGCGGACCAGGCCGGCCCGGGCCGAGACCTACGATGACGACTCTCCGTTGGCGCGCGGACACCATGGCGTCGAAGGTGGCCGCTGCAAGGTGCAAACGCTCGAACGCCGTCTCGCTCAGCTCGGCCTCGACGTTGCGGACCGCCTGGTGTGCGAGACTGGCTTCCGCGTCGCGGCTTGTCTTACGGCGCTGCAGGCGCGCGGCGCGACCGTGCTCGGCCTCGACCCGAATGCAGAGGGGGCTGCTCCTCAAGCGCGATGACGGTCGACGATAAACAGAGATTAGACCGCATCCTCGGCGGGTGGCTGCTCATCGTGCTGCGCCCGCTCGCGCAGGCGATGGGCAAGCTCATG
>DOUU01000243.1:0-199 GCA_003520425.1 Deltaproteobacteria bacterium
CGGCGGCGCTCGCCGCCGGAAAGCTTGGCGACCTCTGCCTCCGGCGGCGGGAGCCGCAGGGCGTCCATCGCCACCTCCAGCGCGCGGTCGAGCTCCCACGCATTGGCGGAGTCGATCGCGTCCTGGAGCTTTGCCTGCTCCTCGAGCAGCTGGTTCGTCTCCTCCTCCGAAAGCTCCTCGGCGAATCGGGCCGAGACCT
>DOUU01000243.1:285-493 GCA_003520425.1 Deltaproteobacteria bacterium
GCCCGCGCCGTTGGGACCGAGCACTCCGATCTTTGCGCCCGGCAAAAACGCGAGCGTGATGCCGTCGAGAATCACGCGGTCGGGAGGCACGACCTTGCGCAGATCTCGCAACGTAAAAACAAACTGATGAGCCATGGGCGGCGAGTTTACCCGCTTGAACGGCGAAGGCTATGTTCCGCGCGTGGATTCCGGTCCCGCTCTCCGCTGC
>DOUU01000243.1:520-6079 GCA_003520425.1 Deltaproteobacteria bacterium
GGGAGGCCCGGGGCGCCCCCGGCGCAGCGCGGGGTCGTCCTCGTTGCCGCGCTCCTCATGCAGCTCGTGCCCTTCCCGCAGGCCGGCGCCTCAAAGGCGGCCCCTGCAGACGCCCACCCGGAAGTGCTGATCGTCGTGAACGGGAACTGGCCGCCCTCGGTCGCGATCGGCGAATACTACCGCAAGGCGCGCGCGGTCCCGGAATCCAACGTCCTCGCGATCAGCTACGGGCCGCCGCGCGCCGACCTTGCCGGCGCGGACTTTGAGACGATCGGGCGCGCTGCGTTCGAGGCTTCGATCCGCGACCCCGTGGCGGCGTTCCTCGAGAGTCACGGCCTCAAGGACAAGATCCGCGTCATCGTGCTCGCCAAAGGATTGCCCCTCCACGTGAGCGGGGCGGCCACTCCGTCGCTCGCGACCTACCTGCGGGACTCGATGGACAAGTCCGTGGACGCGGAGCTCGCGATTCTCTTCTCCGGCAAAGAGGCGAGCCCGGGCGTCGTGGGGATGGTCAATCCCTACTTCGACTCGGACCAGGACTTCGCGGCCTTCCGCGCAGCGCAGCCGCAGGCCGCGCTGCGCTATCTCGTCGCTCGTCTCGACGGCTACGCAAAGGAACTCGATCCGAAAACCGGCGTCCCGGTCGACGTGAAGGCGCTGATCGACCGGGCGCAGGCGCGCGGCCCGGCGGGCACGTTTCTGATCGATGAGGATAGTGCAAAGACCGGCGCGCTCGCCTCGGGCAACCGCATCCTCCTGGGCCCAACCGCGGCGGTCCTGCGCAGCCTCGGTCGCGAGGTTCGCCACGACGTCAGCAAGGAGTTCGTGTCGAACGCCACGGAAATCGCAGGCTACGCCTCATGGGGAAGCAACGACCTTGCGAACCCGGGGCCGCCCTATTACGGCAGGATCAAGGGCGCCCTCTTCCCTGGTTCCTTCGTTCCGCGCGCGATCGCAGTGGACCTCGTCAGCACGAACGCCCGAACCTTCGCGCCGCCGAAACTCGAAGCCTACGGTCAGTCGCTCGTCGCCGATCTGATCCACATCGGCGTCTCGGGGGCCGCCGGGTACGTTGCGGAGCCCGTGCTCGGCGGCTGTGCACGCCCCTACATCCTGTTCCGCCGTTACGTGGAGGGGGTGCCAGCGGGAGAGGCCTACTACCGCAGCATTCCCTACCTCGGCTGGGTGAACGTCTATGTGGGCGATCCGCTCATGACGATCGCCGACCCGTCCACCCAACATCCCCGCGATCTCGATGGAGACGGCGTGCCCGATGCGGAAGACAACTGTGTCGAGATCCCGAATCCTGACCAGCGCGATACGGATGGCGACGGTGTGGGAAATCTCTGCGATCCCGACGTGGACAAAGACGGGGTCGTGACGACCTCCTTTGGCCAGATCCTGCCTCCGGAGGCGATGGGCGACATCGAGCGAATCGCCCTCGCCGCGCAGCGGCACCTCTACGATCCCAACTACGATCTCGACGGGGATGGCACGGTCGACGAGGCGGACCTTGGGATCGCGCAGCTGTGGCTCTTCCTGCCGCCGGGACCGAGTGGCCGTCGAACGGTGCATCGCACCGGGAATCGAGCGGCCGGCGAATCCCCACAGCTCGCGCCCGCGCCGCCGGCGGCTACGCATCACCGCGTCGCAAGGGATGCGGCAATCGACCCTGGCCCGCGAGTCCCCGAAGAGCCCGTTCCGAAGGATCAGAACTGACGATCCAAGGCCGCAGTCCCTGCCTGCCGGCGAGGGCGAAGGAGTCCCCGGCGGGGTGGTACAATCGTTCGCGGAGGTGACGCATGGCGAGCCCGCGTCCCCGGATTGAGTCCCAGGAGCTCGTGCATCGAACCTGCCCTCTGTGCGAAGCGAAGTGCGGAATCTCCGTCGAGGTCGACCGAAGCTTGCAGCGCATCGTCACGGTCCGCGGTGACGACGGCGATGCCTTTAGCCAGGGCTATCTCTGTCCCAAGGCCTACGGGCTAAAGGGCCTGCACGAGGATCCCGATCGGCTGCGCAGGCCTTTGCGCCGGGAAGGATCGAGCTGGCGCGAGATCGGGTGGGAGGAGGCGTTTGAGCTCGCGACGCGCGGGCTGCGTTCGATCCGCGATGCGCACGGCGCCGACGCGGTCGCCACCTACCTCGGGAACCCGAACGCCCATGACGTGGGCTCCGCGCTCTATCTGCCGACCTTCCAGCGCGCGCTCGGGACGCGCTGGCGCTTCTCGGCGACGAGCGTCGATCAGCTGCCGAAGGCGATGAGTTCTTGCCTCATGTTCGGATCCCCGGGTGCGTTCCCCATCCCGGATGTCGACAGGACCGACTTCTGGCTCGTCTTGGGCGCCAATCCGCTGGTCTCGAACGGGAGCCTCATGACCGCACCCGACATGCCGCGGCGTCTCGCGCAGCTGCGTGCGCGCGGCGGAAGGCTCGTCGTGGTGGACCCACGGCACACGGAAACTGCGCGGATCGCGGACCAGCATCTCTTCATCCGGCCGGGCACGGACGCGTTCTTCCTGTTCGCGCTGGTGCATGTGCTCTTCGCCGAGGGGCTCTTGGCTCTCGGGCGCCTCGCGGGATTTACGCGCGGCGTCGACGAGGTGCGTGCAATGGCTGCGGATTTCTCCCCCGAGGCGGTGGCACCGATCACCGGCATTGCGCCGGAGAGCCTGCGCGGCCTTGCACGCGCCTTCGCGCGTGCGCCCCGCGCAGCCTGCTATGGCCGAATCGGCACCTGCACCCAGGAGTTCGGCACCCTCGCCAGCTGGCTCGTGGACGTCGTCAATACGCTCACCGGCAATCTCGACCGGGTGGGAGGCGTCCTGTGGCCACGCCCGGCCACGAGCCCCGCAGACGAGCGCCCCCGTCGACGAGGCCGCATCCCCTACGCGCGCTGGCGTTCTCGCGTACGCGGGCTGCCCGAGTTCGCCGGAGAGCTTCCGGTGGCGGCCCTGGCCGAGGACATCGACTCGGCGGCGGAGACCGAACGGATCCGGGCCCTTGTGACCGTCGCCGGCAATCCCGTGCTCTCCACGCCCAACGGCGCGCGGCTTGCCAAGGCGCTTTCCTCGCTCGAGTTCATGGTCTCCATCGACATCTACTTGAACGAGACGACGCGCTTTGCCGACCTCGTCCTACCGCCTACGGGTCCGCTCGAGCACGCCAACTACGACCTCGTCTTCCACAGCCTCTCGGTCCGCAACCACACGAAGTGGTCACCCGCGGTCTTCGATCCGCCGGCCGACTCAAAGCATCAATGGCAGATCCTGCTCGAGCTCGCCGCAGGCATGAGCGGCACCACGGCGAAGGCGCTGGATGACCTTCTCCTCGGCCACTTGCTGAGTGCCACGGTGGGCGCGCCGCAGACCGCGTGCCCAGAGCTCTCTCCCGACGAAGCACGCAGAAAGCTCGGTGCCTCGCCTGGCCCCGATCGCGTGATCGACCTCATGCTGCGGGCGGGTCCCTTCGGAGACCGCTTCCGGGACGACGCCCCGGGGCTTTCGCTCGCGAAGCTCAAGGCGCAGCCCCACGGCGTAGATCTCGGGCCGATGGAGCCTCGCCTTCCCATGATGCTCGCGACGGAGAGCGGCGAGATCGAGCTCGCGCACCCGCTTCTGCGGGCGGACACCGAGCGGCTGCGCGGTGCCCTTGCCGAGCGTCGGAAGGCGCCCGCGATGCTGCTGATCGGCCGCCGTCACCTGCGTTCCAACAACACATGGATGCACAACCTGCCGAGCCTCGCGAAGGGTCCGGAGCGCTGCACGCTCCTCGTCCACCCCGACGACGCCAAGCGGATCGGTCTGAGCGACGGCGGGCGCGCGCGAGTCAAGTCGCGGGTAGGAAGCATCGAGGCGCCAGTCGTCGTGACGCCCGAGATGATGCCCGGCGTGGTCTCGCTGCCGCACGGCTTCGGACACGACTGCGAAGGCATGCGCCTTGAAGTGGCACGTACGCGGCCCGGCGTGAACTCCAACCTGCTCGCGGACGAGCGTCTTCTGGACGTGCTCTCGGGCAATGCGGTGCTGAACGGAATCCCGGTGGATGTGAGCGTCGCGGGCTGATGGATCCGAAGCTCCGCGCGCGCATGGTCCTGCACGGCGTCATCGTGATCGGCCTCGGCCTCGCGGCGGGGGTCCCTTATGCGTCGGCGATTGCGAGCGGCGAGGGGGAGCCGGTGCGCGCGTGGCACATGGCGCACCTCGAGGGTGTGCTGAACGGGCTCCTCGTCCTCGCACTTGCAGGGGCCGGCGGCTTTCTCGTGCTCCGCCCCCGAGAGCAGCGCACTCTCGCTCTCTGTGCGATCGGCATGGCCTACGGCAACGTTGTGGCCTCGATCCTCGGCGCGGCGACCGGGAACCGGGGGCTCGCTCCCGGCGGCTCAGCCATCAACACCGCCGTGTACCTCCTGTTCGTGGCTGCGGTCGTCGGAATCGTCGTGGCGCTCGCCCTGGCAGGAATGGGCGCGGCGCGCGCGGCTCGCACAGGCGACCGCCCGACGGCCTAGCTCTTTTTGGCTCGACCCCCTCTCACAGAGGTGCGACGAACGCGTGCCTCTCCTCCGAGGGGACGGTGGCCGGCTTTTGCTCAGCGCGATCCGGCCACAAGCCATCGGCGGGCTGCTCGCCCCGGGGCGGGCAGCGAGCCGAAGTTGCTGTGCGCGCAGAAGCCGGACCGCGCTAGGCCGGCCGTGCCGCCCGGGCTTCGCCTTCCGGAACCGGCAGACCGTCGCGATAGGCCACGACNNCCGACGAGGTTTAGGGGATCGACCGCACTCACCCGGACGCACTCGCCCGAACGCTCGCGCCGACGTGTCGCGCGCAGGGCATCCACGGCGCCGGGGAGCGCGTACTGCTCGCCCACAAAGCCTGTCACAAACCGCCCGCCGCGCGCGCTGCCACGCGCCTCCATCCTGCGCAGCGCCCAGAGCACATCCCGCCACGGTACGACGAGGCTCTCGCGAGAGAGAAGATCGCGGAAGATGACTCCCCACCGCGCCAGAAGCTGCTCTGCCACGCGTTCGGCCAGCGTCTCGGTATCTGCGCCCGCGTCGGGCGCGGGAACCTGCGACCAGCGACCCTCGGCCGCCCGCAGCGCGCGCCCACGCCGAACTCGGGCAGCCCCTCGCGGGCTCGAAATCCCGCGGAGCGTCGCGGCCCCTCGAGGCCTGGGCCGCGCGTGTCCCGCAAGCAGCACGCGCACGCTCGCGAAGCCATCGGCGGTCACGAGTCCGCGGGAGACGAGCTCCCAGAGCCCTTCTTCCACCTCCACGGGCAGACGCCGGGTGTATGTCGTGAGCTCCCGCTGGAAGAGCGCACCGTGCGTGCGCAGCACGTCGAGCAGATCACGCGCCGCTCCCTCGCCGGGAACCACGGGCTCCGCCTCACCGCGCGAGGCGGCGAGCAGCCAGGGCAGATCTTCGCGGGCGGCGAAGGCGATGGGCGTGGCGCGCGAAGGAACAAGGCCACCGCGGCCGGCGATCTCCGCGCCGTCGGTCTCGGGCAGCGCACCCTCGCGCAGCGTGAGGCGCGCCCATGCGAGCTCCCCGGAAAGGCATAGCTC
>DOUU01000392.1:0-1005 GCA_003520425.1 Deltaproteobacteria bacterium
CACGAAGCGCCGCGCGATGCGGTGCGCGCCGACGACGGCATCGTAGGCCAGCTCTTCGCCGCAGATTCGCGCGAGGCCCACGTACACGTCGCGCGGATCGTGACCGGCGAGGCACCCCTGCAGGGCCTGGAGCTTGGCGTAGTCGGCCTCGTCGCAGAAGCCGCACGCATTCGCGGTGTCGATGGCGCCGATGACGGCGAGCGAGAGCGCGTCGCCCGGGTGATCGGCGTACGCCTGGTGCGCGAGCGAGTAGGGCAGGCCCGCCCCGCTCACGCTCGACGTGCGCACGGGCGCGAGCGGACTGCCGGCCATGGGCACGTCGCACCGTCCCTCGAAGCACCCGACGTCGGGCCGGACGGCGATCTGCGGCCCGCAGTGAAGGCCCATGGGGCTGGTCGTCGGCAGCAGCGATCCCTCGTACACGTGGGAGGGATCGTGCGGATCGCACGCCTGGATGTAGATGACTCCGTGCTCCAGGCCCCCTTCGCCGGGCCCCGAGACGCGCGCGTGCTTCAGGGGCTTCATCCCCGCGGCGAGGCTCGGGTCCTCGAGCATGCCGTCCGAGCGCTGCACGACGGCGTGGTAGGTGTTCGGACCGCTCGGGATGACGATGGCCTTGGCGCCGGGGTCGGTGCCCTTGACGCGATGCTCGGCGGCGGCGAGCGGAGCCCAATCGTCGCAATCGCCCCATCCGCGCTGCGCGAGCGTGCCCCCGTGGTCGAAGCACTCGTCGCCGGGCGGCTCGGGCTTCCACACGGCGCCTGCGGAGATGAGCTGGCTCGCCGTGGGCGACTTGCCGTCCTTGATGAGCTGCTCGTCGAGGCGCGTGACGGCTTCGAGCGCCGCGTTGACGACGTGCGGGCTGACCTGCTCCTCGGGGACCGACACACGGATGCGCATGGGAGAACGCTTCTCCCTCGCGAGGAAGAGAGGGCAAGCGGGGCGGCGTGCGAGGGTCCGCCGCCCATGGCTTGCGCGGGCGCCTAGTGCAGGAAGTGGCCGAGC
>DOUU01000392.1:1081-5015 GCA_003520425.1 Deltaproteobacteria bacterium
AGGTCGATGAACCCCAGCTCTCCCTGCTGGAGGTCCGTGCCGACGAAGAGCTGGCCGATCGGCGTGCCGATGGCCGTGCCCTGGGTGTTCGAGACGACCGTGGTGCGCGCCAGGATGCGCGTCAGCTTGAAGGGCTTCTGCGGCCTCGCCGAGAACGTGATGAGCGTCCCGGGAGTGGCGCCGACGCCACCGGCCGCGGTCCACGCGCCTCCGAACGTCTCGGCCGTCAGCGGCATCGGGACGTGGCCCTCGCCGAGCGGCGGATTGCCCGGCGCCATCATGGGGCGCCACGGGGCCGAATGAACGGCCGGTGCGGGTGCAGGGTGGACCGGAAGGGCCATGGCCGCTTCCGCACCCACCACGTAGTCGCCGGCCACGTAGCCGACGCCGGGGTGATAGCCGATGACGCGCGGGTAGCCCGCGCCGATGCCACGTCGTCCGTACATGATGCCTCTTCTCCTCTGCCCCGATGGGTTCACGCGGGGCGAGCTCGTGCCCGAGGTCCTCCGACTCGCGCGCTCTACATCCCGAAGGGATCGTCTCCGGTGATGCTCCCTTGCTTCACCATCTCGTAGGCCGAGAGGAACATCGCGCCCTTGGCGATGTTGCCGAGGATGGGGTTCCGCATCGAGCGCGAGAGCATGTACGCGCCGACGGCGATGGTCCCGTGCTCGCCGAGGAACGGCAGCTTCGGGAGCGACGCGACGAAGCTCGACTTGTCGAGGAAGCCGAGCGCCGCTCCCGCAATGAGCATCTCGGTCTGCCCGGCGCCGAGGAAGCCCCCGAACGCCGCACGCCCGTGGCGGCGATGCTTGGCCTTGACGACCTTGGTCTGCCGGATGACGACGGGCTTCACGCTCACGGTGCGGCGAGCGAGCGAGGTGCGACGGTGCGAAGAGCGCTTGGCCATGGGGCGAGTTCTCCTGTCAGGTTCCTGTCAGGATATCCCCCGAAGCGGGGGCCCTGTCAACGCAGGTGCGAGTGAGCCCACTCGGCGGCGAGCCAGAGGAGGCCCAGGAAGAGCAGCGCTCCGGTGCCGGTCGACAGCTCGCCCGCGCCTTCGATCGACTGCACGCGGACGGTCCTCACGGCTTGTCGTCCTTCGGGCACTGCACGAGATGCTCTTCTCGCGACTGTCCGCAATTCGAGCAGCGCAACGTGCGCTCGCGCACCTTCTCCACGCTCCAGTCGCCGAGCGCGCGCCCCGCGCCGAACGCGAAGCCGGCGACCAAACTCTCCAGGACGATGATGGGAAGGTTCATCGCATCTCTCGCAGCGCCATCAGGACGGCGAGCGCGATGAGGATGCCCTGCACGTTGCCGAAGAGGCTTTCGGGCGGCGGGGGCTGCGGAGGCATCGCCGGGACGTTCTTCACCCCGGCCGCCGTCATGCGCGCGTGCCAGGGCCCCAGCTCGCGCTGCAGCTGCTGGCCGCGATCCATCTGGCTCGCCGTGTTGAGCCACGAGGGGTTCTCACGCAGGAAGAGCTGGACGCGTGTCATCATCGACTGCCACGCGGGCACGATGGGATCGAAGATGCTCACGTCGTTCGCGTAGATGGCCGCCTTCAGCGCCGACGCGAGCCCGTCGGCTTCTGCTTCCACGTCGACCTGGAGCGCGTGAACGTCGTCGGGAGTGACGAAGGGCACGCGCTAGAAGCTACTTCAGCATCCCGCTCTTGGCGAGCATGAACCCCCCGAGCGCGCCGAGCATGAGCCCCTCGTTCTTCGCTTCCTTGGCCTTCTTCACGAGATCCTGTCCCTCGACGTGCTTCTTCCGGAGCGCCTCGACCTGCGCGCGCGGAAGGACGATGAGGTCGCCGCTCTCGTCCGAGAGCATCTCGACGGCCTTGACGGCCGCGTTGCGCGCTTCCTCGGGCTCGGCCCCCTCGTCGAGGGCGAGCGTCGACAGCTTCTGGAACTTCTCGAACGATTCGATGCTCTTGTCGGTCTTCTTCTGCGCCATGGTGACGCTCACCGTAGCACGACAAGAGACTGACAGAAGCCTGACATTCCCTGTCAGGGGTCCGGCTGTTCCAGCCACCCCGTCAGCATGAGGGCCTGCAGCACGCGCATCACGGTCACGCCTTGCTCCAGGCGCTCTCGCGCGCTGAACGCGCGCCAGGGCTTGAGCACGGTGCCGGGCGGCAGGAGCTTGCGCCGCTTCTCGGCGTCGAGCTGCGAGATGCGGTAGGCGATGCGCGCGATGCGCTCGGCCTCGCTCGACGTGAGCGAGTCGAGCTGGGGCGCGTGGTGCGCCAGCTCCTCTTCTTCGAGGTCGTCGAGGGCGAGCAGCGATCCAACGTGTGCGACGTCGTTCATGGTGCGTAGAATAGACGCGCGCCCCGGTAGCCGCGAGGATCCCTCCACCCGAGGTCAGGTCCCAACGGCGCCGGGGCGCGCTTGTTCAGTCGTCGCAGGGGCGCGGACAGTGCGCGAAGGGCTCGCACGGGTCCACGCTGCAGCGCTCGGCGCTGGCGTCCCTCGTTTCGGGCTGCGTGTCGTTCACGGGCTCGACCGACCCGTCGCATGCGACGAGAGCGAACCCGAGCATCGCGAAGCTGAACGCGAGCTGCGTCACTTGTCCTTCTCCAGCTCTTCGATGCGCTCTTCGAGCTTGTCGAGCGCATCTTCGAGCGCGCTGATGCGTTCCTCGAAGTCGTCGAGCGCTTGCTGCAGCGCCGACAGGTCGAGGCGCGCGTTCACTCGGCCTTCCCCACGGTGAAGAGGTGCGGGTTCGCCTTGCTCGGCTCGCGCTCGGGGTCTTCCAGGCCGTCGTAGCGCACGAAGATGGCCGACCCGTTCTCGAAGTCGTCGATGGCGCTCGTGTACCCGGTGCGGTCGAGGCCGATGACGGCGCCAGGCTGCGCCAGCTCCCCGTCGGCGAGCTGCGTCTCGCCCGCGGTGACTTCGATGCGGAAGACGGTCTTCGTGCCGTCTCGCTTGAACTTGTCGGGGACCTGGAAGGAACCCTTCAAGATGCCCTGCACGCTGTTGCCGGGCGTGCGCTCGAAGAACCCGTCGAGGCGCGTGCGTGCGAGCACGAAGCCCTTGGGCAGGTTCGCGTTGTGGCCGTTGGTCTTCTTCGTCTTCTTCGGTGCCATGTGAGTTGTCTCCAGGTTCTAGGTGAGGCCCTCGCGCTCGCTCGCCTGCAAGAGGAGCCGTCGCACCACCTGACTGACGTTGCACTCCCAGAGCGAGGCGAGCTGACGCGCGCGCTCGGCATCCTTGGAGCCCACGGTCAGGTGCAGGTGGTAGTCGAACCGCTCCGGCTTCGGCTTGCGAGACTTGGGCATGTGCCTAGTATGCACATGCTTCTCTCTTGACCGCAAGGTCGTTCGGCGCGAGAAAGGGAGAGCCCCCGCGCCTCGTAGGGAGGGCGGGGGCTCAGAAGGACGCCGAACCTGGGAGGCGCCGTGTCAGACAAGGATAGCAGGCCCGCCGCACGTCAACCTGAAACCCTGCGCACGATCCTCGTGCGCCTCGGGTGGCTGCCGCCCGGTCCCTCGGAGGCCGGACGCTTCGTCTTCCGTGACGGAGCCTGGGTGTGGCAGCCCGACGCAAGGTAGGGCGCAAGCGGCCGATCAAGCCGCTCCCCCTCGCCGAGTACCTGCGCCGCTACGGCGTGCCGCCCAAGGGGCACCCGCGACGCGCAGGCTACGAACGCTCGACGGTCGGCAAGGCGCGCGCGCGAGCTGCTGCGAAGGCGGCCGAGACCCGCACCCGCAAGCGTGCCGAGGTCGCGGCGAAGGGCCTAGACCGTTGGAGCCGCGCGCTCGACAAGGCGCGCGACCTCGACACCAAGCGCGCCTGGCGCGAGTTCCGGCGCCTCGACAAGCTGCGCCTGGAGCAGGAGAAGAGCAGCACGGCGTGGAAGCGCATGCTGCGCCGGATGCTCCGGGAACGGGCCGACGTCTTCGGCATCGACCCCGATGC
>DOUU01000325.1 GCA_003520425.1 Deltaproteobacteria bacterium
GGAATGCTCGCTCAAAAGGTCGCTATTGAGGAGCTCTGCGGGGGAAACCTGCGGTGAGCCTTCTGGGAGGCACAGTCGCGAGAAGAGGTTTGACGGTCTTCTTCTTGCTTTCCGTGATGGCTTGCGGGCGCTCGCCGGGCGGAACTGCTTCTCACCAAGAGGAGTCTGAAACCGAGACACCGAAGCTGGTCCAGCAGGGCGGGGGCCCTGAGTCGATGCAGCTCGGCCCCAAGGAGCTGGCGGCGGTCTCGTGGGAGATGGCTCGTTCCGTAGAGTTGCCCGGCTTTTTGGAGACCAGCGGGCAAATCACCTTCGATGACCGGAAAGTCGCCACCATCATCTCACGCGTAGCAGGTCGGATCGAAGAAGTGCGTGTTTCGCAATGGGACTACGTCCACCGGGGGCAAGCGATCGCGACCCTGTACAGCCCAGACATCATGACCGCGGAGGCAGAGTATCTGCAGGCCAAGGCCACTGCGAGCTCAATTGGAAACGCCAGTCCGGAGGAACAAGAGTTCGCCCGTTCGCTTCTCGAAGCGGCGCGGCGCAAGCTCGACCTTCTGGGGATCGAAGCCCAGCAGATCGCCGCGATCCAGGCTGCGGCACCGAACTTCGTGATGCATGCTCCGATCAGCGGCAATATTGTGCAATCGCAGGCACTCCGGGGTTCGGCGGTTAACCCAGGAGATGTGCTGTACTCGCTGGGCACTCTCGAGGATGTATGGGTGACGGCCGACCTGTACGAGGACGACGTCGCACGAGTAGCGGTGGGGCAGCCGCTTGAGGCGATCACGACGGCTTATCCGGATGAGGTGTTCCGCGGGACGATTGCGCGCATCAGTCCCAACGTCGACCCGAATACCCACACCGTCCAGATTCGCTGCGAGATTCAAAATCCGGGGTTTCGCTTGAAGCCTCAGATGCTCGCTCGGGTGAAGATCGTGGTGCGTCCCGGCCAGGCGCTGGTGGTGCCGCTCAGTTCATTGGTATTCGAGTCTGACAGCTATTTTGTGTATATAAACACGATTGGCCAGCTGATCGAGCGGCGTAAGGTCGGCGTGGGTTCTTGGAATCAGGAGGGTTATGCCCGCGTGATCTCGGGTGTGAGTCCCGGCGACCGGATCGTCGCGGGGGGGACCCTCCAGGTGAATGCGCTCTGGCATCAGGCGCATGGTGAGAGCTCATAACGCCTTGACTCTTGTGAGTGCGGCAATCGGCGGATAACCGTGATCCGAATCCTAATGGAGCTAGCGCTTGGTGAGCGCATCGTCGTAATCGGTGCCGCGGTGCTGCTCCTCATTGCGGGAATCGCTTCGTTTACGCAGTTGGACATCGAGGCCTACCCGGATCCCGTCCAACCCATGACCGAGGTTCTCACTCTGCCCACGGGACTCAGCGCCGAAGAAGTCGAAAAGTTGGTGACGGTACCCACCGAGTACGGAATGAGCGGCATGCTGCATCTCAAATCAATGGAATCGATCTCCTTGTATGGGCTGTCCGACATTCGGCTTTACTTCGACTGGGACAGCGACTACGAGTTCGATCGCATCCAGACGATCAATCAGCTCCAGTTTGTCACCCTACCCCAGGGGATTACTCCAGGGCTCTCGCCAGAGAATCCGATCGGTGAAATTTATCGGTACACGGTGCAAGGCCCGGACCACGATCTCGTTCGCGAGAAGGAAGTCGAGGACTGGATCTGTGAGAAGCAGTTTAAGACGGTGCCCGGCGTGCTCGACGTTTCGGGATTCGGTGGATTGACCAAGGAATACCACGTCGAGGTCGACCCGCAGAAGCTCAATCACTACGCGATCCCGCTGTCCCAAGTGATCAGTGCTGTCCAGAACTCGAACACCAACTCGGGCGGCAGCTACCTGAACGTCGGCGAGCAAGCGTTCGACGTGCGTGGGTTGGGGCTCATCCAGAACGTCGATGACATCCGCGATATCGTGCTTGCCGCGAACAAATCAACCCCGATCAGGATCCGGGACATCGGCGATGCGTCTATCGGCTGGGCACCTCGGCTCGGAATTGTCGGGATGAACTATCAGGACGAGGTCGTGTCAGGCATCGTCCTGATGCGCAAGTATGGCAACACCCTACGGACGCTAGAAGGCGTCGAGGCAAAAGCCAAGGAACTGAACACAAGCGGCATCATGCCAAAGGGCTACAAGGTGGTGCCCTATTACGACCGGAGTGGCTTGGTCTATACGACACTTCGGACAGTCCTGGAAAACCTGTCGCTGGGAATGCTGCTCGTGTTTCTCGTGCTGATCTTTTTTCTTGGCAATTTGCGCACTGCCATCATCGCTGCGATCAATATCCCGCTCGCAATGTTCGGAGCTTTCATTCTTCTCTACCTGACCGGGACTCCGGCCAATCTCCTGTCCCTCGGCGCCGTGGACTTTGGGATCATCATCGATTCCACGATTATCGTGGTCGAAAACATCTATCGTCATCTCACGATAGAGGACTTGCCGGGCAGTACCTTGGATTGTATCCGCCGTGCTTCTACAGAAGTCGGCGGGCCGATGTTCTATTCCACAATCATCTTCCTGATCGCCTTTCTACCGCTCTTTACCATGAAAGGCGTGGAGGGAGCGATCTTCTCGCCGATGTCTCACACCTACGCCTACGCCTTAACCGTGGCGATCATCTTGGCAGTCATGCTTTCACCCGTTCTCAGCTCGTATCTTCTCCACAAGGGCATCAAGGAGACCCACAATTTTGTCTGGGAGGGCCTTCACAACTTTTACCATCGTCTCTTCGTGAGAGTGCTGCGCGCTCCGCGCCTCACGGTCGCCGTGATTGGTCTCGTGATGGCGGGTGGGCTTGCGATGTTCCCATTTTTGGGCGGTGAGTTCTTGCCGAAGCTCGAAGAAGGAAACATCTGGGCTCATGCGATCATGCCCACCACGATGAATCTGCCGACCGGCGCAAAACTTGTGAGTCAGATGCGAGCAGTTTTCCTCTCGTTTCCCGAGGTCAGCAGTGGAGTCTCCCAGCTCGGTAGACCCGATGATGGCACAGAGACCACGAGCTTCTTCAGCGTGGAGTTCTCGGTCGATCTCAAGCCGGAGGATGAGTGGCCTGCGGGCATGACGAAGGCCCGTCTTGTCAAGGAGATCGACGAGAAGCTTCGCGAGAAATTTCCCGGGGTAAGTTTTGCGTACTCGCAGAACATTGAAGACAACATTGACGAAGCACTTTCCGGAGTCAAGGCGGGAGAAAACGCAGTCAAGGTCTTCGGATACGATCTTCAATCCGATCAGGCGATCGCGACGAAGGTTGAGGGAATCTTGAAGGCAGTTCCGGGTGTGACGGATGTCTTCATGTTCAAGTCGCTGGGGCAGCCCAATATCGTGGTCGCACCCGATCGTTCGGTGGCCGCTCGGTATGGTTTGAATTCGGGTGACGTCTCAGCGGTCGTGCAAGCGGCCATTGGCGGGCAGGTGGCGACACAGGTCCTGGAGCAGGATCGAAGCTTTCCCCTTGTTGTACGGTGGAAGCCGGAATACCGCCAGACGGTCGAGGCGATGCGGAACATCCGGGTGAATGTGCCCACCGGGGGGAATGTTCCGCTCGGCCAGATTGCGCGGGTCGAAGCGTCGGAGGGCGCCTCGTTCATCTATCGCGGGGGGCTGCAGCGCTATATCCCGGTGCGGTTCTCGGTGAGAGGACGAGATCTCAAGGGAGCGGTTGCTGAGGCGAAGGCGAGAGTGGCTGGGGAGGTCCAGCTACCAGAAGGCACGCACCTAGAGTGGGTGGGAGAGTATGGCGAGCTTCAGGCGGCGAATCGGCGCCTGGCGATTGTAGTACCGGTTGCGTTGCTGATGATTATGGGTGTGCTTTATGCGGCAACGCTTTCCATCGTGAACACGCTTATCTTGATGGCACAAGTGCCGCTCGCCTGCCTTGGCGGGATCTTGGGTCTCGTGGTTACAGGAACGCCATTTAGTGTCTCCGCAGCCGTTGGATTTATTTCTATTTTCGCGATCTCGATCATGGACGGGATTCTACTGAATTTCTACATTCGCCAGTTGTACCAAGAGGGCAATTCTGTATTTGACTCAGTGGTAAAGGGGGCAGACCGGCGTTTCCGGGCGGTCATGATGACCGCACTGGTGGATGGATTGGGGCTTCTGCCAGCGGCACTCTCCACCCGGATCGGTGCGCAGACGCAACGGCCGTTGGCAATTGTTGTGATCGGTGGTGCGATCTCGATCGCTCTCCTCACGCGGGTCTTCCAGCCCACGTTGGTGTACCTCCTGCACAAGCAACTGGGGCTGACGGAGGAGCGAGCGCCGATCCGCGAGAGCTCCTGATGGGAAGTTCGGTGCTCCGCGCCTTACGTGGGCTGTCGCGGATCGAGCTGATGAAGCGCCATATCCAGGGACCAGATCGCGCCCGCTCGGCCGAGATCCTACCGTGGAGCTACACGATCTTCTTGAACCTCAAGGCCTGGCTCCACGGAACCTTCCGAGGTGTAAGCAAGAAGCACATGCCNNGCCACATCCAGGGAGCGGATCGCACCCGCTCGGTCCGAGATCGTGCCCTGGAGCTAGGCCTGGCTCCAAGGAACCTTCCGGGGTGTCAGCAAGAAGCGTCGAACGAGGCCAACGTGGCGCCGCGCGAGATCGCGACCGCGGCCAGTCGGGCGTCGTCAATGGCGTTTCGCAGTGCGCGCCTCGATGCCCCCACGAGCTCGGTGAAGAGATCCCAACGCACGTCGAAGTCGCTGACCACCTCGACTCCTGCGGCCAGCCACTCCTGCACCCATCCCAGTGCCTCGTCGTCACTCATGCACCCGGGGAAGACGGGGTTGGTACCCAGCCGTAGGAACTGATGGATCGTGGGCCACGTGAGCCCGAGTGGTTCGCGGTCATTGATAGCGGCTTCGAGCCATCGTGCCGCAGGTTGGTGCAGTCCAGACGTGGGGTCGATTGCGTAGAAGAGGACTTGGGCGTCTGCGATCTTCACCCACGCCCCTTTAGGTTCCGGACGACCTGCTCGTTGGACATCTCGGCGGCGAGTCTTCGGGCGCCCGCGATATCGAACCCAAATCCCACCTTGCGCGGCTTCAGCTTGTAGCGCCGGGGAGGCACGCGGCGCTCGCTCTCCTGATCGGGTGCACGCTGCAAGAGCCTGTTCAACGCCTCGTTCAGCGAGATTCCTTCCCGCGCGGCGATCCGTTCGACCTTGCGGCGGGTGGCGGGGTCCAAGCGCACAGTCATCCGCCGAGTGGCCGAGCTACTGGCTCACGTAGCCGAGCTGGACGCCCGCGGTGAGGAGCTGGGAGGCGAACGTGTCGCGCAGGTCCTTCGGTGCACGCTGCCCAATCTGCGCGCGCTCGAGGACGCGCCGCCACTCCCGGTGGCGGAAGTTGTGCGGGTCGACGCCCTCGAGCACGAGCGCCTCCGGCGTGCGGCGGAAATGGTAAAGGTCGGCGAGCGCGGGGCGGAGCCGGCGGGAGAGGCCGACGCTCCGGGCCTTACTCCTCTTGGTGTGTTCCTCCTCGCCGCCGCGCGGGCGCGAGCGATCGATCACGAGGGCCGGCGTGCGGTCGTCTTCGTCCTTGCCCCATACCACCTGGCCCCGGCCCAGGCCGAGCGCCTCGCCGAGGCGCAGGCCCGCGTCGAGCAGGAGCAGCACGAGCACGAGCGGGGCAGGGCCCTCCACCTCGGCCTCCTTGACGAGCCGCGCCAGGTGCTCGGGGTCCTCGATCGGGCGAATGCGGCGCCCGGGGTCGCTCTCGGCGCGGCCTCGCTGCGTCCTGGAGCGGCAGCGTAGGGTCGCGCGGAAGGTCGGCACGGGATTCGACTCGAGCATGCCGAGGCAACGTCGCCAACACTGCCAATCGAACGAACGTCCAGAATCGCTACCAGAACGGGAACTGGCAGCACGATCTGGGCCACTCGTGCGCGTAGCCCAGGATCGCGGATAGGACGTCGAGATAGGCGCGGCCCGTGCGCATCCCGCGGCCCGCGTCGTGACAACGTGGAAGACGAGGCGACCGTCTTCTTCAGCGATGGGAGTGCAAGTGGGGGTGGGACTAACGGCACGGAAAGCTTCGTTTTGCCACTGCTCCGGGCAGTTTCAACGGGATCGACTTCGCCGGCGATCGAATCGACTCCATCTCGATGATCATCGGTTCAGACCTAGTA
>DOUU01000384.1:0-417 GCA_003520425.1 Deltaproteobacteria bacterium
GTGTCGTCGCCGCCGATCGTGACGAGGTGGGTAACGCCCAGGGCATCGAGGGCCTTCACGACGTTCGCGAGATGCTCGGGCTTCTTGGTGGGGTTGGCGCGCGAGGTGTGCAGGATCGAGCCTCCCTGCAGGTGGATGCGCGAAACCTCCTCGGGACGCAGCTCCCGGANNCGCGCGCCGCGGTGAGCGCCGCCGCTCCAATCACGCCGTTGATGCCGGGGGCGGGGCCGCCACCGACGACAATTCCGAAGACTGCCATAGGAGTTCTCCCGCTGTTCCGTGGGTCTTGGAGCGACATCTTAGAGCGGGGGCGAGGCCGCGCGCAGGAGGCGTTCGGCCCCGGTCGACAGCTCTTCCACGATGGCAGCCGCCGGCTCGATGGAGGAGATCTGGCCCACTGACTCGCCGGCATAGAGC
>DOUU01000384.1:423-2050 GCA_003520425.1 Deltaproteobacteria bacterium
CTCGCCCGTCACGTCCCTTGGGAAGGTGCGCGCCGCTTCCACGCAAGAGCGCAGCACCCGATGGGGAGCGTTGGGCCACAAAACCGAGAACGTATCCGTCAGCACGGTGTCCTCTGGGCCTGCCTCGATGAGCGCCTTTACGTAGAGCGGATGTGCGCCCGACTCCTGGGCCGTGACGAAGCGGGTGCCGACCCGTACGCCCGCGGCACCTGCCGCAAGCGCCGCAGCCATGGCGCGCGGGGTTGCGATTCCGCCGGCCGCCACCACGGGCACGGGCACGGCTGCGAGCACGGAATCGAGGAGGGAGAGAAGACCCAGGCGGCCGCGGACATGCCCTCCGGCTTCCTGGCCCTGCGCCACCACGAAGTCGCAGCCCGCATCCGCTGCCGCGCGCGCTTCGTCGACCGAGCCCACCTGCCATGCTGCGAGGGCGCCGCCCGTGTGCACCTCCGCCACGAGCGCGGGGTCGGGTGTGCCCCAGAAGAACTCCACCACCCGTGCCGCCCGCGCCGCGATGCCCACGCATTCGCGCTGATCCAGAAAGGGAAGGAGAAAGCTCACTCCAAAGGGCCCGCCGGCGGCGCCTTGCATCGCGCTCAGCGTCTGTGCGAGAGCTGCTGGGGGAACGAGGGTCGCCGTCACCATGCCGAGCGCCCCTGCGCGGCTCACGGCCAAGGCGAGCTCTGGGGTCGCAATCCCTCCCATCCCTGCCTGCTGAATCGGAGTCCTGCACCCGACAAGGCGCGTGAAGCGGGTGGCGAGCACCCTCTAGCCGCCGCGCAGACCACGCAGCAGAGCGGTCTTCCACCCGCCCACGCTGCCAAGGCGATCCAAGAAGAACTCGCTTTCAGGCTCTTCGCGGCGCGGACCCCCGACGCCGCCCAAGCCCAAGTCGATCAGCACCTCGTCGGCCAGCGCGCGCATCTGGCGGTGAACGACCGTACCCTGGGCGTGGTGGAGGATCGAGAGCGGGCAGCCATGCCCGGAGTTCAGCGCTTCGACGCGCGGGCTGCGCGAAAGGTAGGAGGCGTAACGCGCCCAGCCCCGCCGCCCGATCTCGGCTTCGAGCACCGCCCTCAGGTCTTGGTGCGGATCATCGACGCGGGTGCGCGCGTCCACGAGGGTGAGAAGGACGCGCGCCCGCGTGGCGCGGTCCATGCGCTCGAGGATCGCGTAGAGCTTTCCCGCCTCTTCGAGGGACGCCCAGTCCGCGACGGGGAGGACGACGCGATCCGCCGCATGGAGCGCGTTCAGGGTGAGGGCCTCGAGGTCGCTCTTCGTATCGAGGACGATGAGGCCCTCCCACTGGGTTCGCTCGATGATCCGCAGCAGAGTACCCGGATCATCTGCGCGCGCCTTGAGGCTTGCCAGGTCCGGGGGCGACGCGACGAAATGCACGCCGTACTGACCGAGCTGGATCACGCGGTCAAAACTGCGCTCGGCCCAGGCATGCTTCAGGTTTCCGACACCCGGTCCGGCTGCTCGCAGCGTGAACATGCGATCGAGGGAGCCTTGGTCGTCGAGGCCGATGATGAGAACCGGCAAGTCCTCGCGCAGGGCTCGCACGTAGATCGCAAGGTTCGTGGCCACGGTCGTCTTGCCGACGCCGCCCTTGCCCGTGAACAGC
>DOUU01000384.1:2169-7589 GCA_003520425.1 Deltaproteobacteria bacterium
GCCCGCGCGGCAAAGCGTGTGCGTGAAGTCATCGTCGCCACCGACGATCCGCGCATCGCCGACGCTTGCGCCGCCTTCGGTGCAGCCTGCAGGATGACCTCTCGCGCCCACGCCACCGGGACGGACCGCNNCGACGAGGTGATCGTGAACGTGCAAGGCGACGAGCCGCTGATCGAGGGCTTTGTGATCGACGCTTTGGTCGAAGCCTTGGACACGGACCCTGAGGTCCCCATGGCCACGGTTGCCCACGCGGCAGCCCCGGGGGCACGGGAAGACCCCAACCGGGTCAAGGTGGTCGTAGACCAGCGCGGCCGGGCTCTCTACTTCTCGCGCAGCCCGATTCCCGCACAGCGGGCGCCCGGCGCAGCCCCTCCCCCGACCTTGCAGCACGCAGGCCTCTACGCCTACCGCCGGCCCTTCCTCCTGCAACTCGTGCGGCTCGCGCAGACTCCGCTCGAGCGGTGGGAGGCCCTCGAGCAGCTGCGCGCGCTCGAGCACGGATTCGCGATCCGGGTGGCGGTCGTCGAGGGCTGGCGCAGCGTGCCGGTGGACGTGCCGCAGGACGTCGAGCGGGTGGAGGCGCGCCTGCGCGAGGCGGGGCGTTGCTGACCGCGGCGCTCTTGGGCTTCCTGCTCGGGCTCCGCCACGCAAGCGATCCCGATCACGTGGTTGCCATCTCCACGATCGTGACCCGTCACCGCAGCCCATGGGCAGCGTCGCGTGTCGGTGTCGCATGGGGCCTCGGCCACAGCCTGACCATCGTCGCCGTGGGGGGCGCGGTGGTGGCCCTCGGTCTCGCCTTGCCTCCGCGCCTTGCTCTTTCGCTCGAGCTCCTCGTGGGGATCGTGCTCGTCGCCCTCGGCGTCTCGAACCTGCGCAGCGCGAGCAAGGCGCCGCACGCCCCCGACGTTGGGAATGACGTCGGCTCCGTGGCCCCCCTTGGCCGCGCCTTCTTCGTCGGTCTCGTCCACGGCCTCGCAGGCAGCGCGGCGGTCGCGCTCCTCGCCCTCGCAGCCATGCCCGGTCCTGCCGCGGCGATCCTCTATCTCGCGATCTTCAGCCTCGGCACCGTCGCAGGAATGGTCGCCATCTCCCTCGGTGTCGGCGCGCCCCTGGCTCTGGCGAGCGGGAGCTCCCCCGTGCAGCGCTTGATCGTGGCGGGGAGCGGAGCCCTCTCCCTCGGACTCGGGCTGTGGGTCGTCTGGCGGATTGGCTTCACACAGGGAATTCTGCTTTGAAGCCGCAGGCGTCCGGCCTGTGCGGAGGGGGCCCTCTCTAGGCCCCGCGAGCCCTGGGCATCCTTGCGAGCGGGCGTCCTCGAGGCTCGCGCGTTCGCGCCCTTAAATCCTGGAGCCAACCCAGCGGGCTCCCGCATCCCGCTCGGCCGCCTCGCGCTCCGGTGATACCCTGCGACCGCTCGGCGCAAGGAGGATGGCATGCACTCCGACACGGTCCTTGTCGAACGCGAGGGGGGCGTCGCAACCGTCGCGATGAACCGCCCCGACGCGATGAACGCGCTCAGCGACGAGATGCTCGGTGCGCTGCCGCAACGCCTGCGCGAAGTCGCGAACGATCCCGACGTGCGCTGTGTGGTTCTCACCGGCACCGGCGAGCGCGCATTTTCTGCAGGTGGGGATGTAAAGGACATGGCCGCACGCGGCCCCGCAGCCGGTCCGGTGGGCAGCGAGCCCAAGGAGCCGCGGCCTTGGGAGGATGCAGTCGACCGGCTGAGCCTCGCGCAAGAGGCCTCCTGGATCCTCCACACCATGCCCAAGCCGACCCTTGCCGCCATCAACGGAGCCTGCGCGGGCGCGTCCCTGTCGATGGCACTGGCCTGCGATCTGCGCATCGCTTCCGACCATGCCGTGCTGCTCACCGCCTTCGCAAAGATCGGGTACTCGGGGGATTTCGGCGGAAGCTGGTTCTTGACCCAGGTCGTGGGCACGGCCAAGGCGCGGGAGCTCTATTTCCTCGGAGAGCGTCTCGACGCGGCCGAGGCGCTAAGGATCGGTCTTGTGAACTGGGTGGCGCCGCGGGAGAAGTTCCGGGAGGAGGCCCGGGCCCTCGCCGCTCGCATCGCCGCGGGCCCGCCTCTTGCCCATCGCTACATGAAGCGCAACCTCAACTTCGCCCTGACGGGCGATCCGCACACCGCACTGCGTCTTGAAGCCGAGGGCATGATCCGCACCGGTCAGACCGAGGACTTCAAGGCCGCGGCCCGAGCGTTTCTCGAGAAGAAAACGCCGACCTTCAAAGGGCGCTGATCCTGGAGGGGAGGCACCGAGCGTCGGGTCGCCCGGCGGCCCTGGCCGTGCTTTTCCTGATCTCCGGCGCCGGCGTCCTCGTCGCGGAGACCACGTGGATGCGCTGGTTCCGCGAGCTCTTCGGGGCGACGGCACCTGCCGCCTCCGCCACCCTCGTGGCCTTGCTTGCGGGCCAGGCCGCGGGCGCAGCGCTGGCTGCGAGGCTCGTGCCTCGCGTCCGGCGCCCGCTGCGGGCGTACGGATGCCTCGAGCTCGGTGCGGCGTTGGGAACCCTCCTCGTCCCGCTCCTTCTCGCCCTGTGCGAGGGCGCGACGCGAGGGGTCTACGACGCCTTGCGCGCCACGCCGTCGCTCCTGGTTCTCCTGCGGTTTTCGATCGCTCTTCTGGCCACGCTTCCTGCCGCGCTTTGTTTTGGAGCCACGCTTCCCGCCGTGGGCGCAGCCGTTCTGAAAGACATTCGGCGCCTCGGGGCGGTCGGCTCGGCGCTCTACGCCGCGAACACGCTCGGCGCCGCTGTGGGGACGGCCCTCGCCGCGTTCTTTCTCCCCGACTGGATCGGCGTGCGCGCGACCTATGCCGTGGCCATTTTGCTCTCGGCCGGCGCGGGCGCCTGTGCCCTTTCCCTCTCGTGGGGGGAGCGCGAGCTCGGGGCGGCTCCGGGACCTCCTGCGGAGGCACCCGGGCCTGCGAGTCCGCCGCCCCAGACCGAGGCCGCGGGCTGGGGCTCGCCCCGCGGCCAGACTGCGCTCGCAACCCTCTCCGGTGTCGGCACCTTTGCCGGCCAAGTGCTCCTCATCGAGGCTTTCGCGCAGATCTTCAATGGTTCGGTCTACGCCTTCGGGGCGGTCTTGTGTGTCGTGCTTCTCACGCTTGCCGCAGGGGCCGCGGTCGTCGCGCTCGCCGAGCGCCGTCCGGCCCTCGACCCGCGCACCCTTCTGGGCGGTGCCCTTGCCCTTTGCGCCTTGGGCTTTCTGAGCTTCCCGGCTCGACTCTCGCGCGCAACCGATGGGTTCGCCTACTTCGGCACGGAGCGGCCTTGGCCGGGCTACCTCGTGGGCGCCCTCGTCACCACGTTCGAGACCGCGGGAGTGCCGCTCTTTGCCGCGGGACTCATCTTCCCCCTCACTTTCGCGCTCGCGGCCCGTGCGCGGCGAGAGGGCTTCGATCAAACGAGCGTCGGCTCCCGCCTCGGCCATCTCCTTGCGGCAAACACAGCGGGCTGCGTCGCCGGAGCGCTCCTTGCGCCTTTTGTGCTCCTCCCGACCGGAGGCCCGTGGTCGTCGTTCATTCTGCTGGCGGGGCTCTACGCCCTTCCTGCCGTCGCGCTCCCCGACGTCACGGCGAAGCGACGCATCGCGCGGGATGTGCTCTTCGCTCTCGGCTGGCTCCTCGTGCTTGCCTTCGCGAGCCCTGTGGGCCTGCCGGTCGCTCGCCTTGAGCGCGGAGAATCCCTCGCGTTCGCCGAAACCAGCGCGGGCGGCGTCGTCGCGGTCGTCGACCGAAGCGACGGCCGAATCCTGAGGACAGACAACTTCTCCGTGCTCGGTGGAACCCGGGAAAAGGTGCATGAGGAGCGCGAGGGCCACCTCGCCCTCCTCCTCGCGCCCGCCGCTTCCCGGGTCGCGTACGTGGGATCTGCCACCGGGATCAGCGCCGGCGCGGCCCTCGCCCACCCGATCTCCCGCCTGCAGCTCGTGGAGATCGTGCCCGCGGTGGCCCACGCCGCCCGGCTTTTCTTCGCCGACGCAAACCGCGGGGTCTACGAGGACCCGAGGACCGAGGTCGTGCTCGACGACGCGGGAAACTTCCTGCGGGCGACCCAGGCGCAGTTCGACCTCGTGATCGCAGACCTCTTCGTTCCCTGGCGGGCGGGTACGGGTTCGCTCTACACGAGAGAGCACTTCGAAGCCGTGCGCGCGCATCTCGCGCCGGACGGCGTCTTCTGCCAATGGCTTGCCCTCTACCAGCTCAGCCAAGAAGAGCTCGAGACNNTTCGTGGGCTTTCGCGGCTCGCTACCGTCGGCAAAGGAGGTGAGCGCAGCCGCGGCTCGCCTTGCCGCCCAGGGCGAGCGCGACCGCTGGGTCACCGATCCAGTGGGCCCCTTCGCGCTGTATGTGGGCCCCCTTGCACCGATCGCTCCCTCCCTCGCACGGGTCCCGCGCAACACTGGCGAGCGGCCACGGATCGAGTTCCTGGCCGCCCGAAGCCATGCCGGAGGCGCGGGTGGGAAGAGCGAGCCGGTGGTCGGGCTCGCCTGGTCGCGCTTCGAGGACGCGGTGCGCAATGCGCCGCGGCGAGCAGAGGACGATCTCTTCCCCGATCTTCCGCCGGAGGCGCGGCAGGCCTCGGAAGGTGGCGCCATGCTGCAGCGCGCGGGGGCCTTTTGGGTCGCGGGCCGCTTCGACGAAGCGGGCCGCGCCTTCGCGGAGGCGAGCGCCCTCCTCCCAGCCCGCCTCCTCTCGGAAGCACCCGCCGATCCGACGGCTGCCGAGGTGTGGGGGAACTGAAGGGCGTCGGCCGCCTGCACACAGCTCGCGCGGACGGCGAACGGCGCTCCCATTCCTCTTGCCCTTTCTCTCCTTTCCCACCCGCGCGAACAGCCCGAGAGCTCCTGCCATCCCGCCCNNTTTTCGATCCCCTAGGGGGATTTCATGTGTAAACTTCATTAAGAACGGCTTAAGAAGCGCCGCCGCCGCCCGTGCAAAAACGAATCTAATTCGTTCCCCTGCCGCCCAACCAGGGGCGGATCTTCCGTCCCTCGAAAAGGAGTCCTCGTGAAGAAGCTTCTCACGGCATTTGCATTCGGAGCATTGATCGCTGGGGTTGCGGGGTTCGTGACCTCGCCCGCCTTCGCGCAAACCCCGAGCACGACGGGCGGCGGCGCCAGCACGACGGCGCCCGAGGGTGGCACCACCCCGAAGAAGCACCACAAGAAGGGTCATCACCACAAGAAGAAGTCCGAAACGGGCACGAGTTCGGGCACGACCGGTGGAACGACGGGAGGCGCAGCTCCCACGACGCCGTCGAAGTAAGCGTGCGACCTCCGCCGCACTCCGGGCTCCGCGGGCCCGGAGTGCGGCGGCTTGGGTCTGCGCAGCTCCTAGTGGATGCGCTTTTCCCGCCCCGCCCATTCCTTTTCGCGAAGTCGGAACTTC
>DOUU01000425.1 GCA_003520425.1 Deltaproteobacteria bacterium
AGGGCGCTTGGTCGCCGGAATCCGGGGGCTGCGCGGTGGCGTCGGCAGGGACGCTTGTGGCGGGCTCCTCTGCCCACGCCGCGGGCCCTGTCACGCAAAGGATGACCTGTAGAGCGAGCGCCCGATAGAAGGAGGCGCGGGTCCAGCGGATTCGCGGAAACCTCAGCGCTGCGGCAGATGCCCCGCGGTGAAAAGTCGCACCTCGGCGGATGCGGAGACGTCCCCGCTCGAGACGCCAATCCGCGTCCTTCTCTTCGCTCCCTGTCTCGTGCACCGACGGTGCGGATCGCTCTCTGGGCACTTCAAAGCTCGACCTCTCCTCTCGCAGGTTCGAACCATCGACNNTTCGGCGTGGTTCGCCAGTTGCAGCTCACACGGGACTCCACGATCGCCTTCCCGCCTACCCCAAGAGTGACCGTTCGACCAGCCAATAAATGCCGACCAGCGCTACCGCGACCGAGCCGGCAGGGACCTAGCGCGCGACAAATGAGGGGCGCGCACCCAGTTTCCAGATCACCGGAAGGACCAGGATCGCGACCGCAAACTGGCCGGCTTCGACGCCGAGGTTGAATGACAAAAGCGGGACGGCCGCGCTTCCGTTCGCTCCAATTCCGAGCTCCTTGAGAGCAGAAGCGAATCCGAAACCGTGGATCAATCCGAAGACGAACGTGAGAAGCCAACGCCTGTCGGATTCAACGCGTCGCCAAATGTTCTCGATGCCCACGTAGACGATCGTCGCCGCAATCAGCGGCTCGACGAGCCGGGGAGAGAGCCGCACGAGATCGAACGTGGCTGCGCCGAGCGTAATCGAATGAGCGACTGTGAATGAGGTAATGATTTTCCCGATCGACCGCAGACTACCGCCGGTCAGCAAAAGCCCGCACAAGAAGAGCAAATGATCATAGCCCGTTAGAATGTGCACGACGCCCAATGCCACGAATGCGCCAAAGGTCGTACGGCGAGCGCTCGCGTTGCGAGGGATCTCGACCTCGCGCGCCTGCGCATCCAGGATTCGCTCGACGAGCAGGTGGTTGCCTTCGTCCCGGATTGCGAGGTATTGACGGTGCCCACTCGCGAGCTGATCGAACGCCGCCGCGCCGACGGTAACCGTCGCGGCGCGAGGCAGCGGGTAGGTAAGTTCGAAGCGAACGTCGCTGGGCTCGACACGTCGCTCCAAAGCGACCGGTGCGAGCGCAGCGCCATCTGCGCGGATATCCAGCAGGTGCTCGCCTTCCAATCGCGCCGCGTCCGTTGGCGCGAAGGTGAGTCGAGCGATGAGCTGGCCCTGCCCAAGCTGCACCTCGGCGGCGCTTAGGCCCGGGTCGTGGGCACGCGCGCCAGATGCAAGAAACAGGCTGGCCAACACCACGGCGGTGACTCTTCTCATCTCGAACCTCCCAACCCTCCCGACTCACCGCGGGAAGCCATTGCCCTCTCCCTCCCGACCGGGAGGGAGAGGGCAAACTCCCCGTTCTGAGGAGACTTTGATTACGGGTGGTGGTGATTGCGACCGTTCTGCGGCGTCGACTCGTACGGGAAGACGGTGCTGTAGTTCATATCATTCGCGTCCACCCCGTCTCCGAAGGGACCGCGAATGACCGGTGGCAGCACGCGGAGGTCGCTGGCCAGCGCGGTGACCGCGATGTCCGTGACGTCATCGCCAAAGCGGCGACCGTTCGGCCAGCCGCCGGGGATGAGCCCGCCATTGTGAAACGGATCTTGGATCGCGCTCTGCAGGACGTCCCCACCGAAGATGCTCAGCCGCATGAAGCCGGTCGTCGGGTCGTCACCACCCGTGCCCGTCAACCTTGCGCCTGGCGTCGATAGGTCCACCTTGATGAGATCCGGAATGAAAATCCCAGCGATGTCCGTCCGGCCCGTCGTGATGCTGGGGAGCGCGCCCTTAAACACCTTTGCATTGATCAGCGCCGCGAGCTCGGGATTCAGTGCATACTTCGCAAACAGCTCCCGATCTCGGGTAGGGCTCGTCCGGCTGTATTCGTCCTTATCGACAATCGCCACAAGGCCTTCATTGAACAGCGGATTCCCTTGGCGGCCGACCTGTACCCAAGATCCGCTTTCATTGTCGTCCTCTGCGTTTTCATCCCGAAGGACGGGGACCCTTCTGCGGCTCGTCGTGGCATACACGCCGACGACCTGCTGGTCGCCTCCGAGTTCATTCAGCGGGATGGCGAGTTCCATGAGGTGGATATTGAATCCGCCCTGAGAATCCTTGCCTGGATTGCGGAGGCTGAAGAGATCAAAGATGGACAGGATGTCGGCGTAGAATCCGTCATCTCGCTGCCCGGCGAACGCGACGTATCCGTTGCCGAGATCAGCAATCGCTTCTTTGGTGTAACGGTCCAGGTCCGTTGCGTTGCGCACGCCTCCTTTGGCAGGCATCTCGCCGTCGTCATTCTGGTTGTAGAACGGGGTGGCGAGGCCCTCATTGTTCGGCGGGACGATGCCGCTTCCCAGCACGGTCTCTTCATCCCCTCGCCGATGATCTACCTTGGTCACGGTGTAGGTCTGCACCAGATTCTGATTTGGATCGCCGACATGATCAATGACGCCGAGGAACGACTGCAGAATCGTGTTCTTGTTCTTAAAGGTCGTCTTGAATCGAAACTGGTAGCTCAGGGACGCGCGCCCTTCGGTCAGGTCCTTGCCCGTGGCAACATGGATCTGGTACAGGACATTGTCATCGAAATTGTACTTGTTCGGCCCGATACCGGGCTCCTCGAAGGGATACACTCCAAGGGCCACGACGAGCTCCTTGGGTCCCTTGTCTTGATCCACGAAGGCATAGACGTCCGTCGTGTTAGCCGACGGGTCGCGCGTGATGAGCGGTGCATCCATATGGCTCGAAGCGAATGCCGAACTGGAGACCAAAGCCATCAAAGCGATGGCCGCTCCAGCCCGGACCGAACGAACAATGCGAGTCATGACCGATTTCCCTCCTGTGGTTTGCTGGCTCGAAAAGCTCATACGAATCAAGTCATTTCGCAGACGGAGCGAGCGCAGCAAGCTCTTGGGCGAGCGCCGCGCGCTCCGAAGGCCAGAGCGTTGCCTGGATCGCTGCTGCCTTGAGCAGCCAATTGCGCGCTGCGCCGACCTCCCGAGCGCGCGCCGCAATCACTCCCGCGTGGAAGAAGAGACGGGCGTCTTGTGTGCCTTCCGCAAGGGCATGCCGCATCTGGCGCTGCGCTTCCGGGACATTCCCGGCCGCTGCCTGTGCCCAGGCAAGAATGTCGAACGTAAACACGTCAGCCCGCGTGCTGAGTTCTTCCGTTGCCAAGTGGAGCGCAGCTGGAACGTCCTTCTTCGTCGTCGCGAGGTAGAGGGCAAATGTCCGCGGATCATTCACAGCGCCGCGCAGGAAGAGTCGCGCTTGGACGGCGTCCGCGTCGGCGCTGCGATCCGCTGCGCGCAGAGCTTCGATGAGAGCCCACTGATACTCGGGCAAGGGGACCCGCTCTGCCGCACGACGAAGAGGATCGAGGGACTCCTTCGCTTTGCCTTGACCCAGAAGGAGTCGCCCCTGCGCCAGCAGAGCTGGCGGATAGCCGGGCTGCAGTGCCATCGCCGCCTCAACCGTTTGCGATGCGCGATTTAGGTCACCCGCCTGAAGTTGGTACGATGCGAGCTTGACTCGCGCCCACGCTGAAGATTCGGCGTCGTCCGGATCACCTGCGCGGGCAGCCATTTCCATCAATTCGATTGCGCCCGAAAGATCTCCTTTGAGCCAGCGCATATGGGCAGCGCGACTGTAGGCTTCGGGCGTCGGCTTTTGGTCGATCATTCTCTGATACGCATCGACAGCGGCGGCAAGCTTGCCCTGCTCCATCAGTGAGTCGCCCAAGAGGCCGTAGTCGAACGATAGACCGCGCACCCTCACGAGTTCCCGCGCGACGGCTTCTGCCTCTTTGAATCTGTGAAGGCTGTCGAGAACATGACCGCTCAACAGCATCGTCTCAGCACGATGCGGCTGGCGGGTTTCCATGCACGAGGCGCACTGCTGAGCGAGCTTGTAGTATCCCGGGTCCAGCGTCTTCCTGGCCTTTGCGACAAGCAGCCAGCCAAGTCTCTCCAACTCGACGATCGAATTTGTGGATGCACGAGCCTGTTGCTGGAAATGAGCAATTT
>DOUU01000211.1 GCA_003520425.1 Deltaproteobacteria bacterium
TGGACGGTGATGTCGTAGGGGCTTGGCTTTTGGGGTTGCGAGGCGGAGGCGTCAGGCGCCGGAGAGGGCGCTTGGTCGCCGGAATCCGGGGGCTGCGCGGTGGCGTCGGGAGTTGCCTTGTCCGGGACGGGGTCGTCCGCGCGGCTCGCGTGGCTTAGAGCGAGGAGAGACAACGCCAAGGCGACTGCGAGGCAGAGGGGCAGACGCAGCTCGCGAGTCGGGAAAAGGGAAGGGGCTCCGAGCTCTGCAATGCCTGCCCCTGTCTCTGCCCGAGTGTCCGGGCGTCGGCCCGAAGCGAAGGGCCGACCACCGAAGGCGTTGGCGCAGGAGAGGATCCCACGAGGGCGCGCCGAACGGCAGCTGCGATTCGGAACGGGGAGGCTCTCCTCGGCGCGAACCGTACCCACCTGGCGTTCGCATCGCCCAGCGGAACCCCCGGGGACGCCCTTCGACCGCGCGCGAACCGCCATCGGAGCGCCGGATGCCTTGCGACCCTTCTACTCCGAGCAGTGCGGCGTCGTCAACGGATCGCGAGAGATCCCCTTGGCTGAACAGGGCGGATGGGAGGGGTGGATTCCCGAGCGGCGCGCTGCCGACTCGGATAGTCCGCAAGTCTTCGTGCCTTGCGGATCATGCCTCGAGCTGGTCTACAGTGGCCGAGGATGATCTCAGGCCGGATCTCCCCCGCGGCGCTCTGGCGATCGCCCCTTTCTTCCGTTCCCCTCGGAACGGCTCTCCAGTTGCCATTTCGTTCATCCTTAGAGTCCCCGCGCTCAAGAGGCCGCCGGATTCTTGTCGTGGCGGCAGCGACTTCGCTCGCTGTTCATGGACTCGCGCTGGTTTGGATCCTGCGCAGCGCGCCCCTTCCAGAAATCGCACGGCCACCTATTCCCCTCGCCCTTGTCGCCGTCCCCGAGGACATCGGGCGCGCGAGCGGTGCGATCGCCCCGAGTGCGCCTGCGTCCACAGCGCCGCCGCCGCACGGCGCCCCGCGACGACCCGCAACGAGAAAGCCCCTGTCCACACCCGCCGCATCCCAGAGGGTCGAGGACAAGCCCGCCCCGCAGGTTGGCGGGGACGAGGCGCAGGTCGCCGCGCCGCTCGTCACAGGCACGCCCGCAGGCAGACAGAGCAGCGCCGCTCGCCAAATCTTTGGCGAAAGCGAGGTCGACCTCCCGGCTAGGCCAATCGCCCGTGTGCAGCCGCACTATCCCGAGCACGCCCGCCTGATGGCGCGCGAATCGGATGTGAAACTCGCCGTGACGGTCGAAGCCGACGGTGCGGTGTCGAATGTCGAGCTTGTGCAAAGTGGCGGAGAGGAGTTCGACCGGGAGGCCCGGGAAGCGTTGGAGCACACCCGCTTCGAGCCGGCGCGCCGAGCGGGCACTCCAGTTGCCGCCCTCGTTCGGTTCACCGTGAGATTCCGCCTCGATGACTGAACGATTCCGCAGGGAGACGACGCCGCGATGCCCGACCGCGCGCGGGCAGCACCGACAAGGTCCGTTGGCCGGTGAGGTCGGGAGGCAAAGCGGAGAGCGCCCTGCCCAAGACCAAGTTGAGAGCGCGCCAGCTCAGGGCCAGCACCATTCCCGTCAATCCCGCCTGCCTCGTCGCCGTGAGCGCGAGGGCGCAAGCGCAAGGCCGAAGGCCCGAGTTCCTCCGCCAAAAAGGCACCCGCATGGAGTGGGAGCGCTTGCGCAAATTGTGAGGTACGGCCGAGATTCTCCCGGTCCCGTGGCGACACTTGGACCGAGCTCAGCTTGTCTTCCCCGCACGCAGGGCCGCGAGGCGGCTGGCGACCAGCTTGGCCCATTCGTCCATGATGTTCTCTACGTCTCCCCACTTCCACTGGGCAGCGGTCTGGAGAGCGCCGCCACCGATCTGTCGGTCGACGGCCGCCGCCAGCACCTGGCCGGTCTTCGAGTCTGTGATCTCGATCTCGCCTTGGGCTCCGCCGACGAAGGGATAGTCGCCGGTCGCGACATATTTCACCGTTGAAAGAACGCGCGCCTGCGGAATGAGCATCGATACGGTGCGCAGCACGGGCACGGCCGCCTCGGCGTTCGTAAGGGCCGTCTGCACCTTGATGACGCCGCGACCGGGCTCGTCTACGGTTGGCACCACGGTCCCGATCTGCTGCACCAGAGCCTGATACAGGTAGTTGGAAAAGGCCTGAGCCTCCTCTGCGGTGAGATCCCGCTTCGCGCCGCCCCAGATGGTAACGGGACTCACCATTGCCTTGGTGTACTGACTCCAATCCACATTCGGGTTGATGTAGCGCAGGGTTCCCTCCCGATCGGGATTCGGAGCCAGCATGGAACACACATCGGGCGCGAGGTACGCGCAGCGACGACCGTGCGTCCGTTCGGGCTGCGCGGTCTGTGTCGTGGTGCAAGCGGACAAAAGTGCAGTGAGAACGACTGCTCCTGTGGCACCACGAATTCGTGTCGGTCGACTCCAGTCGCTCGAAAGGCGGCTCACGTTCATGTTCTATCCTCTCGTGGGTGAAGCGTCCGTTGGAGCAGAAGTTTCCTCGTCGCAGCCAAGGAGTGGTTTGAGTTGCCTTGGCGTCGCGCAGGAAAATCGAATCCACACGATTGCACACTCGCTTCGGTTGGCCAGCGGGCCGTTGCATACTCCGCGAGGGCGGATTTCGAAGCCGGCCCCTTTTCATCGTCGATGGACGACGCAATTGGCGAAATTTGGCACATGGTAGGCACGCAATTGGCCCAGCGAGTCTCTCCCGAGGGGATCTCGCCACAAGAGGAGGTCGGTCCAGACGGATTCCCTCGCCTTGGATGAGAAGATCGGCCAGACCTCATTGAGGTCGGAGGCGATCCGAAGTAGGGTTCCGGGCATGCGCTTCCCGCGGTTCATGCGGCGCGTGAATCGGGTCGTCACCAATCCAGTGATGGGTACCTTTGCCTGGCTTGCGCCGCCCTTGGCAGTGATCCATCACGTGGGCCGCAAGAGCGGAAAGCACTATCACACGCCTGTCCTCGCATTCCGAAGCGCCATGGGCTTCGTGATCCCTCTCCCGTACGGTCGAGACGTGGAGTGGGCTCGCAACGTGATGGCTGCGAGCGAATGTGGGCTTGTACAGATGGGCCGGCGCTCGCGGTTGTACGAGCCTCGGGTCGTTGGGTTCAAGGCTGCGGAGCCGCACCTTCCGGCGGTGGCGCGCGCCGCCTTGCGCGCAGCGAACCTCCCCGGTTACGTCCTCCTCCGCTCGCGCCCTTCAGGAACCCCCGCTCGGCACTGAGCCTCCTTCCGCGCCACTCGCTCTTCACGCGCGGACCACAGCCTCGTCGGGCGTTCCCTTCAGCGACCTCTCTCATCCATTGCGAAGCCGATTTGCCGCAACAGTTGCTCTCACATCAGAGGATGCGGTGCGGACGGCATACAACCTCTTGCCCGAGGACCTGCCAGCGTGGCGCGGCTCGGTCCGGGCTGTGTCTTCGCTGGGCGAAGCGGGTGGGCGTGGGCGTATCGGGCTGGAACGCGCCGAGAATTCCTGACCGGGGGGAGCGGGACATTGGTGAGAAGGCAAGCCGGGCGTACCCGCACTTAGGGTTGCGACGTATCCGCTAGTGGGAAAGGGAGGGGTCCCGCCGGCCGGGATTTCTCCCAACCCGGGAAGGGCTCTCGCGCGAGCCTTCCACGCGGGATCTCTGGGGTCTCCACGGTGCGCATGATTCGAGGAGAAACTTGCACGCGGCGGGCGAAAGGCTCGCGGCGAAGGGGAATTGGTTTATGAAACGTCTCAGCCGCACTGCGTTCAGTCCGTACCTTGCCTTGGGTGTCTTTGCCGCGGCGCTGTTGCCCGCCGCCGGGCCTGCGCACGCAGATGACGATGCGCGAACAGTCTACGTTCAGACAAATCTCGTGTCGAACGTGCCGGGTCAGGCGCAGACGACCGATCCAAACCTGCAAAATGCATGGGGCGTGGCCTTTTTTCCCGGCGGTCCATTCTGGGTGAACGACAACAACGCAGGCCTCTCCACCCTCTATCTCGGCGACGGCACGATTGTGGATTTCCCCGGGACGAAGACGCCTTTTGCCGTCGTGATTCCGGGTCCCAACGGCTCTCCTGCCGGTTTTCAGGCGGCCCCGACCGGGATCGTCTGGAATCCGACGACCGGGTTTGCTGTCACCGATCCCGCGACCGGGGTGAAGCTCCCGAGCAACTTTATCTTTGACACCGAAGACGGGACGATTTCCGCTTGGGCCTTCGCCCTCACCGACAAGACGCACGCGATCCTCACGGTCGATAACTCCGCCGTGCCCAACGCGGCGGATGGCGCGGTGTACAAGGGTCTTGCATTCGGCACGAATACCAAGGGGAACTTCATCTTCGCGACCAACTTCCGGGCGGGAACCGTCGAGGCCTATGATCAGAACTTCCATCTGACCAAGCTCGACGGCGCCTTTACCGATCCGCACATTCCCGCTGGATTTGCACCGTTCGGCATCCGCAACATCGACGGCGACCTCTTCGTGACCTATGCGAAGCAGGACGGGCCGAAGCACGACGATGTCGCAGGAGCGGGCAACGGCTTCGTAGACGTGTTCGACACCGACGGACATCTGCTCCGGCGCTTTGCCACGCGGGGGTCGCTCAATTCGCCGTGGGGCGTCACGCGTTCGTCCTACGGCTTCGGCCAGTTCAGCGGCGACGTGCTCGTCGGGAATTTCGGGGACGGGCGGATCAATGTGTTCGATTCGCAGGGACACTTTCTCGATCAGCTCGAAGGTGTGAAGGGCAAGGCAATCACGATTGATGGGCTCTGGACCTTGAACTTTGGAGGCGGCGCACTCTCGAGCCCGGATGCGCTCTATTTCACCGCGGGTCCGAACCACGAGACGGACGGACTCTTTGGCACGATTACGCCCGGCGCGGCATCGGATGACCGCGACGCTGACCAGCAGAAGCACGATCGGGATTGATCCGAGCGGTTGGCGCGCCGGGCGGAGCCGGGACGTGGGCGCCTTGGCAAGCGGGCGTCGCGTCCCGGCTCGTTGCTCAAAATCCGGCCCCGAGCTCGTCCGGGTGAGATCCTCGACGAAGGGCGGGGGATGCAGTCGGCTTCGCTGCGACGGTGGTGCACGATCCTTGTGGTGGCGTTTCAAGCGATTCGTCTTGCGTGGATCAGGGTCGCGAAGGTCGCGCTTCCTTCCCGTCACGAGCAGAGATGCGGGTTTGATCGCGGCCTCATGATCCCGAGCCGCGCGACGTAGGTTTGCGCGTTGCCAAAGCAGTCCTGGCGCGAGCTCGCGGCGACGTGCGTCGCGATGCAGCCGGTCTCGCTTGTCGCACGCGTTCCGCCAAGCGCGCAAGGACAGAATGCAGGTCTGGACGCTGCTCCAACACCGCGAGCAGCGGGTCGCTCTGGAGGCGTCGAAGTCTTCTCGGAACGGTGCGGATCGTGAACTTCGCGGGGTCGAGCCGCGGCGAGACCTCCCGCCAGGAAAGGGGCGTGGAGACTGGAGCGCCGGGAAGAGGCCGCACGCTGAGCGGTGCGACGAGAAGGCGGCCATGACCGTTCTGGAGAAAATCGATATACACGCGTCCACGTCGCTCTGCAAGACTGCGCGCTGTGGTCGCGATTTCGCCATGCTCGGCCTCGACCACTCGGGCGAGAAGCTCCGCCAAGCCGCGTGCCTGCTCAAAAGTACACTGTCCACCGAGGGGAATCAGGACATGCAATCCGCTGGCACCGCTCGTCTTGATGCCTGCAGGGAGGTCGAGTTCTTCGCACAAGTGGCGGATTGCCAGTGCGAGCTCCACGACATGTGCGAAGGGTGCTCCCTTCGGGTCGAGGTCGAGGATGCACCAGTCTGGCCGCGCGAGGGAGGGGACGCGACTGGCCCAAATGTGGAGCGGGATCGTTCCGAGATTCGCGATGTAGAGGAGGGACGCCTCGTCATCGCACACGAAATAGTCGATCTCGCGCCCGGCATGATCGCTCCAGATGCGTTCGGTGCGAAGCCACGACGGCGCGAATCCCGGTGCATCCTTCTGGAAGAAGGACTTTCCGTCGACCCCGTCGGGGTAGCGGGTCATGACAAGGGGCCGCTCTCGCAGGTAGGGGAGGATCCACCGCGAGACGGAGCGGTAGAACTCGATGAGGTCGCCCTTCGTATAGCCCTCTGCGGGCCAGAAGACCTTGTCGAGGTTCGTGAACGCAACCGTGCGTTCCGCTGCGGGAAGCGCTGGGGACGTTTGCGGCAGCTCCGGGGGTCGCCGGACTTCCCGCTGGCACTCGATGGGTGTCTTGTCCTCGCGCAGTCGCAAGAAGGAAGGCTGCCGCAGGAGCCCGTCACGCGTCCACTCTTTGAAGCGGACTTCGCATACGAGGGTGGGCTCCACCCACACGTGTTCCTTCCCTTTCGGTGCCGCTCCCACGAAGGGGGGAGTGTTGCGTCGCGTGGGCACGAGTCGCAGGCGGAGTTGCTGCAACTCACGTTCGCTCATCCCCGTCCCGACTCGGCCCGCGTAGACCCACTCGCCGCCTTCGCGCACTGCAAGATGCAGGGCGCCAAGGCCGGCGCGCGAGCCACGCGGTTCGGTGAAGCCGACCACCGCGAAATCCCCGGTTCGTTCGATCCGGAGCTTGAGCCACTTCTTCGATCGGCCGGCCTGGTAGGGGGCTTCTGTCGCCTTGGCGACCAGGCCTTCGAGCCCAAGATCGCGGGCTGCGCGGAAGAGGTCCTCGCCGTGCTCCTCCACGTGATCGGCGAAGCGAAGCGGACCCGCCGCTGGGAGGAGGCGCCGCAGCAGTTCCTTGCGCTTGAGAAGGGGTAGGGTGCGCAGGTCGAAGCCTCCGCAGGCGAGCAGATCGAAAACGAAGAGCGTCGCAGGCAGTGCGACGCGACCGCGTTCGATCTCCAAGGGACGCCTCAGATGCACCCGCTCTTGGAGGCGCTGAAAGCTCGGTCGGCCCTTTTCGTCGAGGACCACCACTTCGCCGTCCAACACGAAAGCATCTACCGGCAGTGCGAGCAGCGCACGTCGGAGCTCCGGAAACATGGCGGTTGCGTCCTGGCCTCCGCGGAAGCGGAGTTCGACGCGATCTCCCTCGCGCTCTGTGAGGAGCCGGTAGCCATCATATTTGAGCTCGAAGAGCCAGCCGCGGCCCGAAAACGGATGCTCAGCGGTATCTGCAAGCATGAGGCGGATGTCGCGTGCGTGTACGCGCCGTTGTGGCGCTCGCAGACGCTCCAGCTCCGCCCGGATCGAGGCTGCACGCTCGCCGCCATCGACGAGTTCGTCGAGGGAGAGGCCCGAAAGAACCGATTCCTGGGGGAAGGCGGAGCCGTTGGCGGCTGACCAGGAGTCGGGCTTCTTGATCAGCAGCCACTCTTTCTGCGGCGCTCCCCCTTTGCCCTTGGTCCGCACCAGCGTCCAGCGACCTCGGAGCTTGTAGCCAAAGAGGTCGAACAGGAGCTTGCCCTTGTGCAATCCCTGCTCGGGATCCTCCACAGCTTCCCAGCGCCCAAAGTCCCAGACGATCACCCGACCCGCGCCATAGTTGCCTTCGGGG
>DOUU01000378.1 GCA_003520425.1 Deltaproteobacteria bacterium
TTCACCGAGCCCTCGGCCGAAGTCGACATGGCGTGCCTGTTCTGCGCGGGGAGGGGCTGCCGCACCTGCAAGCACAGCGGCTGGCTCGAGATCTCGGGCTGCGGCATGGTGCACCCGAACGTGCTGAAAGCGAGCGGCGTCGATCCCGAGCGCTACACGGGCTATGCCTTCGGCGCCGGGATCGACCGGCTCGCGATGCTGCGCTATGGCGTCAATGACCTCCGGCTGTTCTTCGAGAGCGACCTGCGTTTCCTGCGGCAATTCCGGGCGTTCAGCTCATGAAGCTCCCGTACTCATGGCTCACCGAATGGGTGAAGGTTCCATGGAAGCCGAAAGAGCTCGGCGCACGCCTCACGATGGCGGGCTTTGAGCTCGAGGGACTCGAGAGCGCCGCACCTCCGTTCACCGGCGTCGTGGTTGCCGAGATCCTTTCCGCCGCGCGTCACCCGCAGGCCGACAAGCTGCAGGTCTGCAAAGTGACCACGGGGAGCGGGCCGACTCTGCAGATCGTCTGCGGCGCGGCGAATGCGCGCGCGGGCTTGAAGAGCGCGCTGGCACAGGTGGGGGCTCAGCTGCCCGGCGATCTCAGGATCGGCGCCGCCAAGCTCCGCGGCGTCGAGTCGCAGGGGATGCTTGCCTCCGCCAAGGAGCTCGGGCTTGCGGAAGCCTCGAGTGGAATTCTCGAGCTCCCCGCCGACGCGCCGCTCGGGAAGCCGCTGCGCGAATACCTCGGCCTGGATGAGGCGGTGCTCGACGTCAACGTCACACCGAACCGCGGCGATGCCATGTCGATCCTAGGGCTGGCGCGCGAAGTGGCGGCGATCGCGGGAACGAAGGTCACGGGACCTGAGATCGAGAGTCCCCGTGGAGCCAAGGCCGATCGCTTTCCGGTCAGGCTCGAGGCTCCTGCCGGCTGCCCCCGTTTTGCGGGCTGCATCATGCGTGGGCTGAACAACCGCGCGACGACGCCGGTGTGGATGGCGGAGCGCTTACGCCGCGCGGGCGTCCGTTCGATCAGCCCGGTCGTCGATGTCACTAATTACGTCATGCTCGAGCTCGGTCAGCCGATGCACGCCTACGACCTCGCGAAGCTCAAACAGGGCATTCGGGTGCGCCTGGCGCGCGCCGGAGAGGAGGTGACGCTCCTCGATGGGAAGACAGTCAAGGCCGACCCCGACATGCTGCTGATCACCGATGGGGAAGGGCCGGTCGGCCTCGCCGGCATCATGGGGGGGCTGCGCACCGCGGTGTCGCCCGAGACGACGGACGTCTTCTTCGAGAGCGCCTACTTCTCGCCCGAGACGGTGCAGGGCCGCGGGCGGCGTCTCGGCCTTCTCACCGATGCCAGTCAGCGTTTCGAACGCGGTGTCGACCCGACGCAGCAGGGCCGGGCGATTTCCCGTGCGGTTGCGCTGCTGCGCTCGATCGCCGGCGGAACGGCTGCGAGCATCGTCGTCACCGAGAATGCCAAGCACTTGCCGAGGCGCCGCGCCGTCAGGCTGCGCGCTGCGCAGCTCAAGCGCCTCTTGGGTCTAGAGCTCCCCGCCGCACGCGTCACGAAGGCGCTCACGGGGCTTGGCATGAAGGTGTCAGCGAGCGCGACTGGCTGGAAGGCCACTCCGCCCGCCCACCGCTTCGATATCGCGATCGAGGCGGACCTCATCGAGGAAGTGGCGCGGATGGCCGCATGGGACAAGATCCCCGAGACCGACGCGCTCACCTCGCAGCATTTTCGCAAGCTCCCCGAGGAGCAGCCGGCCGAGCGGGCGGTGCTCGAAGCCCTTGCTGCGCGCGGCTACGAGGAGGCCGTGACTTACGCCTTCGTCGATCCCGCCTTGCAGGAGCGGCTATTCCCGGAAAAGCCGGCGTTGGCGCTCTCGAACCCCATCGCGAGCGATCTTTCGGTGATGCGCGTGTCGCTCTGGCCGGGCTTGATCCGCGCGGCGCTCGAGAATCAGCGCCGCCAGCAGGATCGCATCCGTCTGTTCGAGCACGGCTCGCGCTTTGAGCTCGCCGGCAGCGCGACGCACGAGATCGAGACGATCGCAGGTGTGGTGAGCGGCGCGCGTTTGCCCGAGCAGTGGGGAGTCGCGAAGGAGGCGCGCGCGCCCGCGGACTTCTACGACGTCAAGGCCGACGTCGCCGCGCTCATTGCCGAGACCGGCGCGGCCGAGACCTTCACATTCGAGGCCGGCGAGCTCGCTGCGCTCCACCCGGGGCGCTCGGCGCGCGTGCTGCGGCGCGGAAGTCCGGTAGGCTGGATCGGCGAGCTGCACCCGGCACTCGTCAAGGCGCTCGACTTTACATATGCGCCGGTGCTCTTCGAGCTCGATATGGGGGCGCTGGCCGTCAAGAGGGCTGCGTTTGAGGAGGTCTCGCGCTTTCCCCAAGTGCGGCGCGACCTTGCGGTGGTGGTCGACGAGGCGGTGACTTTAAGTACCCTGGCCGAGCGTGTAACCTTGGTGACATCAAGCCTCCTGCGTGGTCTCAGCGTTTTCGACGTCTATCGCGGCCCTGGCCTCGAACCAGGTCGAAAAAGCATCGCTTTAGGCTTGATTTTTCAAGATATTTCTCGCACTCTCACCGATGAGGACGTGGACCGCCTCATGGCCTCAGTTGTAAGGGATTTGCGCGAGAGCTTGAACGCAAGAATCAGAGAATAAACAAATGGCCCTGACCAAAGCGGAGATGGCGGAAGCGTTATTCAACCAGCTCGGGCTCAACAAGCGCGAAGCGCGCGAGCTCGTGGATCTCTTCTTCGAGGAGGTTCGTGCTGCGCTGTCGGGTGGAGAGCAGGTGAAGCTCTCCGGCTTCGGGAACTTCGATCTGCGCGACAAGAACCAGCGCCCGGGGCGCAATCCGAAGACGGGGGAGGAGATTCCGATCAGCGCTCGGCGCGTCGTCACGTTCCGTCCGGGGCAGAAACTCAAGGCGCGGGTCGAAGCCTATGTTGGAGCCAAAGAATAACGCTCAGCTGCCGGTCATTCCCGGCAAGCGCTACTTCACCATCGGAGAGGTGAGTGAGCTGTGCGGAGTGAAGCCGCACGTGCTGCGATATTGGGAACAGGAGTTCCCGCAGCTCAAGCCCGTGAAGCGTCGCGGCAACCGCCGCTACTACCAGCGCCAGGACGTGATCGTCATCCGCCAGATCAGGAGCCTGCTCTACGATCAGGGCTTCACCATCGGCGGCGCGCGCAACAAGCTCACCGGCGAGGAAGCACGCTCGGATCTCACCCAGAGCCAGCAGATCGTCAAGCAGGTACGGGTCGAGCTCGAAGAGCTGATGAGGATCCTGCGACGCTGAGCAGGGCCTTGCGTACCCCACGACCCGCCGCATACCTCGTACTTCGCATTCCGGCGCTCCTCGCTTGGCTCGGGCTGGTCGCGCCGGCGAGCGGCGCGGAGCTCGGGAGCGGCGCCCAGCAGGCCATTCGTGCCGCAACCTTCGAGGTGGTGCAGCTCAAGCCGCCCGACGGCGAGATCACTTACGACCGCGAGCTGCCGCTGGAACTCATTCCGTACCGGGAGCGCACCGACAAGTACCGCTCGATCGGAACGGCCTTCGCCATCGCCCCGAACCGCTACGTCACGGCCGGACACGTGATCGCCCTCGGCATGGGCAGCCTCTACGGGCCCCCGGCGCTGCGCGACGGCGNNGTTTTCCGATCGCCGCGATTTCGCCGTGTTCTCGCTGCGCGAGCCGCCGCAGGGAGCGAAGCTCCTGACGCCGGGGGCCAAGCCCGCCCTCAACGAGACGGTGTATGCGGTGGGCAACGCGCTCGGGGAGGGCGTCATCATCCGCGACGGCGTCTACACCTCGGATACGCCCGAGGAGCTCGATGGACAGTGGCAGTGGCTGCGTTTCTCTGCCGCGGCCTCACCGGGCAACAGCGGCGGTCCGCTCGTCGATCAACACGGCAGAGTCATCGGCGTCGTGCTGCGCAAGTCGCCGTCGGAGAATCTCAATACCGCGCTGCCGATCGCCGAGCTCATGAGCGCGAAGGACGGCGAGGGTGTGATCGGCGGACGGATACCGATGCGGCTCGCGATCATCGACGCCAGTGAGACCGTTACATTCAACGAGCGGTTCGATCTGCCGAAACCGCTGGCGCAGTTCTACGCAACCATGGAGGAGCACACGCTGCACCTGATCTCAGGGGCCCAGCAGAAGCTCCTCGAGCACAATGCGGATCACCTGTTTCCGCGCGGCGCCGGCTCGGAGCAACTGCTGAACACGATCGACCGCGCCGGATTTCCCCGGCTGATGCGCGAGGATCCGAACAAGGTCTGGGTCGCGAACGCGCCCCAGCTCCAGACCGTGCAGCTGGATCACAACGGTTTCGTCGAGCAGTCCGCGGGTATCGTGCGGCTTCGGATTCCGGACGGTGTGAATCTCGCGACGCTCTACGGCGACGATAAGCTGTACATGGATCTGCTGCTCAAGGCCCACGTGCAGCGGCGTGCCGTGGGCAGTGATTCCGTGCGCGTCACCTCGTTGGGGAAGCCGAAGGGCTCGAGTCAATTTACCGACCGGTGGGGACGCACGTGGCGGGTCCGCGACTGGGCCATACCCTACGACGATCAGGTCCTCACCGTGGTGAGCCTGCCGACGCCCGAAGGCTATATCGGATTCCTGGCCCCGATCGGCAGTGGCTTTGTCGATGTGGCACACAGGACTCAGCAGCTGTTGTGCGATTACGTGGACGTGACGATGCTCGGCACGCTGGCCCGGTGGCAGGAGTACNNTGGCGCAGCCGGGCGTGCAGCCCAAGGCATTTGAGACGCTCAGAATCAAGATCGATCCGGAGCAGGAAGTGCAGTTCCACTCCGACCGCTATGAGCTGACGGTCAAGCCTGAGCTGGTAAAGCTCAGCAAGGACAGCATGCTATTCCTGGACTTCGCGTTTTCCGGGAGCGCTGACACCGCCACGTGGGGCGTCCAGCGTGTCGTGGTCAGCGAGCGTGTGCACACGAACAACTGGGTTCAAGTCGTTCGCCGGACGGAGCCCCCTGCTTCGCTCCCGGACGGCTTCCAGAGCAATTGGAAGAAGCTCAAGGCACCGAGTTTTCCGTACAACGGCCTGATCGAAAGCCAGAACGGCCAGACCCGCATCAACGCTGCGGTCCAGCCGCCGGGGTCGGGCGCGGACGCTCGCGTGCGTTACGCCCTCGAGGTCACGATGGAGGGTGTGCAAACCCAGGCGACGATGAGCCGCAAGCTCGAGCTGCTGAAGCATTCCTTTACAGCGCTGGGTGAATGAAGGAGAGGCGCTCAGCGACTGCCTGACTGCGGCTGCAAAGGCAAGTATCATTGGCGGGCGGCGCCGTTCCCCAGCGCCGCGTCCGCAAAAAGAAGAGTCTCGGAGTCGGAGCGTGGCGCAGTCTGGTAG
>DOUU01000465.1 GCA_003520425.1 Deltaproteobacteria bacterium
CCCCATCTTCCGAGAATCTCATCACCGTCGAAATGATTGATGTTTTCGACCCGGTGGGTCAACCTGTGGTCGATGACGCCCCCTGCCCTGACGGCCCTTCTCGCCGCGCTTCGCAACGGTTCTCTGGCCCCGAGCCGCCTTTGAGCTGGTTTCTTCCGCAGCGTCGGGAGTAGTTATGCCTTCGTGCATGTGCAGGCATGTTCACCACGCTGTACACCGCCTCGCCCGTAGATTGGACGCGGCTTCTACGACTTTTCCGACATTTGGAGCGTCGGAACAAACTGGTCGTCCTCATGTCGAGTGCCTTGGCAACCGCTTTGACCTCGTTACTTGCGAGCGCGGAACAGAGTTGGAACGGCGATCGACGGAGGATCCTCATGTCCTCCTCTACTGGATCTTCAAGGGCATCACCTTCTCTACCACACGCGCGGTGTGATGACTCCGAGCGGTTCTTCTCTACCGCAGGCCGAGCCTGTTCAAGTTGCGCTCACAACCTGCCGGGCGGGCGTAGCTTTTAGGCGGTGACCGGACAGACGGCGTCCAATGGGGGCAACGTTCCACGACGCTCCCCCGCTACCAACTTCAAGACCGGCCCGGCGGCCCTCATGGCCCCGGGCCGGCTCCGCTATCGGAACTTTGAGGAGCCCCTCAACCCGGAAGGCTCGCTCCGGGTCGGGCGAGACCCGAAGCCGCTCGCCGCGTAGTCTGGAGTGCTGCCCTCCGCGACGCGGTGTAGAGACTGCGCGCTCGAAGCTGGCTCTAATCCATGGTCCCAAAAACCGTCCGAGAAGATTTGCCATCGACTATCAAGACGCTGCCTCCATGGAGCTCCTTATCCGCCGCGCGGGCCTCTAGGCGGTGCTCATCGACGGCCACGCTCGCAGGTGCGATTCTCGAGGTCGTTCACGGGGTCGGGAGGTGAGGCGATGGACGTGCAGCGCTGGCTCGTCGGGCATTTCACGGTCACGAGCGTGGTGGAAGACGAGGTTCACCACATCCCGCCGGAGCTCTTCTTCCCTGCAGCGCGCGCTGAGGACGTGGCGCGGCACGGCTGGCTGGTGCCTGAGTTCGCGGACCCGCAGGGGCGAGTGGCCTTGCGCGTACAAGCCTTCGTGATCGAAAACCGTGACCGGTACGTCCTAGTCGATCCGTGTGTGGGCAATGGCAAGAAGCGGGCAATCCCGTTCTGGAACGAACGGAGCTGGCCTTTCCTCGAGCGGTTCGCCACGGCGGGTTTCACCCCGGACGCGATCGGCCTGGTCGTGCACACCCACCTCCACGCCGATCACGTCGGATGGGACACGCGGCTCCACGGCGGGCAGTGGCTGCCGACGTTCGTGAAGGCTCGGCACCTTTACACCCAGCGTGAGCTTGACTGGTGCCGGCGCGGGGGGAACCCCGGCCTAGACGGCGTCTACGGGGACTCGGTTGCACCCATCATCGACGCCGGCCTCGCCGAGATCGTCGCGGAGGACACCGACTTGGGCGGCGGGCTGCGGCTGGAATCGACACCTGGGCACACTCCCGGTCATGTCTCGCTCTGGATCGAGTCGGCGGGGCAAGTCGCCCTCGTGAGCGGCGACTTCCTCCACCATCCTGTGCAGTGCGCGGAGCCCTCCATAGCCGAGGTCGGCGACGAGGACGTGGAGCTCGCGCAAGCGACGCGGCGGCGCATGCTGGCCCGTGCGGCAGAGTCTGGGGCGCTCTTCTTTGGCACGCATTTCCCCACGCGCCCTGCGGGCCGGATCGAGCGCACGGGCGAGTCCTTCCGTTTTGTGCCGGTCTAGATCTGTCCCACGCAGCCGGCGTCTCACCCCTCCCGGTCGGCGCACTTGCGAGGCTGATAGGTCCGTTGCGAGCGGTGGCCGTCCAGACGTCCGCTGATCACCCATGCCCGCCCCTGTGGTTTCGGGAAAGCGGGTTCACCCGGAAAATGTTGAAGTTTTCGGTGCGCTCGGCAACGCGCTTGGGCTACGCCGCAGGTGCGACGCCGGCCTCGATTGGGCGTCGTATTAGATGTAGCGGCCCCCCGCTACCTGACCGAAGCCCTCGGAATCGTGCCGGTTCCGGGGGCCTCCTCTTTCTGGACTACTTCCGCGGCGATGGGAGTGTGGTGGGAGTCGGCAAGCCGCGCGAGGAGGTCTGCGGACACATCGCCGGGCAAAAGCGCCATGGGCTCTGCGGTAGGCATCGCCGCCAGCCCAGCGGGCAGTGCCGTTAGCGAACTGCGCGTCCGCTGCACGCGGGCACGCATCTCGCAAGGAATCCTGCTTGCTAGAGCGGTTGGTTCGGCACGCCTTCGAACAGTTGCTCAGTCGGCCCAACGGTCTGCAGATGTAACAATTTGGTGGCGAGATGTGGCGCGAAGACCGAAAGATAAACTGCATGGCCAATGACGATGACCGCCGCAATTGAGAGGAAGGAAGACGCTAGAAGGCTTCTCGACTTGGAATCCGCCCACACCTCGATGAGTGTGCGCCCCAGTGAATCAGTCCGTCCGAGGATGTAAGTGAAGACCATCATTTGCACGCCCATCGCGAGAGAGTCATAAAGCGGATATTGGTGCTTCGTACCTGGCCACAGAGCAAGTCCCTCGATAACGCGGCCATAGTAGAAAATGCCAAGGTGAGCCCCAAGGATCGCATTGAACACGAAAGCCCATAGGCACCCGACAATGAGGCCTACGATCAGCAGCGTGATAGGGGCACGCCACTGGAATTTCGAGTTCAACCAGCGCCCTATAGAAGCGCCCATCACGGCAGGGAGGACGAAATAGGCGATGTAGCCGGGGGGGACCGATGCCGGGAGGCCGCCCCATGTCACGTTCAACGGCCACCAAGACGGCATGCGCGGAATAGCGGGCGGGAACTGTGCATACACCGCCCAATCATAGGGGGCCTCAATCCAAGAGAATGAGATAGCGGATATGCACACTAACAAGAGCGGGTGCGGGCGGCCTCGGCGGAAACTCAAGAACAAGCCGATCGCGACAAACAAAGCCCCACCGATGTAGGCGAAGCTTATTGCCGCCTTCAAGAGCGGGGTTAGTTCAGACAGCATTGGGCCCGTTGCTTCTTTGAAGGACCACGTGCCTCCGGATCATGTCGAAGCACCAATGCGAAAATCAGGGCAATCAGTCCGAAAAGCGTACCGAGCATGATCAATGCGCCCACAGCAGTACTCTCCAACCCCTTGCTCTTTGTTGACCATGCGCGCACGACGTCGTCGTGATCAACCCAGTCTAGTCAGCCCTTGGCTGTTGAGCCATTTGGGGAGTGACGCCAAGAGGCAGTCGAGCGGGGGACGAAGGGGGTAACGCCTCCCCCCCGGCTGTCTGCTTAGCCTCCCCTCTTCCGCTGGGCGAGGGGTTAGCGCCGTTCGCCCTACGCCGCGATCGCCTCGACCCGCGCGCCTCCGGGCCAGGCGACGCATCCGGGCCGGGGTCACGATGGATGCAGCCCGCCGCCGCAGTGGCAGAGACTGCCGCCGCGTGTTGCGACTAACACAGCCCAGCGTCTCGTGCGATGTTGTCGACACTCCGGCGCGAAGTCAGCGATACAACTCTGAAATCCGGCCGACCAAACGACACGCTATATGGGGCTGCTTCAAACCTCCGTTCCGCGATGACCAATGCCCTGCACAGACGGGGCAGGAATCATCGTGACGAGCTCGAGGGGCATGGGACAACGATGACTTCTCCCCAAAGCGTGTTTTCGCTCCTCGCATAGAAGATCCAGGTCTATCCGGAAGGCCGTTGGGTCCTTACCAGGCGCGCCGCCGACCTCGCACCGGTGCTACGGTGGTTCCTGCGCGGCCGCAGTTGAGCGGCCATCGTTGGCAGGCGCTAGAGCGGCGGCGTTGGTCGCCTGCCGTCGGACGACTTCGGCGGCAGACTGAAGTCTGCTTTTGTCTCGAAGAGGCCCTTGATGCGTGCGCCGCTCTACTCCTCGAACCCGAACGAACTGTTCGAGCCGGCAGCGAGACGTAGCTGAACATCCAGTCCTGCTCGCGATCGTTTCTGCGCATCTTTCACCCCCGGCGGTCTTGTATCACGGGATCGCAGTAGATGCGCGGCGTTTTTCATCAAGCTGCTAGGGTATGTTTGGCGCTGCGACCGCTCCTCCAGTGAGGCGACCATTTGGGCCCGGGCAGCCGCAGGGGATGGATCCGCGACCTTGCTCCGAAGAACCTTTGCGATCTGCGTGGCTGCGATCTTCTGCGGGGCGTGCGCAAGCCCGGTCGGAATCCGGATCGCCAGCCCGCTCGAAGTTCAGCGCTACCTGACCCGCAACGCGCTTACGGCCGAGGTACCGAGCGACTTCTCCTTGAATCAGCTCCGCCGCTACGACCTGATGGCCGCGTTCAAAGCCGATCCAGACGCGGCGCTCGTGCGGCTCCACGCGATCGCGCAAACAGAGGACTTCCCGTCGGACGCGCTCTTCGCCTTGGCCGAGCTTTCGTTCCTTCAGGCCGGAGCCGGCTCGGAGCAGGAGCGGTATGTGGCGTCGGCGATCTACGCTTATGCGTTCCTGTTCCCCGAGGACGGACGGCCTCCGCTCGGCCAGCTCGACCCGCGTGAGCGCGTGGCTGCGGATCTCTACAACCGCGCGGTCGCCCTGGCGTTCCGCAGAACCCGGCAGGGCATCCTGACCCTCGAGGGGCTTGAGGGCAGCGGAGTCTTCGCGCTGCCTTTCGGCAGCCTGACGATCGAGCGACCGCCGGACCTGCTTG
>DOUU01000380.1:0-333 GCA_003520425.1 Deltaproteobacteria bacterium
CTATGTGGAGTCCGCCGCCACGCTCCGCCTTTGGGAGGCGCTGGTGACGGCGGGCGAGCCCTTCGGTCTCAAGCCCTGCGGCCTTGGGGCGCGCGACACGCTGCGGCTTGAGGCGGCGCTCCCGCTCTACGGCCACGAGCTCGATGACACGACCTCGCCCCTGGAAGCCCGCCTGGACCGCTTCGTAAAGCTCGCGCAGGGCGGCTTCATTGGGGCCGAGGCCATCTTGAAGCGCAAGGCCCAGGGCCACCCTCGTCTGCTCGTCGGCTTCACGCTCGAAGACCGCGGCATCGCCCGTGCCGGCCATGTCCTCGCGCACGGGGGCAAGGCGGT
>DOUU01000380.1:357-1438 GCA_003520425.1 Deltaproteobacteria bacterium
CCGTCGTCATCCGGCAGCGCAACGTCGCGGCACGCGTGGTAGAAACTCCATTTGTGAAGGCAGCCAGTCCGCGCCGCTCGTGATTCGCGTCGCGCGTACTACCCTCGCGATGCGCAGGGCGCGTGCGCTGACCCTGGGAGCCGGAGGAGTGCGGTGGCCGATTANNGGCATCACCGACTACGCCCAGCAGCAGCTCGGCGACATCGTGTTCGTCGAGCTCCCGGCCGTGGGCACGACGGTCGAAAAAGGCGAGCCCTTCGGTGTGATCGAGTCGGTGAAAGCGGTCTCCGACCTCTATGCCCCCGTCTCGGGACAGGTGGTGGAAGTGAACACCGACTTGGCCGAGCACCCCGAGCACGTGAACGAAGACTGCTACGGCGACGGGTGGATGCTGACGATCGAGGTCGAGGACAGCACGGAGTACGACTCGCTGTTCGACGCCAGCGCCTACCGCCGTCATATCGCCGAGCGCAAGGCATAGTGACGCCGATCCTCGCAGGACGAACCTGGGGACAGCCAGCCGGTCCTCTCCGCGGCGCAGTGTGCGCGGGAGCATGAATCCAAGTGCGCTACGTCCCTCACACGGCAGAGGATGTCCGCCACATGCTGCGCACGATCGGCGCAGCTTCGGTCGAGAGCCTGTTCGCATCGATCCCGGAGAAGCTGCGCCTTGGCCGCCCGCTCTCGCTGCCCAAGGCCGCGAGCGAACAGGAAGTGCTCGCCGAGCTCGCGGCGCTCGCCGCCCGCAACGCCCACAGCGAAAGCCACGACTGGTTCCTCGGCGCGGGCACCTATGCCCATTTCGTGCCGAGCGCCGTCGATGCCCTGGCCTCGCGGGCTGAGTTCTACACGTCCTATACCCCGTACCAGCCGGAGATCAGCCAGGGCACGCTGCAGGCGATCTTCGAGTGGCAGACCATGATCTGTGCCCTGACCGGGCTCGACGTGTCGAATGCGTCGATGTACGACGGTGCCTCCGCGGCTGCCGAGGCGGCGCTCATGGCGATGCGTCTCACCCGCCGCCACAAGATCATCGCGGCGGGCCTGCACCCCCACTACCGCGATGTCCTCCGCACCTACT
>DOUU01000380.1:1602-7380 GCA_003520425.1 Deltaproteobacteria bacterium
GGCGAGGCGCAGAGCTTCGGTGTGCCCATGTCCTTCGGGGGTCCGCATCTCGGCTTTCTTGCGACCCGCTCGAGCTTCGTCCGGCAGATGCCGGGACGCGTGGTCGGACAGACGCTCGACGCCCGCGGACGGCGTGGCTTCGTGCTCACGCTCTCGACCCGCGANNGCGACGTCGAACATCTGCACCAACCAGGGTCTCATGCTGCTGCGCGCAGCGATCTATCTCGCGCTGCTCGGGCGCCGGGGCCTTCGCGAGCTCGCGCGCATGAACCTCGCCAAGGCGGCGTACTTGCGCGCCCGCGTGCGCGAGGCACCCGGCCTGCGGCTGCCGATTTCTGCGCCGGGATTCAATGAAGTGGTGGTGGGCGTCCGCGGCTCCGCTGCGCACGCCTTGGAGCGGGCGCTCGACGAGCGCATCGTGGGTGGCCTCGATCTTGCGCCCTACGCGAGCGAGCTCGGACCCGCGGTTCTTGTCTGCACCACGGAGCTGGCCTCGCGTTCGGCCATCGATCGCCTGGTCAAAGCCTTCAGCCGAGCCGCCGGGTGAGCGCCGACCGGCGAGACGTGCGCCCGGAGGCGCTGGGCAACGCGGCCCACGGCCTCGCCTACGAGGAGCCTCTCCTGTTCGAGCGCAGCCGGCCGGGTCGCGTGGGCTATTCGCTCCCGGCTCTCGACGTCCCGGCCGTGGCGCCCGAGGAAGAGCTTCCGGCCTCCCTCCTGCGCGCGGACTGCGAGGGGCTGCCCGAGCTCTCCGAGGTGGACGTGGTCCGCCACTTCACCCGCATCTCGACCTGGAACTACGCCGTCGACCTCGGGCTCTATCCCCTCGGTTCGTGCACCATGAAATACAACCCGAAGATGAACGAGGTGGCCGCCGCGTTGGCCGGCTTCGCGCGCAGCCATCCGCTCCAGCCCGCCGCGCTCTCCCAGGGTCTTCTCCACCTCTTCCACGAGCTCGAAACGCATCTCGCCGAGATCAGCGGGATGGACCGGGTCTCGCTCCAGCCGGCGGCGGGAGCGCAGGGCGAGCTCGCGGGTGTGATGATGATCCGGGCGTACCACGCACATCGGGGCGAGCGGCGCAGAAAGATCCTCGTGCCGGACTCGGCCCATGGCACCAACCCCGCGAGCGCGGGCCTCAACGGTTACGAAATTGTCTCGGTTCCTTCAGGCGCCGACGGGGTGCTTCATCCCGAGGCGGTGGCAGCGGTGATGGGACCCGAAGTGGCCGCTCTCATGCTCACGAATCCGAGCACGCTTGGCCTTTTCGAGGAGCACATCGTGCGCATCGCGGAGATCGTGCACGCAGGCGGAGGGCTCGTGTACGGCGACGGCGCAAATCTAAACGCGCTGCTGGGAATCGCCCGCCCCGGGGATCTCGGTATCGACGTCATGCACTTCAATCTGCACAAGACGTTCTCGACACCGCACGGCGGCGGCGGCCCGGGCGCGGGCCCGGTGGGCGTGAAGAACCTGCTCGCTCCCTACCTTCCCGTTCCCGTCGTGCGCAGGCTCTCCGGCAGCGAAGGGGACGGCTTTGCCCTCGACTATGAGTTCCCCCACTCGATTGGACGCCTTCACGGGAACTTCGGGAACGTAGGCATGCTAGTGCGCGCGTTCGCGTACATCCGATCGCTCGGCCCAGACGGGCTGCGCCGCTGCGCGGAGATGGCGGTGCTGAACGCGAACTATCTGCTCGCCCGCTTGCGCGGGGCGTACCACGTGCCGTTTGATCGTCCCGTGATGCACGAGTGCGTGCTCTCGGACGCCAAGCTCGAAGGAACGGGCGTGACCACGCTCGACGTGGCCAAGCGCCTGATCGACCACGGCTACCACCCACCGACGGTCTACTTCCCGCTGATCGTGCACGGTGCCCTCATGATTGAGCCCACCGAGAGCGAGAGCCTCGAGGGCCTCGACCGCTTCGTGGACGCGCTGCTCGCGATTGCAAGAGAGGCCGAGATCGATCCCGAGACCGTGCGGAGCGCGCCGCACTCGACCCGCCTTTCGAGGCTCGACGAGACGCGCGCGGCGCGCAAACCCATTCTGCGATGGCAACCAGGCCCCTCCGACTCCTAGCGCGCGCGGCGCTTTTGTGGGCGGCAGCGCTCCTCATTCTCTCCTGCGTGGGAGCCGACGGCGAGCGCGTCAATCCCTTGAAGAAGGTGATCGGCGCCGAGGTCGGGGTCGACCAGGAGCGGGAGTGGGGCGAGCAGTTCGACCGCGAGATCGCGAAGAAGGTCACGCTGATCGACGACCCCATCGTGGTCGGATTCGTGAACGATCTCGGCCAGGACATCGTGCGGGGGATCGAGCCACAGCCGTTCATCTACCGCTTCCGGGTAATTCTCGATCCGACCCTCAACGCCTTCGCGGTCCCCGGCGGCTACGTGTACATCCACAGCGGCACGATTCTCGCGGCCTCTTCCCTCGAAGAGCTCGCGGGCGTGGTGGGCCACGAGATCGGGCACGTGAAGGGTCGCCACATCGCCCGCATGCAAGAGAAGATGGCGATCCCCCAGCTGTTGGCGGGGATCGTGGGCATGGGGGCCGCCGTGGCTGCGAAAAACGCGGGGCCGGCAGTGGCTGCGCAGGCCGTGAACGTCGCGATGCAGCTTAAATTCTCGCGCGAGTTCGAGGCCGAGGCCGATGACCTCGGCATGACCTTCATGTCGAGGGCCGGCTACGACCCGCACGGAATGGCTCATTTCTTCGAGAAGATCGAGGCAGAAGAGCGCCCGGGCGCCGTCGAAATCCCTCCCTACCTCTACAGCCACCCTGCGCTCAAGGACCGGATCAAAGCCGTCGAGGACGAGGCGCCGACCCTGCGGGTCCACGGCTCCCCGCCGGCGGATCTCGTGGCCGAGATGCCCGAGGCCCAGCTGCGGCTCACGGAGCTGATCGACGCCCATCGAACCTCCCTTCCCCAGGCCGCCGCACCGCTCGACCGCTCGGCGGGGGAAGCGGCGCTCGCTGCGGCGGACGGTCGGGCGGTCGAGGGAGACCTGCAGGGAGCCATCGCCGTGCTTGCGGCGGCAGAGAAGGTGCAGCCCGGCGACCCGCGCATTCCCTTCCGAGAGGGTGAGCTTTTGGAAATGGCCGGTCGACGCACCGAGGCGATCGCCGCCTACCGCCGCACGCTTCGCCTCGACCCGACGCGGGCGCAGGTGCTCTACAAGATGGGCCTCGCGTGCAAGGCGAACGGAGAGCGTCACCGCGCGGTGTTCTATCTCGAGCAGGCAGAGCGCCGCTTCGGGGAGAAGAGCGAGCTGCAGAAGAAGGCGGCGCGGGAGGTCGAGAAGCTCACCTTCCGCGTCGTCACGGACGCGGGCTTCGCGGACGGCTCCGAGGCGGGGACGGCGGACACCGCCGGTGGCTTCTCTCGCGAGCGCTTCCAGACGAGCGACGGCGAGGCCGTGTGGTGGGCCAAGGTGCACGCCCGCTACTACAACGGTGATCTCCCCAAGAAGATGACGGTGCGCTGGATCGATCCCTCGGGCGCAGTCCACGCCGAAACCCCGATCGAGGCCCGGGGTCGGCCCGACGTGATCGCGCGCCTCCCGATCCGACCCGACGGTGGGATCCGGCCCGGCGTCTGGACGGCAGAGGCCCTCTTCGAAGGGGACGTCGTCGACCAGCGCACCTTTTCCATCACCCCGGGGCGCTAAACCGAGGCAGGTCGCTTCCGCCTCAGTCCCCGAGGTGCTTGCGCGCGATTTCCGCCCACGTCCCAACCGGCTCGAGCTGCAGGTAGCGGCGCCAGTGCTCACGAGCCTTGCGCCGCAGTCCGAGCTTCTCGTACAAGAGCGCCAGGTTCAGCTGGACCTCGGGGTAGAGCGGGTCGGCGCGCATCGCCGCCTTGTAGTGGCGCAGCGCGGCCTCGCTCCGGCCCTCCTCCTCGCACAGGTTCGCGAGGTTGAAGTTGGCTTCGACGTGGTCGGGCTCGAGCGCGAGCGCACGCTCGTAACCCACCCGAGCCGCGTCGCGCCGTCCCTGGTTGTAGTGGACGGTGGCGAGGTTGCAGTGCGCATCGGCGAAGCGGGGGTCCGCTTCCAGGGAGCGCTCGTAGGCAGCGATCGCGTCGTTCTGCGTCTCGGCTTCGCTGTCGAGGCGGCATCCCCGTTCAAACCACTCGAGTGCCGTCTCGGGATCCGGCTCCGCCTCCCCGCCCGTCGGGCGCAGCCGCTGCTCGAGATAGGCCACGTCATCCGCCCGTTCCGGCTCGAGACGGAAGTCGAGCACGGTCTGGCCATCGGGCTCGAGCAGCACGCCGTCGTAGCGCACCACCACGCGATCGGAGCCTTCGATCCAGACACGGAGGGCCCCGAGCGGCCGATCGATTTCGGGCAGCCGCGCGCGTACACTCTCCAGGCTGCGACGGATCCGCCGTAAGGGCACGCCGCGTTCGATCAGCACGAGTGCCGCTTTGATGCAGACGAGGTCGCGGAAACCGAACGCCGGCATCGAATCCACCGTCAAGCTCGGCCCCACGAGGGCGGTCCGCTCCCAATAGCGCAGCCGCGCCGAGGAGAGCTTGCAGATGCGCGCCGCATCTTGGACGGAGTAGCCCTTCACCCCGGGCCCGAGATTACACCTCGCTCATGCGTGCGGAAAAGGAAAAACTGCGCGTCGTCGCAACCCCGCGTGTCCGCCTTTCGACTCGGCTTCTCGCAACGAGCGCGGCCAAGTCCGGGGGGCGGAGGGAGAGCGGAGTCGAACCGCCCGCGACCACGTCGCCGCAGTCGCCGACCGCTTTGAAGGCGGCGGGGGACACCGGTCCCCATCACCCTCCGCAGCCGACGCTACAAGAAGGGGTCCCGGAGCTCCACGACAGCGCAGCTCCGGACGGGGGCGTGGCCCGTCACCCGTTTGCTTTGATACACCTTTACGCTTATAGGCGAGGAGGAGGGCAATGGCGAGAGGCCCCAGCATCGTGATCAGCTTCAAGGACATTGCAAGCGACGAGCAAATCCGCGAGTCGCTCGAGACCGGATGCCGCCAGCTCGCGGAAGAGTTCCCCGAAACCACCCGGTTCGAGCTGACGCTCGCACCCGACGGGGCGGGGCACACGGCCCACGCCCACGTCACCGGACGAAATACCGAGGTGGCTGCCCATACCGAGGCGATCGAGCTCGGCGCGGCGGCAGTCCGGCTGCTCGACACGCTGGAGCGTCTACTCCGAAAGGTTCACGACAAACACCTCTTCAAGAATCGCCGCCGCGCCGCGCAGCTCACGACGAAGAAACGCCCGCGCTGAGCTTTGCGAAAGCTCAGCCGAGGATGAGATGGAGCCTCAGGGCCAGGACGAAGCTGCCGTGGATATGAATGCGGCGGCGCAGCAACGCCTCCGGCGCTGAAATCTCGCCGCGGTTGAGCGCACGCCAGGTCTCCACATCCACCCGCACGCGCAGATCGGGCGCATCCACGGGGCCGGCGCTGCCTTCCNNGCCCGGGTCCCGGCCAAGCGCTGGCGACGCTCGTCGTCGTCCGCCACCGCGTCGGGCACCCAACGCGTGAAGAAATCCTGGGGGTGGATGTCGTCCGGGGGCTTCGCGCGATCGCCCATGGCGCCTTCTACTCGCCGCGGAGGGCGGCCCCGGTGAACGATTCCCGCACCAAAGCGATCGCTTCGGGCGGCCCCTCGGCCACGACCCTTCCGCCGCCTGGCCCCCCGTCCGGCCCGAGGTCGATGACGTGGTCGGCCCGCAGGATCGTGTCGTAGTCGTGCTCGACGACGATGACCGTATTCCCGAGGTCGCGGAGCTTCGCGAGCGTGCC
>DOUU01000433.1 GCA_003520425.1 Deltaproteobacteria bacterium
GGCGGGCAGTCGATCAGCACGTAGTCGTAGGAACGCCGCAGCGCCTCGAGCGCCCGCCGCATGATCGTCTCGCGGTGGGCCCGCGAAACCAGCTCGACCTCCGCGCCCACGAGGTCCCGCGACGCCGGGGCAACGTCCAGGAGAGGGAAGTGGACCCCGCGCCGGATCGCGTCGCCGAGCGGCCGGTTGTCGAGCAGCACCTCGTAGACGGTGAGCTGTAGGGCGTCCCGCTCCAGCCCGACGCCGGATGTCGCGTTGGCCTGGGGATCCGCATCGACCAGCAGCGTGCGCTTCTCCGCCGCCGCCAGCGAGGCGGCGAGGTTCACGGCGGAGGTCGTCTTGCCGACGCCGCCCTTCTGGTTCGCGATGGCGATGACGCGGGCCATGGGACGGCAGAATCTAGCCCCTAACTGCCGGTGGCTACAAGAGATGTTTCACGTGAAACACGGCCAAGACAGTTTGCCAGGGGCGGGGTGCGAGGAGAGGGCAGGGCAGGCTCCCGGGTCGGGAGGGTGGAATCCGTCTCCCGAAGTCGGCCCGCCCCACCTTGCAACCCGGCGTCACGACCGCCTTGGGTCGTGTTGCACGTGCAACGGGGCGGCCCAGCCTCGGGCCGCCCCTCGCAACTCGACTCACGCAACTGCCTCGGACGTGGCCTAGCTCTGTCTCGCCCAGCGGACCAGCTCCCCGAGGCCCGGCCGCTTCCCGTACATCAGGATCCCGACCCGGTAGATCCGGGCAGCCACCCAGACCACCACCACCACCGTCACGGCCAGGATCGCCAGCGACGCCGCCACTTCTGCCGGGGGCACGTCGGAAGCTGCGGCACGGATCGGCATGATGATCGGCGACCAGAATGGCACCAGCCCCATCACATGCGACAGGCTCCCGGCCGGGTCGTTCAGCACCGCAGGGAAGACCAGGATGCCGGGAATCAAAAGCATGACGACCGGCATCTGCGCCTGCTGCGCCTCGGTGTCGGTGGAGACGCTCGCGCCGACCACCGCAAACGCGGCTGAATACAGGAGATAGCCGAACAGGAAGTACACGAGCACAAGCGCGACGAGGCCGGTCCCGATAGCCGGGAGCTGGATCGCCGCCGCGGCTTGCGCGGGCACCTTGAAGACGGAGAAGACCGCGACCCGGTAGCGGATCAGCGCCGCGGCAGCCACCCCCCAGATCCCCATCTGCACCAGGCCGACCGCGCCGACGCCCACCACCTTCCCCAGGAGGAGCTGGAAGGGCCGGAGGCTGGAGACGAGCACCTCGATGATCCGCGTCTGCTTCTCGTCGAGCACGCTCCGCATCACGTTCACGCTGTACAGGAAGATCGCCATGTACATNNAAGGCAGCCTCGCTCGTCTCTCCGGTCGTGCCCCGCTTGCTGATCCGCAGCGTATTCACGCGGATGCGCGCTTCGGACGCCTGCACGATCGCCGGGTCCACCCCCCGGCTGGTCAGGCGCTCCATCATCACAGCCTGGCGCGCCAGCGACTGCAGCTGCGCCATGTCGCGGATCGACGAGACGTTCCGGCCCCGGTACTCCAACTGCCCGGATTCGAGCGTGGCGCCCGTGACCACCAGGAAGCCGTCGATGGCATTGGCCTGCACCCGGCCCGTGAGCCCGGCGATGGCCGCGGCCGAGTCACTGTCCGTCGCGGGCACCCGGTCCACCCGGAACTGATTGCCCGTCTCCAGCTGCGTGACGAGTCGGTCCGCCAGGGTCCCGCTCCCCTCGTCCAGGAGCGCGATGTGGCGCGGGCCGCCGCTGGAGCCGGCGAGCAGCGCCGGCAGCACCGTGACCACGATCATGAACACGGGTCCCAGCACGGTGGAGATGAGAAACCACCGGCTCCGTACCCGCTCCACGAACTCGCGCCGGACGACCGCCCAGACCTTGTTCACGGGGTCACCTCCGGGTTCCGAGGTCGCGCCCCGGCGGCCCCGACCTTGTCGAGGAAGATCCGGTTCAGCGACGGCTCGATGTGCTCGAAGCGCTGCAGCCGCGCCGCGGCGCCGACCAGCCGTTCCAGCAGCGTCTGCGGCTGAACGCCGTCGGCCAGGGCGAGCTCGGCGTAACCGCCGTAGTCGTCGGCCTTGGCCACCAGCGCGCGGTCCGCGATGATCGGCGCCGCGAGCTCGCGGCCGCCCTCGAAGGCCACGGCGACGTGCGTTCCCCCGTGCACACGTTTGACCTCCGCCAGCGGTCCGTCCAGCACCTTGCGTCCCGCGGCGATGATGCAGACGTGGTCGCAGATCCGCTCCGCCACGTCCATCTGGTGCGTCGAGAAGACGATCGTCGTGCCAGCCCGGGACAGATGGACGATCACGTCCTTGAGCGTCTGTGTGTTGAGCGGATCGAGCCCGGCGAACGGCTCGTCGAGAATCAGGAGCGCGGGCTCGTGCAGCATCGTCGCGATGAACTGCACCTTCTGCTGCATGCCCTTGGACAGCTCCTCGACCTTCTTCATCCGCCACTCACCCAGGTCGAGGCGGCCCAACCACTCGTCCGCCTTGCGCTGCGCCAGGTCGCGCGGAACGCCCTTGGCTTCGGCGAGGAAGACCAGGGTATCGAGGACCCGCATCTTGCGGTAAAGACCCCGTTCCTCCGGGAGGTACCCGATCTCGGCGCTGTGCTGGCGGCCTCCCCGCGCGTCGCCGAACAGCCGCACCGTACCTTCATCCGGGATGATGATGTCCATCAGCATCCGGATCGTGGTGGTCTTGCCGGCGCCGTTGGGCCCGAGCAGCCCGTACATCCCTTGCGGGATGTTCAAGGAGACGCTATCGAGGGCTTTGACGCCATTGGAATAGGTTTTATTGAGATTTTGAATGGCAAGCACAGTTCACTCCGTGGGAAGGACGCTTTGGCTATTAGTACGAAGGCTCGCTGGAAATAGTTTCGAAACAAAAACGGGTCATTATGGACCATTTTGCCGAAGTTAAGGGGGCCTAAAGGTTGCAGACGCAAATTCTTGTCAAAAGTTAGACCACAGGGAATCCAAGAAAAGCGATGCCCGGGATTTGCCAGTAACCGTACCCAAATCAGAGGATTTAGTAGTCTAATAAGGGTAGACAGATCGAAGCGCTTCGAGCGGCGGCGAAGTGTGCGCGCTCTACGGGCCCAAGGTCACCAACAATAGCTTATGTGGATAGTAAGACTAGCTTTATCCCGGCCGTACACGTTTATCGTGTTGGCGATGGTCGTCATCCTGCTCACGCCGGTGGTGGTGCTGCGCACGCCCACGGACATTTTCCCGGAAATCAATATTCCCGTGATCGCACTGGTGTGGACGTACACAGGCCTGGAACCGCAGGAGATGGAACGCCGCATCACCACCAACGTGGAACGCGGCATCATGGTGCTGGTCAACGACGTGGAGCACGTAGAATCGCAGTCATTGAACGGGATCGCGCTGATCAAAATTTTCTTCCACCCGGGAGCGAATATCCAGACGGCGCTGGCGCAAACGGCGGGAATTTCGCAAACCTTTTTGAGGAGCCTCCCGCCAGGCACCACGCCACCCTTGGTCATTATCTATTCAGCATCCACCGTGCCGGTTTTGCAGGTAGGACTGAATAGCGACAGCCTGAGCGAACAGCAGATTTTCGACTACGGGAACAATTTCATTCGCACGCAAATTGCCACCGTGCCGGGCGCGTCCATGCCTTTCCCATACGGCGGGAAATCACGCGTAGTCTCGGTGGACATCGATTCAGTTGCGCTCCAGGCCAAGGGCCTCTCGCCCGTGGACATCGTCAACGCCGTAAACGCGCAAAACCTGATCCTCCCG
>DOUU01000279.1:0-151 GCA_003520425.1 Deltaproteobacteria bacterium
GCTCCAGCCCTACGCAGGCTGCGAGTTCTCCTGTGCGTACTGCTATGTGCGCGAGCTCGCCGTACAGCGCATGAATCCCTACGGACTCGCGTGGTCGTCCTGGATCGCGCCGAAAATGAACGCCCCCGAGCTGTTGCGCCGCGACGCCGAG
>DOUU01000279.1:290-6136 GCA_003520425.1 Deltaproteobacteria bacterium
GAGCCGAATGCCCCCGCCACGAAGCGGAGGATCGAGGCCCTCGGCCGCCTGCGGGCCGCCGGGATCCGGACGCAGGCGGCGGTCGCGCCTCTCTTGCCGTGCGACCCGGCCCGGCTCGCCGAGCTCTTGGATCCCGTCGCCGACCGCGTGGTGGTCGACGATTTCTTCCGGGGCGACGGCGCAGGCGGCCGGCGCAGCCAAGCCGCACTGGCCCGCCTGCGCGCCATGGGTTTTTCGCGCTGGGCCGAGCCGGGCTATGCAGAGGATGCCATCGCGGTCCTGCGCCGCCGACTCGGTACGGCGCGCGTGCTGCTCTCGAAAGATGGGTTTGGCGCGGTGGATCTTTCCGCAGCCCTCCCGCCGTCCGCAAGCAAAGGGTGAACGCTGCACGCCCAGGCGAGGAAAGATCTCTTTGCACGGGCGCAGCCCCGCGAGGCCCCGCCCCGGGCGCCTGGGATCCGGGCTCTGGGACCCTTTGCTTCGCCCTAGGACCGGGCGCCCGCGATGGCCTGGGCGATCTTCAGCGCGACGGCGATGATCGTAAGGGTTGGGTTGTAGCCCGACGACGTGGGGAACACGCTGCCATCGCAGGCATAGAGATTGTCCACGTCGTGGAAGCGCCCCTGCGGATCGGTCACCGACGTCGCCGGGTCCGGGCCCATTCGAAGCGTTCCCATCTCGTGCCGGGAGGAAGGTGCATTCACGACCAGCGGGGGAATCTGGAGCGCGTCGCAAGGCGCAGTGAACACCCCCTGCCCTCCTGCATTCGTAACGATCTGTTGGAGGTACGGCAGATAGAAGGTCCTCGCAGCCAGCTCGTAGGCGTGCGGGGAGTATGTGACGCGCGCCACGGGGAGCCCGAAGACGTCGCGCACCGTGGGATCGAGGTCGACAAGGTTTGTGAGCTGCGGTGCATCCTCCGCCTGCATGATGAGGGAGATGAGGTGCTGGCTCAGAGCGCCATCGCGCATGGCGTTCTTGAGCTTCGTGCCGAAGCGGGCGGCCACCGCGCTCGGCAGCTGGAAGGCCATCACGTATCCATCGTCGGTGATGGGCAAGCCCTGCGAGCCTCCGAACTCCGTGATCCCGCCCAGATAGACCGCTTTGCCGCCGTTCGCATCGAAAAGCCGCGGCGCTTCACCGCCGGGTTCGACGCCGCGGAAGTCCGAGACACCGTGGCTCACGGCGCGGCCACGCTGGCCGTGGATGCGCTGGGGCATGAATCCGTTCACATTCGCCTGCAGGTGGAACATCAGGTTTCGTCCCACCTGTCCGCTCGAGTTGCCGAGCACTCCACCGGCGGGTGTCGGGGAAAGGAGGCACAGGCGGGCCGATTCGATCGGGCTCGCTGCGAGCACGAAAGCATCGGCCGTCGCCGTCTGTTGCCGGCCTTCCCCGTCCACATAGCTCACCGCGGTGACATGTCCGCCATCGTTCAGCAGCTGCACGACCTTTGCGTTGTAGCGGAGCTGGCAGCGGCCCGAGCGCAGGGCGCGGCGAAGCGCAGTCACGGCGGACGAACCCTTCGCGTTGTTCGGGCAGCCAAAGCCACTGCACCAACCGCAGTCCACACACGGCGGACGACCGTCGTAGAAGCGGGAGTTGATGGCTGCGGGATAGGTGTGGGGCGAGAGCGTCTGCCCCTGGAGCGAGACCTGGCGGGCGCCCTCAGACAGCAAGAGACCGAGATACATCGGCACGCCGGGTGGCATCGGGCGGGGTCTTCTCCGGGGCGACGCAAAAGGATTGTCGTCCGTGCCCTGCACCCCGTAGAGGGCTTCTGCCTCCTCGTAGTAGGGCTCGAGATCGTGGTAGGAGAAGGGCCAGTCGGCGAAGTTGGCACTCGCCGCATCCGCGCCGAAGCCGGGGACCGCGAGCCCGGGAGTACGACCAATCAGCGCCTCGAGCGTGCTCTTGAGCTGAAAATCGAGGATGTTGAAGCGAGGAGTTTTGCAGTCGGCATGCTGCCAGGCGCCGCCCACCGCACGCGGCAGCAGATTCACGTCAGGGTTGATGGCGGCAGAAACGCTCGCATTGCGGCGGAAAGTTCGTGGTTCGAGCATCGCCAGAGGATCGATCCAGTTGCGGACTGCGTACTTGAGCTCGTCGTTGCTGTGGCGCGGGAGAGGGAGTTCGTCGCCGTCGAGCCCCGGCCACGGATTGTGCCCGCATTCGAGCACCAGCACATTCTTCCCGCCCTTGCAAAGGGCGTAGGCCGCTGTGCCGCCGCCGGCACCGCTCCCGATCACGCACACGTCAAAGCGTGTGAGTGTGCGATTGCCCAAGACGTCGTCGAAGGAAGACTTCATCATCTTCTAGTTGCAAGCTCCCGGAACGAACAGTTCGAGGAGCTGCGCGGTATCCGTGATTGCCTTTTGGATCGCGGCACCATCCGGCGTCAGCGGTTTCGGCGCGAGCCTGCCATCGGATGCGAGCTCGTCCGGGTTCGGCGTCGACATCGGGTGGTCGGGGCGCTCGCGATAGGTTCCGAGCTCGAACGAGAAGATGGAGTAGCCGAGCGGTTGGTTGTCGCCCTCGATGCCCAGCATCTGCCAGCCCCGCGTGTTGCGATTGCCGCCATACTCGGGCGCCGAGAACGAGCCCTCCAGGACGTGTTGGATCACGAGATCAAGGAACGTCTGGCCGCGGCGCGGGTCGATCGGCAAGACGCCAGGAGAATCCAGCTGCGCGAGCACCCGGTCCTGGTCCGCGACGGAAAGCTCTGCGTAGGGCTGGCCTGCGGTGTTGATGGCGACGCTGTCGACGCTTGCAAGGCCTTGTCGATATAGATCGCGCAATCCCACGAGCGGACCACCTTGGGTGGCATCCAGCTCGGGCGGGATCCCTGCGGCTTGGGATCCATAGATCTGCGCACGCCAGTACAACTCCTGCAGTCGCGAGGGCTGGATCGAGCGCAAGAATCCGTTCTCGGGGAATCGCGATGACGGCGTCCCAAGTCGGTAGTCGGGGTACGGCGTCCGCCCGCTGAAGGGGCCGCGGCGATACAGGCCGGCTGCGCCGCGATCAAACGCCGTCAGCAGCCGCTCGATGTAGACCGCGACGCCGAGCTCCTTGGCGCCGAGGTCCTGATCGGGCGGGAGGATCCGGTCGACCAGGGCCTCGAGCGTCGCGAATTCGGCGTCCGTAAAGAAGCGGTCTTGCTGCCAGAAGAAGAAGGCGCGGGCGACACGAGGGCGGGTCGCCGACGCCAGGGCCGCGACTGCGCCCGAGAGGAAGAGAAACTGACGGCGCGTCAGTTGCGCAGCACGGAGGAGACGGAGGGGGAGGGCGGCGGGGAGGCTCCGCTCCGGGCTTTGGCTCTCCGGGGGGGAGTCTTGTGCGCTCGGGGCTTTCTCGGGAAGGCCGCCGGAAACCCGAAAGTCGCGCGGCAGCTTGGGCAGTTTCAGATTCCGCACCGACGCCTCCGCGCGCGCAGCGCCGCGAGGCCCGCATCCCCCACGGCAACGCCGATCCTATCACGCGCCTTTGGCGCAGTGGGAGCGAATCGACCCGCCCGCTGCGGCGCAGATCCCGGCGTTCTGCGACGCGGCCTTGTCGAGCCTCGGTGCGCGAAGGCACCGGGTTCGCCGGCAACCCATCCGCGTCGGGGGCACGGCGATGGCGGCCACTCGCGGGGCCCGGCGGGTCAAGGCTCCGCCGCGCAAAGTTGCCCGCCCAGGCCGGAGGGTGCCATCCTCCGTCGGCCCGCGAGACAACGCTCGCGCGGGGCCGAGGGCAAGCGCATCCCCGCGCGCTCTTGCATGAGCTTTCGGGGGCATCGATCGTCGGTTTCAAGAGCAGACGTGGCGGATGGCGGATGCCCATTTCTGAGGACCTGACGAACGCACCTGCTCTCGGAAGGACCTTTCCTGCGTGCGGGGCAAAGCGAGGGGGTACGAGGTGCGCCCGCGCGATGGCCGAGGGCTTGGGCGAAGGGCGGGGAAGGGTGGCCTCGTGCGCCCGAGCGCTCGGGGAGAGCGGGCGGGGACCTTCGCCTTCGAATCCGCGACTGCATTCCCGGCATGGCCGGCAGCTCGTGTGCGCTGCCCTTGCCGTCTTTGTGCTCGCCGCCCCAGATGCCCGCGCCACCTGGTCGATCGTCGCCACCGACCCGGAAACGTTGGAGGTCGGCATTGCGGGGGCCTCCTGCATCGGCGGCGTCGAAGTGATCGGAGGCCTCGTGCCCGGTCACGGGGTCATCGCGGCTCAGGGGATCACGAACGCCGCTGCACGCCAGCGGGGCGAGGAGCTGCTCGCGGCAGGCGAGAGCCCACAGCGGGTGATCGAGGAGATCACGAGCGATGCGTTTGATCCCAGCGCCTGGTGGAGCCTTGGCTCGGGTGCACCGGTCCGGCAGTACGGCGTCGTTGCCCTAGGCTTTGAATCTGCGGCGGCGAGCTACACCGGACGGCGGACCCTCTCCTGGGCGGGATCCGAGCAGGCGAGCGCAGTCTCGGTACAGGGAAATCTGCTCGCTGGGCCTGAGGTCGTGGCGGCGATGCTCGCACGTTTTGAGCAGTCGCGAGCCGACTGTCGCTCGACACTCCACGATCGTTTGGTCGAAGCGCTCGAAGCCGGAGCCAAGGCGGGAGGGGATCGGCGCTGCGAGCCCGCCCTAGCGGCGCTCTCGGCGTTCCTCGAGGTCGCCGGACCGGACGATCCGGTCGGTGCCCCCTCCCTGCAAATCGTCGTGACGCCTCCCTTCGAGCCGGATACGGGCATTCTGACCCTGTGGCGCCAGCTCTTTTGGCCCGAGCGGGAGAGCGAGTACGAGAACCCGGTGAAAAAGCTTCGTACGATGTACGACGAATGGCGACAGCAGCATGTGCCCGTGGGTCGCTGCTCGGACGAAGGGAAGCCGGAGGGCGTTCCGTGAATGTATCGAGCCAGTAGGTGCTTGGCTGATTTGCCTGTGTTTCGCGCAATTGCTCCACGATCAATTCGGGCGCACCTCACGCTCTAAGGAGAGCGCGTCGGGCGTAACCGTCAGGTGGTCTCAAGTGTCAGTTGTCGCCCCATATGATCTTGCAGCCAAGCCGATCGGCGACCGTTCGCGCGATGAGATTTAGGTTAGCAAGGCCGGTATCCTCCCCTCCTAGGGAAATAAGTGTGCCGTCCTGAAGCTCCAGCAGAAGCTCACTCGCTCCAGTATCCCCATACCTGCCTTTTATGGGTCTGAGGCGAAGGCATGCTACGTCCGCGTACGAGACGCGACGCGCATGTGGCATAAGTTTGTGGAGGCCCACGCGGATGCGGCAGACGCGGTTCGCGCTGTCGAACGTGGCGTAGCCGCGGATCAGCAAAAGAGCGATTGCAACGGTGGAGCCTGCCATCCCGATCGTCCAGGTGAGCCAAGGAGGGAGCCCAGCAGCGGCTCTTTCCAGCGCAAGGGTCAACAAAGCGTATCTACCTCCCACAAATTGTTGCGGGCCCAGTGGTGGGCATGTGCACGATTGCGCAAATATCCACGGCGACCATGATCCGAACGCAACGAACATGGCGGTTAGAACCCGAACGTCGAATCCCTCGCGAAGTACCAGAAGATCATCGTCTTCGTGAACGATCGAGAAACTCATCGCGGCTTCCCCAAACGGCTCGTCACGCCTACGCGCATAATTGGATCGGAATAACGAAGCCGGGTCTTCACCTGCCTCCTGTGTCACAGGAAGCCCGAGGTCTCACTTCTTGCCTTCCGACGCCGCCGTGCGCGAGGCGCCGCGTCAAAGTAACGCGTCAGAGGCAGCTCCCCCTCCAAGGTCAGCGCTGGCACCTCACCTCAGGCAAGGGCGCGCAGCGCAAGCGCTGCCCAACGCCGAGAGCCTTCCACGGGTCTGACACTTTCCGTC
>DOUU01000075.1 GCA_003520425.1 Deltaproteobacteria bacterium
CTCTACACCCCCGAATGCCGCAACTGCAAGTATTGCCTCTCCGGAAAGACCAACCTTTGCATCACGCTTCGTGCCACCCAGGGCCGGGGGGTGATGCCCGACGGCACAAGTCGCCTCTGGTACAAGGGCCAAATGCTGCACCACTACATGGGGACCTCCACCTTCGCCGAGTGCACGGTCCTGCCCGAGATCGCGGTCGCAAAGATCCGCAAAGACGCGCCGCTTGAAAAAGTCTGTCTCCTGGGCTGCGGCGTAACCACGGGGATTGGCGCCGTGCTCCATACCGCGAAGGTCGAACCGGGCTCGTCCGTCGCCGTCTTCGGTCTTGGGGGCATCGGGCTCGCCGTAATCCAAGGGGCCGTGATCGCGGGCGCCGATCGGATCATCGCGATCGACGTCAATTCGAAGAAGTTCGAGCTCGCGCGTCGCTTCGGTGCGACGGACTGCTTAAATCCCATCGAAGCCGGCGACATCGTCCAGACCCTGGTCGAGATGACGGACGGTGGCGTCGACTACTCCTTTGAGTGCATCGGAAACGTGGAGGTGATGGGTCAGGCCCTCGCGTGCACGGCCCGGGGCTGGGGCCAATCCGTGATCATCGGGGTTGCGGGGGCGGGCGAGCAGATCCGCGCGCGACCCTTTCTCCTCGTGACGGGGAGGCAGTGGAAGGGGACGGCGTTCGGAGGGGTGAAGGGCAGGACCGAGCTTCCGGGCTTTGTCGACCGGTACATGGCGGGTCGCATTCGCCTTGATGAGATGATTACGGCAACGCTTCCTCTTTCGGAGATCAATCGCGCGTTCGAGCTCATGCACTCGGGCGATGCGATCCGCAGCGTCATTCTCTATCGCGAGCGGTAGCGCGCAAGCGCAACGGCAAGCCCGAGCCGAGGGCTCGAGAGGACAGGCGCGAAGAGCTTCATACACAAGGGCGCGGCACCGGCCATGGAGGCCTGTGCGAGGATCACGACGTCGGCATCCCGCACGTCCCGCTCGAGCACCCGCGCGATGGCCCGGTGGTATCCGTCCAAATCCCCTCGCTCGAAGTGGGAAAACGCGCCCTCGCACAAGAGGGGACGCGTCCTGACCTCGCGTCCTGCGGCCCGCGCCGCCTCCTCCACCAACAGCCTCGTAGGCTCAAGGGTGCTCCCAAGAGCCGCGGCGATCGTGATGCGATGGCCGAGACGGACGGCGCGCTCCGCCATCGGGCGGTCGATCCGCAAGGCCACGCCCGGCCGATCCTCGTTCGCGCGTTCTGCGCAGCCTCCGAGCGTGGAGCAGGTGCAGACCACGAGCGCGCCGGGCTCGCGGGCAGCGCCAAGCACCAGATCCCGGACGCGCAGCGCAAGGGCGCCCGTGATCCCCGTGCGCCGCGCCTCGGCGAGGAGTTCCTCCTCGACGAGGTGGCGCGCCACAAGGTCGGGGGCCATCTCCTGGAGCAGCGCGTCGAACAGGGCCACCTGGGCGGACGCCGTATGGAGGAACGCCAGCAGCCGCCTAGCCCCGCGCCCCGGACGCCGGCGGCGCAGCCAGGAACTCCTCGAGCTTCGGGAGAAATCGCTCGGGGCACTCGAGAAAAGGCGCGTGGCCACCGGGGAAGACCTCAAGCCGCGCGTTCGGGAAGCGTTCGATGACCGCGCGGCAGCGCGCGAGCTGAAGCGTCCGGTCGCTTTTCGCCCAGGCAAAGAGCACCGGGCAGCGGATGCTCTCGGCAAGCTCGCGAAGATCGCTTTCCGGGCGAGCGAAGCCCCGCCACGCCGCGGCAAGAAGCGGCGCCATCTCCCGAGCGCATGCAACGATGCGCCGGCGCTGCTCGCTAGCGGCCGGACGGGGAAGCACAAGCCGATAGTACGCTGCGAATGCCGCGGGGTACCAGCGCGCACCCCGCGCCCCCGCGTCGAAGAGTCGCACCATGAGCCCAATCGCGAAGCGCGAGATCGCGTCCATGGGATCGAGCCCGCCCGGATCGACGAGCACAAGGCTCCGCACCCGATCGGGGTGCTGCGCGGCAAACCGCAGGGCAGCAGCGCCCCCGATGGAGTTGCCCAGCAAGACCGCGCGCTCGACCCCCACGGCATCCAGAAAGCCCGCGAGAAGCGTCGCGTAGCGGCCCGCCGTCGGCGGCTCGGTGTCGCCACCCGAGTTCCCGTGCCCGGGCCAGTCGAGGGCCATCACACGCTGCCTGCCTCGCAGCCGGGCCCGCAGATGCTCGAAATCGCCCGCCCCGTGGGCAATGGCGTGGAGGCACACGAGCGGGTCACCCCGTCCCTCGTCGTCGTAGGTCAAGCGGACGCCCTCTACGACCACCTCCTTCCCGGGACTCTTTGCGCCGAGCGCAGCGCGCGCTTGGCTCGGGGCAAAAGCTCGCATGGGCTCCTCCTCTTGCGTTTAGTGATACTTATATCACTAGTGGTGGGTCCCTGTCCAGTATGCTAGGCAGGCGTCCGTGACGACCCGCGCCACCAAGACCTCCCGGCCGCTGCGCGGAACCCCCGAAGGCACGCGCGCGCGCCTCGTGGCGGCCGCCACGCAGGCCTTCAACCGAAGCGGCTACCACGGCACGGACTCAAACCGCATCGCGCAGGCGGCGGGCTACTCCCCCGGGACCTTCTACAAGCACTTCACGGACAAGCGCGAGATCTTCCTCGCCGCGTTTCAAGACTGGGTGGACGAAGAGTGGCAGGCGATCGAGCGTGAGGTCTTGAAGGCCCGCGATCCCGAGGCGCTGGCCCGAAGGATCGTGGAGCTCACGCTAAAGCACCACACGCGCTGGCGAGGCTTGCGCGCTTCGATGCTCGGGCTCGTGGCAAGGGACCCCGTCGTCCGGCGCTTTCACCGCGCCCAGCGCCGCCGGCAGCTCGAGATGTTGGCTGCCCTAAGGCAACGAAGGCGAGCGCCGCCGCGCCCTCCCGAGGAGGACCTCGTCTTGCTGCTCACGATGGAGCGAACCTGCGACGCGCTCGCGCTGGGCGAGCCGCGCGAGCTTGGCCTCTCCCGCAAGGCCGTCGTTGAAGCGCTGCGCCGGGCGGTGCGGCGACACGTCTTCTAGTAAGGCGTGCGGGGTACATCACGCCATATCCGATCGCCCCCATGGTCTGCACGCTGAAGAAGAAGTGGTCCGCCAGGGATCCAAGCCGCGCGCCGGCGACCCGCCGACGGCCACGTAGGCCAACGCAAGGAGAAGGTTGATCACGAGGAACACGCAACTTACGCCGAGGAGATCGAGCCAGGAGGGGGCGCGCAGCAATTCATGGTAGAGGTCGCGTCCCAGGAGTGGGGGATCAAAGGGAGGCGCGCTCCTTTCGAGCGCCCCGGGGTCGTCACGCTCTTGCGTCCGAGACGGCTTGATCACCCGTGAGGACACGACCTTCGCGTCCTTAGCCTCCGAAGGGCTCGTCGAGGAGCGGCGCGTTGGCCCACCCCGGATCATCGAAATGCCACCATTCCGTCGGAAGCGGGATAAAGCCTTCCGCGGTCATCGCGTCCTCGAGGATCTTTCGGTTCCTCAAGGCCGGCTCCGGCAAGTTCATGTAGTCGCGGCGGGCGCGCGCGCTGAAGTCGTCGTGCTTTGTGGGCATTTGCACGGGATTGCCCGCCGTGTCCACGAGCGTGACGTCGACGGCGGCGGCGCGGCTGTGCTTGGAGCCGACGCTCGGATCGGCCACGTAGCGCGGATCGGGCAGGAGATCCCACATCCGCTGCTGGACGGACTGCGGCCGGTAGCAGTCCCACATGCGGAGGCCGAATCCCTCGGCCAAGAGCCGTCGCTGCACACGTGCGAGGCGCTCGGCGACCTCGGCCCGCAGGAGGCAGCGGTTCACGGGGTAGATCGCCTCTTTCAGGAAGTTGTCGGGCCTTGCGTACCGCATGTCGACCTGGATCGATGGATCCACGTGCGTGATGTCGCACAGGATGCCCCCAAGGCGCACAAGTCCCTCCATCTCCGGCGGCACCGCCTCGCCCAGGAGGAGCAGCACCGTGGGTGCGGTGTCGAGGATCGTCGCGTAGGGAATCTTCGCACCGGGCGGCGCCCCGTCTCCCCAAGCAATCCACGGGATGCGCGTATCCTTCGCGAGGTCCGTGCCGTGGCGCGTCCCGTGTCCTCCGTGGTCGGAGGTCACGATAAGCGTCAGCGGACGGGTCCCGGCTTTCTGTGCCTTCGCGGCGAAAGTCCCGACGAGCGCGTCGACGCGGGCGAGCGCGTGCAGCTGCGCCTCGCCCCCCCAACCCTCGGAGTGTCCTGCGAGATCGACGTCGGCAATCTGGATCATGACGAAGTCAGGGTCCGCCTGCTGCATCCACGCAAGGGCACTCCCGAAGACATGGCTCGCATCGCTGTCCAGCTCGTAGTGCTCGACGCCGACCTCGTCGCGGGCAAAGGAGGCGAACTTGGGCTTTCCGGCGAAGAGCCCGCAGCGCAAGCCCTCGCTCGCGCAGCGTGTGAAGACCGTTTCCGCCCGGATGTGACGCCACGGGAGATACCGGTCCCAGTCGACGCCGTGCTTTTCGGGCGGGAGTCCGGAGAGCATGCTCGTAGCGGCATTTAACGTGAGCGAGGGGATGACCGTCTCTGCCACCGCCGCCGCCACCCCCTCGCGAGCAAGGCGCGCGAGATTCGGCTGCGGCGCCCCTTCCAGCACCCAGGCCGCAAGGCCATCGATCAAGATCAGGACCACCCGCCGCGGTGCGGGATGGCGCTCGAGCGGCGCCGCGCGCTCAATCTTTCGCGGGGCGAAAACATCGAGCACCGGCTCCGTGTCGTACAGGAGAACCGCGAGAATGCCAGCGACCGCCAGGATCGCGACGTGCCGGTGCCGAAGGAGTCCCAGAGCGGGCCTCTAGCCCCGGTAAAGGCGGATCCGACCGAGGTGCCTCTCCCGCAGCTCAGGGTTGGTGACGCCCAGCCCCTCGTGCGGCGCAAGGCAAAGGACGCCGATCTTGCCGTCGTGAACGTTGCGATGGACGTCGAGGGCCGCCTGGCCTGCCTCCTCGAGCGGGTACGCCTTGGAGAGCGTCGGGTGGATCACGCCCTTGCACACGAGTCGGTTTGCCTCCCAGGCTTCGCGGTAGTTCGCGAAGTGGGAGCCGATGATGCGCTTCAGGTTCATCCAGAGGTAGCGGTTGTCATAGACATGGTTGTAGCCGCTGGTCGAGGCGCAGGTGACGATCGTTCCGCCGCGCCGCGCGACGAAGACGCTCGTCGCGAAGGTCTCCCGGCCGGGGTGCTCGAAGACGATGTCGGGATCGTCGCCCCCGCTGAGCTCCCGGATGCGCGCGCCAAAGCGGCGCATCTCCTTCATATTCATCTCATCGCCACTCCAGAACTTGTAGCCCTCCGTCTTTCGGTCGATCACCCAGTCACAGCCGAGCTTCCGGACGATCTCGGCGCGGTGCGGACTCGAGACGACTCCCACCGGATAGGCGCCGCCGTTCAAGGCGTACTGCGTCGCGTAGCCGCCGAGACCCCCCGAGGCACCCCAGATCAGCACCACGTCGCCCTGTTTCATGGCCCCGCCATGCTTCGATACGAGCTGGCGGTAGGCGGTGGAGTTCACAAGGCCGTTGCAGGCGGCTTCCTCCCAGGTGAGGTGCTCGGGTTTGGGCATGAGCTGGTTGGCCTTCACAAGGCACAGCTCTGCCAGGCCTCCGAAGTTCGTCTCGAAGCCCCAGATCGTCTGGCCGGGGTCAAGCATCGCGTCGTCGTGGCCCTCGGGCTCCTCGAGGTCGACGTAGTTGCAGTGAACGACGACGCGATCGCCCGCCTTCCACTTCGAGACTCCGGGCCCCGTTCGCAGCACCACCCCCGCCGCGTCGCTCCCGAGAATGTGGTAGGGAAGATCGTGACGCTTCCAGAGGGCACTGCGCCGACCGTTGCGCTCGAGGAAGAGGAATGTAGGGAGGGGCTCGAAGATCGCGGACCAGACCGTGTTGAAGTTGATGGCCGAGGCCATCACCGCAACCAGGGCCTCGCTGGGCCCAAGCTCGGGAAGCGGCACCTCGTCCACATGCAAGGACTTGCGCGGATCCTTCTCCGCAGACGGAATCCCTTCGAACAGCTTCTGCTCGTCCCTGTGGGTGGTGGCCGCGCGGAAGGCTTTGGGCAGGGCGAGCGAGAGGAAGGCCTGCGAGGACGCCCGGCCCTCGATGGCCTCGACGATGGACTGCATGGCTGCGGACATCAGGGTCTCCGAACGGTGGCGGGTTGAGGGGGTGCGCCTAGCCGCCCATCCTACCCTACCGGCGGGCTCGGGCGAGGGCTTGGCTTACCGGTTGACCCCTTCGCGGAAGCTGATTAGCGTCCGCTTTCTCGTCCGCGCGGGGCGGTCCTGCCGCGAGAGCCCCAGAGGACCCCATGCGTTTTTACGAGTACGAGTCGAAGGCCCTCTTCGCCCGCCACGGCCTTCCCTTAAGCAAAAGCGGCCTCGCCCACTCCCGGGAGGACGCCCGCCGGATCGCCGCCGAGATCGCCGGACCCGTGGTGCTGAAGAGCCAGGTGCTCTCCGGCGGGCGCATGAAGGCAGGCGCCGTGAAGTTCGCAGACACGCCGGACGAAGCCGCGGCGCACTACGACGCCATCGTGCCGATCGTGGTGAGCGGCCAGAAGTGCCGCGCCGTGCTCGTGGAGGAGAAGAGCCAGGTCCAGCAGGAGTACTACGCGGGCGTCACCTGGGATGGCCGCCGCAAGCTCCCCGTCGTGATTTTCAGCGACATGGGCGGGATCGACATTGAGCAGGTGGCCGAGAGGCACCCCGACCACGTCTCGAAGACGCACGCCTCGACGCTTCTCCCGCCCATGCCCTACCTCGCCAAGGAGGCGGCGGCCAAGACGGGAGTCTCCGGTGCGGATCTCACGCGCCTAGCGCCCATCGTCTCCAGGCTGATCGAGATCTTCTTCCGCTACGACCTGACGCTCGCCGAGATCAACCCGCTCGCGAAGCTCGAAGACGGCCGCTTCGTCGTGCTCGACGGCCACGTAGACCTTGAGGGAGACGCGCGGCCGAAGCACGAAAAGCTCCTCGCCGAGCTCGGGATCCGCCCCGAGGAGACCCGGCAGGCGAGGCCCCCCACCGACTTTGAAGTCCGCGGCGCGCAGGTCGATGCCGGCGATCACCGCGGTGTCGCGGGCAACGTGGTCGAGTTCGACGGCAACTTGGGTCTCGTGATCGGCGCAGGCGGGGGATCGCTCACGCTCTTTGACGCCGTTCGCAAGCACGGCGGCCGGCCTGCGAACTACTGCGAGATCGGCGGAAATCCCTCCGTCAAGAAGGCGTGCGCCCTCACTAAGCTCGTGCTCTCGAAGCCCGGCGTTGAAAAGCTCGCCGTGATGATGAACGTCGTCTCGAATACGCGCGTCGACATCGTGGCGCGGGGAGTCGTCAAGGGCTGCATTGAATCGGGTCGCGATCCCGCCAAAACGATCGCGATCTTCCGCATCCCCGGCTCCTGGGAGCAGGAGGGGTTCAAGATCCTGAAGAAGTATGGCGTCGAGTACTGCGATCGGACCGTGTCGATGTACGAAGCCGCGGGTCGCGCCGTCATGAAGATGAAGGCCTAGGAATGTCGATCCTGATTCACAAGGACACGACGGTCATCATCCAGGGCATTACCGGCCGTGAGGCCGTGAACATGACGCGCGAGGGCCTGAACTACGGAACCAAGATCGTGGGTGGCGTGACACCAGGGCGTGCAGGACGGGACGTCTATGGCGTCCCTGTCTACGACTGCGTGCGCGACATTACCTCGAAGACACGGGTCGATGGCTCCATCGTGACGGTGCCCGCGGCCTTCACGCGGGACGCAGTCTTCGAGGCGATCGAGAACGGGATCAAGCTGGTGGTCGTCGTGACCGAGCGCATCCCTCGCGGCGAGGTCGCGCAGATGGTCGAGCTCGCGCAGCTGCGCGGCGCGCGCATCATCGGTCCAAACTGCCTCGGCATTCTCTCGCCCGACGAAGCCAAGATGGGCGGCCTGGGAGGCCCGGCCGCGGACGCCCGCAAGGCGTTCACCAAGGGCCCGATCGGGGTGATGTCGCGCTCGGGGGGGATGACGACCGAGATCTGCAACACGCTCACGGCGGCAGGCCTCGGCCAGTCGACCGCGGTCTCGATCGGCGGCGACGCCATCATCGGCTCGACCTACGCGGAGCTGATGCCGCTTTTCGAGGCAGACCCCGAGACCAAGGCCATCGCGATCTACTCCGAGCCTGGCGGCAGGATGGAGGCGGAGCTTGCGGACTGGGTTCGGGAGCACCGCTCGCGCCTGCCGATTGTGGCCTTCATGGCCGGCCGCTTCATGGATGAGATGCCGGGCATGCGCTTCGGCCACGCCGGCACGATCGTGGAGGGGAAGGCCGACACCACCGCCGACAAGATCGAGCGCATGCGCGCCGCAGGCATCGCGGTCGCCGAGCGGATCGAGGAGATCCCGGCGCTCATCCGGCAAGAGCTCGGAAAGCGAGGCGCCTAGTGCCCGGCATGTTCATCGACGTCCTGGTGGATCCCAAGGCGGCTTCCGATGCGGCGCTGGTCAAGAAGCTTGTGGAGGTCTGCCCGGTCAATATCTTTGCCGCGCAGGAGGGCGGCGGCCTGCGCATCGTCGAGGAGAACCTCGACGAATGCGTGCTCTGCGACCTGTGCGTGCAGGCCGCGCCGCCGGGCGCCGTTCGCGTGATCAAGCGCTACGAGAGCTAGCCCCGCCGAGGAGGAGGACCGCTGTGCGCAACCCCCGCTCGTTCCTGAGGCCCCTCGTGATCGGCGCTCCCGCGCCGCTCCAGGACATTCCCTTCAAGCCGTCGCGGATGATCCATTTCTTCGATCCCAGCAACGAGAAGATGGCGGCGAAGCTGCCCGAGATCGCCGGGAAGACGGATGTCCTCCTCGGAAATCTCGAGGACGCGATTCCCGCCGACCGGAAGCTCGCTGCGCGCGAGGGCTTGGTGAAGATCGGGCGGGGGGTGAATCTCGGCGACACCGCGCTTTGGACTCGGGTGAATAGCCTTGACAGTCCGTGGTTTCTCGACGACGTGCTGCGCCTTGTGGGCGAGATCGGCGACAAGCTCGAAGTGATGATGATCCCGAAGGTGGAGGGGCCGTGGGACATCCACTTCGTCGACCGGCTGCTCTCCCAGCTCGAGGCGAAGCACGCCCTTTCGCGGCCGATCCTCGTGCACGCGATTCTCGAGACCGGGCTCGGCGTCACGAACGTCGAGGACATTGCGAGCGCGAGCCCGCGCATGCAGGGCATGAGCTTCGGTCCCGCCGACCTCGCGGCGTCGCGGCGCATGAAGACAACGCGCGTCGGAGGCGGGCACCCCGGCTATCGCGTGATCTCCGATCCCGACAAAGAGCATCCGGAGGCGCCGCGTGCCGCCGCGCAGCAGGACCTCTGGCACTACTCCATCGCCCGGATGGTGGATGCCTGCACAGGGGCCGGCATCCTCCCCTACTACGGCCCCTTCGGCGACATCTCGGATCCGCTGGGCTGCGAGGCGCAGTTCCGCGCGGCCTTCCTCATGGGCTGCGTCGGAGCGTGGTCGCTTCATCCGAGCCAGCTCGAGATCGCAAGGAAGGTCTTCAGCCCCGACCCGGCGGAGGTGGCGTTCGCGCGGCGCGTGCTCGAGGCCATGCCGGACGGACGGGGGGTTCTCATGCTCGACGGCAAGATGCAGGACGACGCCACCTTCAAGCAATGTCAAGTCATGGTCAGTCTCGCCAAGGCGCTGGCTGAAGGCGACCCGGAGCTGACCAAGGCGTACGAGTTCTAGGGCTGCGTACGTTCGCGCGCGTCTGCTACACCGCGATTTCCTTGAGCGCCGGGCTGACCGTGAAGGGCGCGGCGGTGGCGGCGCGCACGTCCTCGACGGAGACGCCGGGGGCGACCTCAGTGAGCAGGAGCCCGTCTTTCGTGACCTCGATCACGGCCATGTCCGTCACAATCAGATTCACGCAGCGCTTGCCGGTGAGCGGGAGCGTGCACTCGGGTATGATCTTCGGCTTGCCCTTGGCGCTGTGCTCCATGGCCACGATGACCCGGCAGCCTCCGGTCACGAGGTCCATCGCGCCACCCATCCCCTTGACCATCTTNNCCCGGGATCATCCAGTTCGCGAGGTCGCCATACTGCGAGACCTCCATGGCCCCGAGCACCGTCACGTCCACGTGGCCGCCGCGGATCATCGCGAAGGAGTCCGCGCTCGAGAAGTAGGAGGCGCCGGTCAGCTCCGTGATCGTCTGCTTGCCCGCGTTGATCAGGTCCGGGTCCTCATCGCCTTCGTACGGAAAAGGCCCGTAGCCAAGCATCCCGTTCTCGGTGTGCAGGAAAACGGTAATCCCCTCCGGGATGTAGTTCGCGGCCAAGGTCGGGAGCCCGATTCCCAGGTTCACGTAGTAACCGTCCCGGAATTCCCGGGCCACCCTCATTGTAATCTGCTCTCGCGTCAACATGGTCGTTTCCTCGTCACGCGCCCGGCCGCGGCCGGACCGTCCGCTGCTCGATCGGCTTCTTGTAGGTCGCGCCCCGCACGATGCGCTTCACATAGATGCCTGGCGTGTGTACACCGTCGGGGTCGATCTGTCCGGGCTCGACCAGCTCTTCGACCTCGGCAATGGTGCAGTGGGCGGCGGTGGCCATCACCGGATTGAAGTTGCGCGCGGTCTTNNCCGGTACACGAGGTTGCCGAGGGTGTCACCCTTCCACGCCTTCACCAACGCCCACGGCGCGGTGAGCCCGCGCTCGAGCACGTATTCACGGCCATCGAACTCGCGGACCTCCTTGCCCTCGGCGATGACGGTCCC
>DOUU01000350.1:0-182 GCA_003520425.1 Deltaproteobacteria bacterium
GGCGGGGCGGGAGTACATCGACCTCATGGCAGGCTGGGGTGTGACCTGCCTCGGCCACTGCCATCCCGCACTCGTCGAGGCGATCCGCGAGCAGGCCGGCCGACTCATGCAGACCACCAACGTGTTCTACACCCTGCCGCAGCTCGACTTGATCGACCGGCTCGCGCAGGTGCTGCCTCCGA
>DOUU01000350.1:207-2515 GCA_003520425.1 Deltaproteobacteria bacterium
CACAACTCCTTTCACGGCCGGACCCTCGGCGCGCTGCGCGTCATCGGCCAGGCCAAGCACCACGACCCCTATCGCGCCTTGCTTCCGGAACGCACACTTGTGCCGTTCGGCGATCTGGAGGCCGCTCGTGCCGCGGTCACGGGGGCCGGGGGGCTGGATGGTCCGGCGGCGGCTTTCATTGTCGAGCCCATCCAGGGCGAAGGCGGGGTCAACATCCCGCCGCAGGGCTATCTCGCGGGGCTGCGCGAGATCTGCGACGCGGCGGGTGCGCTGCTCATCTTCGACGAGGTGCAGACCGGGATCGGCCGCACCGGGCGCATGGTGGCATGCCAGCACGAAGGCGTGGTTCCCGACGTGCTGACACTCGGCAAGGGGCTCGGCGGGGGCTTCCCGGTCGCCGCGTTCGTCACGACCGACCGCGTCGCCGAGAAGGTCGCCTTGAGTGATCACGGCGGCACATTCGTGGGAAATCCCCTCGCCTGCGCCGCAGCGAACACCGTGCTCAAGGTGGTGGTGGACGAAAAGCTGCCGGAGCGAAGCGCCGAGCTTGGCGCGCGCGTCCTGGCGAAGCTCCGCGCCTTCGCGCAGGAGCGGCCAGAGCTGGTCGAAGAGGCGCGGGGGCGGGGTCTTCTCTTGGGGCTTGCCCTGCGCGAAGCCGCCCGCGCCGCGACGCTCGCCGAGCGCGCGCTCGGGCGGGGTGTCATCGTGAACATCACCGCAGGCCGCGTCGTCCGCCTCTTCCCGGCGCTGAACATTCCCGAGGACGAGCTCTGGCCCGCCTTGGACGCGGTGCTGGGGCTGGTTGCCGAGGGCTGAGCCCATCGCATTGCGCACGGGAAGGCAAGCCCAAGAAGTCAAGGGAGGTACTGTGCAAACGCGCCGTCTGGGTCGTCTCGAGGTCTCCGCCCTTGGCCTTGGCTGCATGGGGATGAGCGAGTTCTACGGCCCGACCGAGGAGGCCGAGTCCATCGCCACCATNNCACCGCGCCCTCGAGCTCGGAATCACGCTCCTCGACACCGCGGATGTGTACGGCCCGTTCACGAACGAGGAGCTCGTCGGCAAGGCGATCCGGGGAAGACGCGAGCGCGTGGTGCTGGCCACGAAATGCGGGATCGTCCGAGACCTCGAGAAGCGGACCCTCCGCGGCCTCAACGGGCGACCCGACTACATCTTGCAGGCGTGCGATGCGAGCCTGCGGCGCCTCGGCGTGGACCACGTGGATCTCTACCAGCTCCATCGCAAGGATCCGAACGTCCCGATCGAAGAAAGTGTCGGCGCCATGGCGCAGCTCGTGAAGGCGGGCAAGACGCGCGCCATCGGCCTTTCCGAAGTCGGCCCGAACACCCTTCGGCGTGCGGCGAAGGTGCACCCCATCGCCTCGCTGCAGTCCGAGTACTCGCTCCTCACCCGCGACGTCGAGGCCGAGGTGCTGCCGACCTGCCGTGCGCTCGGCGTGGGTTTCCTGGCCTACAGCCCGCTCGGGCGCGGGCTCCTCTCCGGGCGCTTCCGCTCGCGCGAGGACTTTGGGCCCGATGACTACCGGCAGATGAGTCCGCGCTTCGCGGAAGGCGCGTTCGAGCGCAACCTCGAGCTCACGCTGCGTGCGGCGGAGCTCGCGAAAGCGAAGGGCTGTACCGTTGCCCAGCTGGCCCTGGCATGGCTCCTGGCCAAGGGGCCGGAGATCGTGCCGATCCCGGGCACGAAGAGCCGCACGCGGCTCGAGGAGAACGCGGGCGCCGTCCAAGTCGAGCTCCACCCGAGCGACCTCGCCAAGCTCGACGAGCTCATCCCGCCCGGCGCCGCCGCAGGCGATCGCTACCACCCGGCCATGATGCCGCGCTGGGACTAGGGTCCCGGGCGCTCCTATTCGGGGGCATCGCCCTCGAGCAGTGCGATCAGCGTGGGTCGCATCGCCGAAGCCGGCAGGATGCGCTCCAGGGAGCCCACCTTGTGGGCGCGTTCCACGGTGTGGATCGCGTCGAACTCCGCAGCAATCTCGGCTTGCTTCTCGAAGCGGATCTCCTCGAGACGCCGCTCGTAGGCCGCGCGCGCTTCGGCGCTGGGATGGGGCCCGAGGGCCCGGCGCAGCGCGCGGATCCGCGGGTCGGCTGCGGCCCGCGCACCTACCTCGCGTCCGAAGACCGCCGCCGCCGCCGCTCCGCCGCCGATCACCGACGCGAACGAACCGCCGAGCGCCAGCGCACGCACGCGTTCGTTCAGGGACCGCGAGAACACGACGTAGGCTCCGCCGTGGTACCGCGACACCACAAGAAAGACGAGCGGCCCCTGGAAGTTCACCACCGCCCG
>DOUU01000350.1:2711-2940 GCA_003520425.1 Deltaproteobacteria bacterium
GCACGCCAGCGCTCGAGGTGGCCCCCATCGCAGTCGACGAGGGCGCCCATGACGCTCCGCATGGCAAAAGGTCGCTTGCGATCGGGATTCGTACGCGCGTCGAAGATCTCTCCCACGGTCCGGAAATCGTCCTCGCCGTCGCTCCCGCAGCGCGCGTTGCAGATGTCCCGGTCCGGCAGGTCTGCGGTGGCCCGCCGGCGCGGGGCGAGCTCGCCCGGCATGACGTGTT
>DOUU01000350.1:3022-3177 GCA_003520425.1 Deltaproteobacteria bacterium
CACCATCGATGCGTTCGGCGTCATGATGAGGATGCCGCGCGTCCCCATGCCCATCGTGGCGAGCGCGTTCCAGTAGCTCTGTGCACCGACGTTCACGCCGTGCACGATGAGATGAATCACTCCTCCGGTCTGCGTGAAGGTGACGATGCGGCGGG
>DOUU01000117.1 GCA_003520425.1 Deltaproteobacteria bacterium
TCGCCGGGCTTGACCTTGCGCAGGGAAACCTTGTCGTCAGGGCCGACGACGGCGACCTGGTACTGGCCCTGGGTTTCCTGCACGGCGCGCTGCGGGACGAGAAGCGCACCTCTGCGGACCTGGGTCGCGGCTCGCACCTTCGCGTAGAGACCCGGTCGCAGGATGTTGCCAGGGTTCGGGAAGACCCCCTGCACCTGGATCGTGCCCGTCTGGACGTCGACTTGGCGGTTCGTGACGTAAAACCGGCCCGGGTACTTGTAGACGGTGCCGTCCGCTAGAATCATCTCCAGGTCGGGCTCGTCCTTGCCTCTTCCCGTCTCTGCGTGCTCCTTGACCCGCTCCGCGGCCCAGAGATATTCCCGCTCGCTGATCGGGAACGCGACCTTGATGGGATCGACCTGCGAGACCGTGGTAAGAAGCGTGGACGTGTTCACCAGGTCCCCGACCTGAACCGTTGCGATCTCGGCGATCCCGTCGATGGGCGACCCGACCTTCGTCCATTCGAGGTTGAGCCTCGCGGTCTCGACCGCCGCCCTCGCGGCTTGGACCTGGGCTTCGCTCCCTCGCGTCGCCTGTACGGCGTCATCGAGCTCCTCCTTGCTCACGGCACCGCGTGCTTGGAGGGGTGTAACGCGCGCGACGTCGAGCTGGTTCTTTTTGAGGAGGGCCTCCGACTGGGCGAGGTCGCCAAGCGCGTGATCGAGGGCGGCCTTGTACTGGCGATCGTCGATTTGAAAGAGAAGCTGTCCTGTCTTCACGAAGTCGCCGTCCTTGTAGTTCTGTTTCAGGAGAAAACCCTGAACTTGGGGACGGACCTGTGCGTTGACATAGCCAACGGTCGTCCCGACCCAGGTCGAATAGATGGGGACGTCCTTCTCAACTACCTCTGTCACAAACACAGGCGTTGCAGGCTGGACTCCAGAATCTGCTCTCTGGCAGGCGTTTGACACAAGAAAGGAACTTGCAGAGAGAATCGCCCCAAGAAACCTGGAGGCCTTGTTGCAGCAGCCGCGCGACCTCACACTTAGAAGATCCGGCGGTATTCCCATGGCGGTATCACCTCCTCTTCGGCTCTCGGGAACCCGGACCATCGCCGCCGCGGCCGAGGTACAGAGAAGAAGTTGGCCCTCACCTTTCGCTCTCGAGGTGCATCATTGCGCGAAAGCCCGAAGCGCGTGGTCACCCCGCAGCTCGTCGCCGCCCCCGAGGACTTCAAGCGCGAGCCACCGATCGATCCGCTCTCCAGATCGGACAGCGCCGACGGCGATTGTGAACTCTGCACCGCACGGGTTGCAAGCGTCATACCATGCGATTCGGGGGCGTCTCGCTTGCCGGTCGGCGGTGCGAAGGGGTCGCGCAGTTCGCGCCGCAACGCGGGCCGAAACGTCGCGGACTGCTGCTGAAAAGCGTAGGAAGTGTCGCGTGATGCGGTGGCGACGTCGGCGCCCGGCGGGCTCATCTCCCGGCGTCTGCGTTCGCCATCGGTATTCCGACGGCGAAGGCAGCGGAGGCTTCCGGCGCCGTTGTGTATTCACAACGACGGCCGGCTGGCCTGGGTGCACGTGCAAGCCTTCCTTGGCGTCGGAGAGGCGCTTTGGCCTATCGCTCACGCGCGACGGCGGAACGCGTGCTTGTCGATTCCTAGCCGGCGAATACGCGCTTCGAGCGTGGTGGGCGGGACGCCGAGCAATTCCGCCGCCCCCTCGAGGCCGTACACCCGCCCGCGGCTGGTCGCGAGCGCCTCTTCGATTCGTTGGCGGTCGTCATCGGGCCCATCGTGCCGGGGGGGGCCCACCTTGGGGCCGAGGCTGGGAAGCTCGAAATCGGAGAGGCCTAACACGTCTCCCCGAGCGAGGATCACCGCGCGCTCGACGACGTTCTGCAACTCACGGATGTTACCGGGCCAGGGATACGTGCGGAGTGCGGCCATGGCTGACTCGTCGATCGCGCGGATGGTCTTGCCGATGTTTCGGGAGCAACGGCTCGCCCAGTACTCGGCGAGGATCGGGATGTCCTCGACCCGCTCGCGCAGAGCGGGCGTGCGGATGGGAAATACGTTGAGCCGGTAGAAGAGGTCCGAGCGGAACTTCCCCTCGCGAACCGCTTCCTCCAGGTTCCGATTGGTGGCTGCCACCACACGCGCGTCCGTCCGCAACGTCTCGCTGCCGCCCACACGCTCGAACTCGCGCTCCTGAAGGACGCGCAGCAGCATGACCTGGACCGGCGCCGGCAGCTCTGCCACCTCGTCGAGGAAGATCGTGCCCCGGGCGGCCAGTTCGAAGCGACCGCGCCGCCGTTCCAGCGCGCCCGTGAAGGCTCCCTTCTCGTGACCGAACAGCTCCGAAGCGACGAGCCCTTCGGGTAGCGCCGCGCAGTTGACCTTCACCATGGCGTGCTTCGCCCGAGGCGACGCCGCGTGGATCGCGCGGGCGACGAGCTCCTTTCCGGTGCCCGTCTCGCCGGTGATCAGCACGGTAGAGTCGGTCGCCGCCACGAGTCCGACCCGCTCCAGCACCTCGCGCAGCCCCGGAGAAACGCCGATGATCCCACCCGCCGCCGCCGCAGTCGCGGCGATCTCGTCTCGCAGCGCGACGTTTTCGTCTTCGAGAAGCGATCGGAGCTTCTGGATCTCCTCGAAAGCGAGCGCGTTGGCGACCGCCGTAGTGACGGGCCGTGCGACGTCCTCGAGGATCGAGACCTCCTCGGGCGAAAAAGGCGAAGGCTTCGTGCGGGCGACCACCAGGACGGCAACGAACTCGTCGCCCATCGTCAGCGGCAGCAAGACCGCACACTCGGCACCCACTTCCTTCATCCCCGACCCGTCGCAACGGGGGTCGGTCGTGACGTGCTCGAGGACCAACGTACGACGGTCGCCCTCCATGGCGTCGCGCAAGAACGGGGTATGCGGCCAACTTCCCCCCGTGCCGCCGCTTGCTTCCGAGAACCGTTGGACGTAGGCGGCCGGGCTCTCGGCCTTGCCCCGCGGAGCGCTGGGGAAGTAGATCCCGCGGGCCCGGACCCTCTCGCGTTCGTGGGTGACCACTCCGATCAAATCGATCGGCACAAGTCCCGCGAGCCCGCCCGCCACGGCCTCCAGCACGCTTGAAAGGTCGAGGCGCGAGTTCGCGGCCTGCGCCACCCTCAGGAGCGCCTGGTACTTCGCCTCTCCCGACCACCGCCGGTCCATGTCCGAGGAGTTAGAAATAACCCCAAGTTCCGGGCGCCTGCAACTCGCCGAGAGCGCGGCCCACGGTCCCCATCGCTTCAAACCGAACCAGAGGGTGACGATGCTTGACAACCCATCGCCCGTGCCGCGCCGCGACGCAAGGCTTGGGCACGCAAGAGAACGCGGTCGTCGTTGTGGTTACGCAACGAGGAACGCGAGATTCGATACGCAACCCGACCGAAACCGCCATCTCGGCGGGCTTCGAGCGGCAGCCCAGGGCAGGCCGAGCGGCACGACACTTGCGATGGGACCGGCAGAAGCAGGAGCAAGATGAGCGGGGAGAGCATCGTGCCTGTCGTATGGACGTCCGGCTCGTCGCCGCCGGCGCGTTTTCGTGCTTCCGCGAGGACCTCGTCGCATACGCACATCCAGGACAGTGGTCAGGCGCAGCCACGCCGGATCGCCGGCGGCACACGGATGAACACGGGGGAACTGGCGTGACGCCGTCTTCGGGGCCGCCCGCCTCACGCCCGGGGTTCATGATCACCCAAGACCCGCGTGAGCCCGGCAGGGCACGCGTCATAGGGTCGCTGACCGGCGACGCCGTCCAGATCCTCCTCGATGCCGTGGGTAGCGGCGTGGCCGTTCTAGATCTCGCGGAGGTCGTCCAGGTCGACGATTCCGCAGTGCACGTCCTGGCGAGACTGGGAGCGGCGAGCTGCACGCTTATAGCCTGCCCCCGGTGGCTCGAGCTGTGGCTCGCACGCGTGCGCGGCAAAGCGGCCGTCTAGGAGCCTGGTCTTGGGAAGGCGGACATCTCACATAACGCGCAGGCGGGACTCGTCGCACCTGGTTACGCAGAACGGGGATTACAACGCGTTGAGCCTATGAGAGAGAGAATGAACGACGAAAACACCGATCCGTCGCCGTTTCCTCTGGAGTACCGTGCCTCGGGGCTCCTCCTGCATGTCACATCGCTTCCCTCTCATTACGGCATTGGCGACGTCGGGCCCGCCGCCTTGGCTTGGCTCGACCGTCTCCAAGAGGCTGGCCAGAGCTGGTGGCAGGCGCTGCCCCTTGGCCCGACGGGCTATGGCGACTCGCCCTACCAACCTTTGTCGTCCTTTGCCGGCAATGGGATGCTGGTGAGTCCAGACTGGCTGATCGAGGAT
>DOUU01000133.1:0-4468 GCA_003520425.1 Deltaproteobacteria bacterium
CCGTCGAGCCTGAGGCGCGCCGCGAGCGGGTCCGCCGGGAGGTTGGCCGTCGCATGCTCCGGCCGGTGCCTGCTCGCGAGGTACGCGGACTGCAGCAGCACGAGGCCGAAGATCACCGCGATCACGTTGGCCGGGATGACCGCCACGAGCGACGCGCCCACCAGCGCCCCGATCGTCGTCGCGATCTCGAGCAGCATCCCGATCCGGATGTTGGTGAACCCTTCCTTGACGTAGGCCGCCGCCGCCCCCGAGCTCGTCGCGATGATCGAGATGAGCGAGGCGCCGATCGCGTAGCGGATGTCCGCGCCGAAGACGAGCGTGAGCAGCGGGACGATGACCACGCCGCCCCCGAGACCGGTCAGGGACCCGAGGAAGCCGGCGCAGAACGATACCCCGGCGACGATGGCGCTGAAGACGAGGGTGGTCATGTCGCGGTTCGGGGGTGTACACTAACCTCAAACGCCGTGGAGATGCGAATGGCCGGAGTGCAGGACATCGAGGACGCCGTGATCGTCGGCGCAGGCCCCATCGGCCTCGCGTGCGCGATCTCGGCGAAACGACGGGGGCTCGAGCCCCTGGTGATCGACGCGGGCGCTCTGGTGAATTCGATCGTGCACTACCCGATCGGCATGACCTTCTTCACCACGCCGGACCTGCTCGAGATCGGCGGCCATCCTTTCGCCTGCGCCGGCGCCAAGCCCACCCGCGAGGAGGCGCTCAAGTACTACCGCGGCGTCGCGCGGGCCGAAGGGCTGCGTGTCCGCCCCTACACGCGGCTGGTGGGCGCCGCTGCCGTGGGCGGCGACGTGCGGTGCGATGTCGAGTCGGTCGCCGGAGCCTCAAGGATGAGGTGCCGCCGACTCGTGCTCGCGACGGGCTACTACGATCACTTCAACCCGCTCGGCGTGCCGGGCGAGGACCTCCCGCACGTCAGCCACCGGTTCGACGAGGGGCACCGGTCCTACGGCCTCGACGTCGTCGTGATCGGGGGGAAGAACTCCGCCATCGAGGCCGCACTCGAGCTGTACCGCGCCGGCGCGCGCGTCACCCTCGTCTACCGGCAGGGCGCCTTCAAGCCCACGGTCAAGTACTGGCTCAAGCCGGACATCGAGAACCGGCTCAAGGCCGGTGAGATCAAGGCGCGCCTCGGCGCCGAGGTGCTGCGCATCGAGCCCGGGCACGTCGTGGTGCGCCTCGCCGACGGGCGAGAGGAGCGGCTTGCCGCCGACCGGGTCTTCGCCCTGACGGGCTACCACCCCGACTTCGACCTCTTCAGGAAGATCGGGATCGCGCTGGAGCCGCAGACCGACCGGCCCCGCTGCAATCCCGAGACGCTCGAGACCAGCGTGCCCGGGGTCTACATGGCCGGGAGCATCACGGCGGGGCGCGCCACCTCGGAGGTCTTCATCGAGAACGGCCGGTTCGACGGCGAGCGGATCTTCGGCGACGCTGGCGCGAAACCGGCGGCGCCGGCCGGCGTAGGGGGAAAGGGCTAGCACCCAACCGCCGGAGGTGGTCGTGGGCAGGGCACTTGGTCCGCTGCTCGCCGCCGCAGCGCTCGCCGTCCTTCCCGGCGTCCTGCGCGCACAGGACACCACCGAGGCGGAGGAGCCGCCGAGCCACTGGAGCCTCGACCTTCCCGTGCGCGGCTACGGCATCTCCGTCGGCAATTCGGCGCGGTTCGCGGGACTCCGGATCAACTGGGAAGACGACGGGCTCGACCGCATCAGCGGGATCAACATCACGCTGTGGCGGCCCGGGAAGGTCATCACCGGCACCGTGACGGGCCTGGGCGTGGGCGTCGCGGGTCCTGCGGCGTCGGACCTCCACGGCCTGATGATCGGGCTCGGCGGCGTCCTGGCCGAGCACGCCGTGCGCGGCGTCGCCGTGGGCGGACTCGGCATCGTCTCGCAGGGCAGGATCGACGGGATCAGCGTCGCCGGCCTGGGCGTCGTGGCTCAGGGAGCGCTGCGGGGCATCAGCCTCTCAGGCCTCGGCGTGGTGTCCCAGGGCGGCCTGACGGGCGTCAGCGCTTCCGGCCTGGGTGTCGTCTCGCAGGGTCCGATGGCCGGCATCAGCCTCGCGGGCCTGGGCGTCGTTTCGCAGGGAAGCATGGCCGGGCTGGCCGTCTCCGGACTCGGCACCGTCTCGCAGGGCGGCCTCAAGGGCGTCAGCGTCAGCGGCCTCGCGTCCGTGGCGCAGGGCGACATGTGGGGTGCGCACGTCGCCGGCATCGCGGTCGTCGCGCAGGGCGACCTGCGCGGGCTCGCCGCCGGCGGGATCGCCACGGTGACGCAGGGCGCGCTCTCGGGGATCGCCGTGGGCGGGGTCGCCGTCGTCGCACAGGGCGGCACCAGGGGCTTCACCGTCGCAGGCCTGGCCGTCGTCACCGGCGCCCTGGCCAAGGGCCTGACCGTCGCCGGCTACCGGGTGCGCAGCCCCCGCGTATCCGGCATCACCATCGCCGGGATCAACCTCAAGACCGAAGGCATGTCGGGGCTGTCGGTCAGCGCGTTCAACCAGATCCGCGGACTCCAGGCGGGCATCTCGATCGGGCTCCTCAACTTCGCGCGGCGGCTCCAGGGGATCCAGATCGGGCTGCTGAACATCGCGCGGAACAACCCGCCGCCGTTCCAGGTGCTACCGATCCTCAACGCGCACTTTGACTGAGGAGTGTGCAGAGGCAAGAAACAGCTGACAGTGGAGTTGCCAGACGGCAAGTGTGTAGTGGTTACCAGTCTTGAGAGTCAGCTGCCAGACCAGTTACCAGAGGCCCCGGCGCGCGACAGCGTCGGGGCCCGTTCTTCCTCCGGAGACTTGCAGCTGGAAACCACTGTGGCCTTGCCGTCTGGCAACTTCCCCGAACCCTGCTCTCTCAGGACTGAACCTCTCAGAAGAAGTGCCCCACCAGTCGCACCACCCACGACAGCATCGCGAGCGGGATCGGCAGCAGCGTCAGGCCCAGCGAGAAGCTGAGCCCCTGGCGCCACAGTGCGGGCCCCGCATACGGCGCCTCGTCACCCCACAGCGTCTTCATCGCCATCTCCGCGAGCCAGCCCAGCGAGTAGCCCACGTTCGCGAGAACCCCGTACACGATCGCGCCGCGCCACAGCGGCCCGATGTCGGGACCGTGCGGCGGCAGGGCCGTGAAGAGCGTCACGGTGNNAGGGTCGTGAAGAGCGTCACGGTGGCCAGCGTCACGAGGCCGGTGCCGCCGACGAACAGGTTGAAGTTCAGCCGCCGCGATTCCCACCAGGCCAGCAGCGACCACGGCGTGCGGCGGTAGTCCGGGAGCGGGAAGAGGATCCTGGTCAGGGCAGTCACGGGCGACTCCGGTGCCGGGCGCCTCAAGTATGGCGCCTCTACTCTGAACCAGCAAGTACTCTGTGATACAAAGTCACTAGCCGTCCGCGGGGTGAGCCTCTAGGCTGCTGAGGTTCCGAACACAGGATGAGGCAGGTGACGCGACCCGGCTGGGTCAGCGAGGACGAGAACCGGGATCTCGGCTTCGGTTCCGTGGTCTCCCGGGAGAGCCGGCAGCGGCTCCTCAACCGCGACGGATCCTTCAACGTGGCGCGCCGGGGCCTCAGGCTCGCCACGTCGCTGAGTCTCTACCACACCCTGCTGACGACGACGTGGACGCGGTTCATGGTGCTGGTCGCGGCGTCGTACCTCCTGCTCAACGCCGGCTTCGCGGTTGCGTTCGTCCTGTGCGGCCCGGGCGCGCTGCTCAACACCGTGCCCGCGGCGGGGACGGAGGGTTTCGCGCGGGCGTTTTTCTTCAGCGTCGAGACCTTCTCGACGATCGGCTACGGCAACGTCGCCCCCGTGGGGCTGGCGCCGAACCTCGTGGTCACGGTGGAAGCGCTGGTCGGCCTCCTGTGGCTCGCGCTGGCGACCGGCCTCCTGTTCGCGCGCTTCTCGCGTCCCACGGCGAAGGTTCTGTTCAGCCGGACGGCGGTGATCGCGCCCTACCGGGGGCTCCGGGCCTTCGAGTTCCGGATCGCGAACGTGCGCAAGAGCGAGATGATCGAGATGCAGGCGACGGTGATGTTCACGCGCTTCGAGGAGGTGAACGGCCGCCCGGTGCGCCGCTACTACCCGCTGCCGCTGGAGCGCAGCACCGTGACGTTTTTCCCGCTGTCGTGGACGATCGTGCACCCGATCGACGAGGCGAGTCCCCTCAACGGCCTCACGCGCGACGACATGCGGCGCTCAAACGCGGAGTTTCTGGTGCTGCTCTCCGGGGTGGAGGAGACGTTCGCGCAGCGCGTGCATGCGCGCTCGAGCTACCGGTGGGACGAGGTGGTCTGGGGCGCGAAGTTCGGCGACATCCTCCATCACCCGCACGGAGACGAAGCCGTGACGCTGGACGTGAGCCGGCTCGACAGCATCGAGCCCGTGGGGTAGGGTACTTCCCACGACTCCCTGGGTGTCGTTCCTGATCCTCGCCAACCTGGTGATGCTG
>DOUU01000133.1:4541-5481 GCA_003520425.1 Deltaproteobacteria bacterium
GGCCCGGCTCGGCGGCCGCCGGTTCATCGGGCTGTACCTGACGAGCGGCATCGCGGGCGCGGTCCTGTCCCTGATGACGCCGAACGTGGCGATCATCGGCGCCTCCGGCGCGGTGTTCGGCGTGATGCTCGGCTACGCGCACTACTGGCCGCGCGACCTGGTGTACGTGTTCTTCCTGCCGATGGAGGCGCGCTGGCTGGTCGTGCTGATGACGGTCATGTCGCTGTTCGGCGCCTGGCAGGGGCAGGGCGGCATCGCGCACTTCGCGCACCTCGGAGGGTTCGCCGGCGGGTTCCTCTACGTGCGCTGGATGGAGCTGCGTTCGCCGGCGGTCCAGTTCCGCACGGCGGCCGCGCCGACGCCGAAGACGTCCACCGCGGACCTCGACCGATGGCGTCGCGTGCCTCTCGACACGCTCCACCCGGTCAACCGCGAGGAGTACGAGCGCGTAATGGCGAAAGTGGAGCTGGCGGGCGTCGCCAGCCTCACGCCCGACGAACGGGCCTTTCTCGACCGGTTCAGCGCCGGTTGACCTTCACGGAGACGAACGGATGACCAGCACGCGCCTTTGGCTCGCCACGGCGGCGGCCGCGATCCTCATCGCGCCGGTTCCCGCGCTCCGCGCCCAGTCCGCCCCCGCCCCCGCGACCCCACCGCCGGTGCGCGGCTTCCCGCCGGCGCTGCTGGGCGACGAGCTGGCGCGCGAGGCGGCGCTGATGGCGGTGCCGAACGCCGACACGCTCCGCTCCCAGCTCATCGCGCTGAGCGCGGTCCCGCACGAGGCGGGGACGGAGCGGTCGCATCACGTGGCGGAGATGATCCTCGCGCGGTTCCGCGCGTTCGGCCTCGACGCTTCCATCGAACAGTTCGAGGCGCTGATGCCCCGGCCGGTGGACCGCTCGCTCGAGCTGGTGGCGCCGGAGCGCTACGTCGCCGAGCT
>DOUU01000133.1:5486-5648 GCA_003520425.1 Deltaproteobacteria bacterium
TTCAACGCGTATTCGCCCGACGGGGACGTCACCGGCGATCTGGTGTTCGTGAACTACGGCGTGCCGGACGACTACCGGGTGCTCGACAGTCTCGGCGTCAGCGTGCGCGGGAAGATCGTGATCGCGAAGTACGGCGGCTCGTGGCGCGGCATCAAGCCCAAG
>DOUU01000386.1 GCA_003520425.1 Deltaproteobacteria bacterium
GGCGGTCCGCTCGAGACCGCGCTCGAGCGCGCGCGGCAGACCTACGTCTCGAGCTTCGGGCGCGACTACGAGGAGCCGACCAAGAGCGAGCTCCTGCGCAGCGCAAAGCGCCTCGACAGCGGCGCCTTCGAAGCGCTGGCGGAGCTTGCGCTCGACGTGGCGTGGCTTGAGGGCAAGGGCGCGCAGCCCGAAAAGGCGCGGCCTGACCTCTCGCACTTCGTCCGGTCCGAGGCCGGACCCGCCGATCCTGCGGTCTTCGGCCGCGGCTACGATGCATGGCTGGCCTGGGCTCCCGAGGAGCACGTGACGCGCCGTCTCCAGCAGGAGCGGGAGGTCTTCAACCAGGCGGCGGCCACGCTGCTCGACCTCGATCGTCTCGAGCAGTGGAGCGGGAACAGCAGCGACGGCCACGGGCCGGTCCGCTACTCCGAAGTCGGTCTGCCCGCGGGAGAGGTATCCGTGCCCGGCACCTACACGCGCCAGAGCTGGGAGGGTTTCGTGAAAGGGCTCGTCGCCGCCGTCGAACGCGCGGGAGGAGCCTCCCCTGCGACGCTGGACGCCTTCAAGCGCTCGTACGTGGCGCGCTTTGACGGCAACTGGCGCCGCTATCTCATGGGCACTCCGCTCCCCGCCGTGGCCGACGCCGCCGTGAGGAATTCTCCCTACCTGCGCCTTGTCGATCAGATCGAATCCCAGACGCGCGCCGATCTGCCGCGCAGCGGGCCCGAGCCCACATGGATGGCGTCCCTGCACAGCGCGCGGGCGGAAGACGCCAAGGACGCGAAGGATGCCGCCCCCTGGCCGCGCTACCTGCAGGCTCTGGACGCGGTGGCGCAGGATGTCGAAACCGCGCAGGCGCAGCCCGAAGCCGCCCTCGACCTCGCGCAGCGCGTCGCGCGCCGGGAGCAGACCTCCTTCCGCAGCGCCCTCGATCTCATCCATGAGATGGTGCCCCCGGGCTCGGATCCCCAGGCCGCCGAGCGCATCCGCCAGATTCTGGCCATGCCCGCGCTCAACGGCTTCTCCGCCGTGCTCGAGAGCGCGGCGACGGAGATCGATCGCCGCTGGTCTGAGCGCATTGGCGAGCGGTTCTCCGGGGAGCTCACGGAGGCCCAGCTCAAGAGCCTGTACGCTCCCCGGGAGGGGGAGCTCGCGCGGTTCCGGAGCGAGCTGCTCGATACCTTCTACGCCGACGGGCGCGCCAAGCCGATCCTCGAAGACCGCGCGCTCACGCTGGGCGAGGGCTTCCGGAACTGGCTCCGCTCCGCCGACGAGCTTCGCGATGCGATGTTCGGGAGCGGAGGGAACCTGCGCATCGCGGTGCGGCTCGAGGGCGTTCCCTCGCAGGTGCGGGGAGGCAACGGTGTTCTCGTCTCCCGACGCGACTTGCGACTCACCTGCGCGGAGGGCGTGGACAGCTTCACCTATCGGGAGGGCACCGGCTCCCACACCTTCCAGTGGAGCCCGGAGTGCCAGGAGGTGTCACTGCGGGTGTGGGTGCGCGAAGGCGAGGGCGAGCGGGAGCTCCAGCCGCGCAAGGAGGCGCGGGGTCCCCTTGCGTTTCCCGGCTTGCTGCGGGAGGCCAAGGACCTCGGGGCCGGGCATCTGCGCTGGTCGCTCAGCTATCCGCAGGATGGCATCGAGGTGCTTGCCGACTATCTCCTGCGCAGCGGTGACGCAGTTCTTGCGATTGCTCACACCGAGCCTCCGAGCTCGACACGGAACTAGGAAAGACCATGGCGATGCGATTCCGCGCACGTGACCTTCTCGCCTTCCTCGCCGCAGCCGCGCTTGGCGCGGCGCTCGGCTGCGCCAAGAAAGTCGATCCAGACGCCGAGCCCTCCGGCGCCACGCCCCTGCCCCTCGAGACCTGGAAGGCCGACAGCCTCAACTGCAAGGATGGCGACTGCGCGGACTGGTACCGCTTCGAGGCTCCGGATCCCGGCCGCGTGAGCGTCGAGGTGGTTGCGGTGAGCAAGGACGCAAAGCCCACGCCGCCCTACTCGGTCGTGATCACCGACGGCGGCGCGACCAAGTTCGGGGAAGCCAAAAGCGGTGCGGCACCCATCACAGGCCTTGAGGCGCGGGTCGACAAGCCCGGGGTCTACTTTCTCGAGATCGCCGAGCCGCCCGACACCGGGGCGCTGGGTTACGAGCTTCGGGTGAACTTCCAGGCCGACGCGCCGCCCCCGCTGCCGCCCCCTCCTCCGAAGAAGAAGGAACACCGGGCGGCAGCAAAGCCCGCGGAGCCTGCAGCCGCGCCCCGCGCCCAGAAGCTCACGGGCACGGTCATCGAGACCGAGGGGGCGACGGGCAAGGTCGAAGCCGTGCTGATCGACCTGGGCACACCGAGGGGCGTCAAACCGGGGATGCGGGGTCGGCTCGTGGACCACGGCCGCCAGATCGCCAGCATCGAGATCATCGAGGTCTATCGCAGCGGCAGCCGTGCGCGGATCGATGGCTATCTCTCCGGCTCGATCGGTCCCGCAACCGCCGTGGAGATCGAGGTTCCGACGGGCACCGGCCAGTAGCTCGTATGGAGCGGGGTGGCGGAGATGGGCGCGCGCCTCGTCCAGCTCGAGGGCGAAGAGCGGGTTGCGACGACCGCACTCGACGAGGCCGATCTGCTCGTCGGGCGCGACGCCGAAGCTTGCACGCTCGTCTTGGCCTCGTCCTTGGTTTCACGCCAGCATCTTCTGATCCGCGCCTCGCCCGAGGGCTGGACTGCGGTCGACCTTGGCAGCGCAAACGGGACGCTCCTGAACGGCGCCCCTCTTGTCGAGCCCACGCTCCTTGAGCCAGGAGACGTTCTCGAGCTCGCCGGCGAAGCACGCCTTCTCTTCGAGCAGGACGAGGACGAGGTCGACACCGGCGAGGATCGCCGGGGTGCCCTCCTCGTTCTCGCGCTCGCAGCGCTCCTCGTCGCAGTGCTGGTCTTCGGCGTCCTTCGCTGGCGCAGGAGCGACCCCGTGTTCGAGCAGGCCGCCACCACGGCCGCCGACGGGCTCCAGGCGGCGGAGCTGCGCGACTGGCCGGGAGCCAAGGCCAAGCTCCAGTCGGCGGCGGGCCTCCTGCTCTCGAACGGGCGCCTCGACGACGTGCCCCGCGAGATGGTGATGCAGGTCGCCATGGAACGCCTCGGCGACCGGCTCTCCTCCGAGCTCGGTCGCCCGGTCGACCTTCCCACCGTCTTTCGCAACGCCGTCGAGCGCTCCCGCCCGCCGAGCGCAGCCCCCCGCGAGGGCCACGCCTGCCGGATGGATGAGGTGGCGGCGAGCGAGCTGCGCCCCTGCCTGGAGGAGCGCGTGGGTCTCGTCCTCGTCGGGCTGCGCCAGAGCCCGGACGGCGTGCCGGCCTCGTTCTACCAGGACGTCGGCACGCGCATGCGCAAGGAACACGACTTCATCGAGCGTGCCCTGGCGCGAGGCGAGCCCCTTGTGCCGATGCTGCGNNACTGGGTCGCGATGATCGAGAGCGGGTTCGATCCGCGCGTGAAGTCGCCGGCGGGCGCGGTGGGCCTGTGGCAGTTCATGCCCGCGACGGCGAAGCGCTACGGGATGCGCATGGACGGCAACGTGGACGAGCGGCGCGACCCGCGGCGCTCCACCCAGGTGGCGGCGCGCTATCTGCGGGACCTCGCCTTCGAATTCGGCGGGGATGCGCTCTTGCTCGCGCTGGCGGGCTACAACCGGGGCGAAAACGGCGTCCGTACCGCCCTCAAGCGCATGTCCGACCCCTTCAGCGATCGCTCGTACTGGAGGCTCGTGGAGAGCAATCTCTTGCCGGTCGAGACCGCTGACTATGTCCCGCGCTTCATGGCCGCAGCCGTAGCGGGTGAGGCCGGGCTGCCGAAGGATGATGTGTTGGCGGCTGCAGGCTTCTAGCGCGGTATCCTAGGGTCGTTTCCTGGCTGCGACGGCTCGGATCGCAGGGCCGTCCCGAGGTGGAGCGTTGGGATTCTTCGATTCGCTGCGCGGGCTCTTTCGGAGCAAGAAGGGGAGCAAGCCGAGCGGAGTGCGACGGGGAGCCCTTCCCCCGCGGCGCCCCGACGTCGCGACCCAGTCCCTGCGCACGCCCGGAGCGCCTCCTTCACCACCGCCCCCGGCGGCGGTGCCGCCCTTCTCGCCCGCGGCTGCCGCCACGGAGATGCGGCCACAGCCCACGCTTGAGCGGCCCGAGCCGATCGTCCCGCCGCCTGCCCCTCCGCCCGCCTGGGCGCCCTCTCCCGGACAGTTCCCGCCTCGGGCCGCGAGCCCCGCGCCGGCGGCCGGACAGGGGGAGACCCGATACCAGGCCGCCCTCTCCATCCGCGGAAAGACGGTGGGCGTGCTCGTCGCCGTGGACGGCGAACTGGAGGGCGAGGTGTTCCGTGTGCCCGATGGCGACAGCCGGCTCGGCCGCTCGGACGGCTGTGAGGTGCGCCTGCCGAGCGAGTGGATCTCCCGGGAGCACGCCAAGGTGAAGCACCAGGACGGCATGTTTGTGATCGCGCCGCTCAGTGACAAGAACCCGACCTTCGTCAACGACGAGCGGACGGAGGGCACCGAGCTCAAGGACGGCGACTTCGTCAAGCTCGGACGAACGACGTTCCGGTTCCGTACCGTCTTCTAGCCGTGCGTAACGCAGCTGTGTCAGTCGCGGTCTTTGCGCTCGCGGTTGCAGCGCCGGCCGCGGCGCAGCCCCGCGATTCGGGCGGCTTCGAGATGCGCTCGGTCGAACGCCTCGAGCTCGACGATGCCGAGGTGAGCCTCGTCCCCGACCCCGCGGTGAACCTCTACCTGCGCGCCCAGACCCGACTCGGGACCCCGGTCGAGCACCTGCGGCCGGTCGATCTCGCAATCAGTGAGGACGGCCGCCCGATCGACCCGAAGAGCGTGACGCTCACGCTCCTCGGCGAGAGCAACCGCGGCATGGCCTGCGTCCTCGCCCTCGATGTGAGCCGCACCATGCAGGGCGAGGCGCTCGACCAGGCGAAGGCCGGCGCGCTGGCCTTCCTGGACCGCCTGGGAGCCCCAGACCGGATCGCGATCTTGAGCTTCGGCGGCAAGGTGGAGGTCGTGGCCCCCTTTTCCGCCGCCCGCTCGGATGCGCGGGTGCGGCTGTCCACGCTCGAAATCGATTCCAGCTCCATGAGGACCCTCCTCTACGACGGCATGTACCGCGCCGTGGAGCTCGTGAGGCAGGGCGGAGAGCTCCCTCGTCGCGCCTTCGTGGTCCTGCTCTCCGACAGTCAGGATGGGGGCAGCGTCCACAAGCTCGACGAGGCGGTCGCTCTGGCCCAAGGCGACGGCACACGGGCGCAGATCCCCGTCTTTACGATCGGCTACGCGAACTTCGGAAGGGGCGGGCTCGAGGCCCTGCAGCGTCTTTCCAAGGAGACGGGCGGCGACTTCGTCGAGGCGGCGAACCCCGGTCAAATGGCGGCCTTCTACGACAACATCCTCTCCCAGATGACCAAGAGCTATGTCGCACGCTTCACGCCAGAACTCGATGGGAAGACCCATCGCATTGAGGTGTCGGCCGGGGGCTTGAAGCAAGCGCGGGCGGTCCCCTACCCCCTCTACCGCCGGCCTCTCTGGCCCGTGGCGTCCCTGGGCGCGGGCGTCGCCCTTGGCGTCGGGCTCTTGACCTGGATCGTTCTGCGAAGGCGCCCGGCAGGACGGCTGGTGTTCGTGGCAGGCCCGCGTGCGGGCGAGGGCATCGCGCTGCGGCCCGGCCGCATCCGCATCGGAAGCCTGCCGGACAACGACCTCGCCATCCCGTCCAGCACGGTCTCGCGCTATCACGCCGAGATCCACGTCTCCGGCCGCCGCGTATCGATCGAAGACCTGCGCTCGAGCAACGGCACGCAGGTGAACGGAACGGCGATCCAGATGAGCCCGCTGCGTCCCGGCGACCGCATCAAGATCGCCGACATCGATCTGGTGTTTGAGCGATGAGCGAGAGCGCCCGCCCCGTGATCGAGGTCGCCTCGCTCTCCCACGTCGGACGGGTGCGGGCGAGCAATCAGGACTCGTACGGGGACTTTGCCAACGGTGCAGGCTGGCGCGCGCTGGTCGTGGCGGACGGCATGGGAGGGCACCAGGGCGGAGAAGTCGCGAGCCGCATCGCGGTGGACACGATCGGGAAAGTGCTCGGCGAAAGCCACGAGGAGCCCGAGCAGTCGCTGCGCAAGGCCTTCCTTGCCGCGAACAAACGCATCCTCGAGGTGGCGACGAGCGAGCCGCGCTACGCGGGCATGGGCACGACCGGGGTGGCGCTTCTGCTCGCCGCCGCGGGCGACGCCTGGGTGGCCCACGTGGGCGATAGCCGCGCCTACGTCTTCCGCGACGGGAGGCTCACGGCGCTTACCGCCGACCATTCCTACGTGGCGGAGCTGCAGCGCCGGGGCTTCCTGAGCGCCGCCGAGGCGGCGGTCCACCCCCGCCGCAACGAGGTCCTGCGCTCGATCGGCGGCGAACCCGAGCTCGATGTGGAGATCCGGCCGGTCGCGGCGAGGGCTGGCGACTGCTTCTTGCTCTGCACCGACGGGCTTTGGGGCTGCGTTCCCGAGGGCGAGATCCTGGGCGCGCTCGCGAGCGCGCGGCCCCAAGACGCTGTCCGGATGCTCGTCGACCTCGCAAACCACCACGGGGGTCCGGACAACGTGACGGTTTCGCTCGTGAGAATCCCCGAGCATGCGAAGGAGGCCGCGCAGACGGAGCGGGCCGCCGCGGAGAAGGCCTACGCGCGTCGCCAGAGTCGAATCCGCCGGGTTGCGATCGCGGCGTCGCTTCTTGCCGCGGCGCTCGTCGCTGCGCTCTTGTGGGGCGTGCTCCATCTCGCGACCGAGCACTCGCCTCGTCCGGTCGCCTCCCCCTCTGCTCCGACCGAGCCCCCGAAGAGCCGCCCCTAGGCGCAAGGGGCGCGGCCTTTTCGAGTCGCGCCTGCGCCCTGCGAAGGGGCCTGCGGTATGCGGGCGCTTCGCTTTTTCAGCGTCTCGCGAGTCCCGCTACGCTTGAATGAGATGGAGCTCCTCGTGCGACCTGCCCGGCCTGGGGACGGCGCCGCCATGGCCGAGATCTTCGTCGAGGCCGCCCGCACCGCGTGGGCCCACTTCCTGCCTCCCACCCGGCTCGCGCTCCTCCGCTCCCCCGCGGAACGCTGGGAGCGGGGCGGCACGGACGAGGTCACCCTCGTCGCAGAACAGGCGGGCCAGGTCGTGGCCTTTGCGGTGGTCCGGCGCTCCGACGACGCGGACGCGGATCCCTTGCGAACCGGAGAGCTCGATACCTTCTACGCCCTGCCCTCGCGCTGGGGCTGCGGCGTGGGCCAGGTCCTGCTGGGCGCGGCCCTCGAGGCGCTTCGCGCAGGGGGCTACCGCGAGGCCACGCTTTGGACGGCGGAGCAGAACGAGCGCCCCCGCCGCATCTATGAGGCGGCGGGCTGGGAGCTCGATGGGGCGCAGCGCCTCAAGACATTCCTGGGCGTCGAGTTCACCGAGCTGCGCTACCGGATCGCACTCTAGGCGGGGCGAGGGCCCCGGCGGGGAAAAATTCAGCTGTGCCGGGTGGAAAATGCCTCTGCGGGCCCCTTGGCTTCCTCGGCCGCCTCCTGTCCCTCCTCGGGCGGCCGGATTTTTTCGGAGACGTCAGGCAGGGCTTCGAGCTCCTTGGCCAGCTGCTTCGGATTCACCCAGTTGCGACGCCGAAGGAGGCGCCGGTCCAAGCGGTGGCTGGCCAAGTGGTCGTGAACCATGAATTTCCTCCAGGAGTTGGAAACCCAGCGTAGCAAATTGACATGGGGGGACGGACTCTAGTAGTTTGCCGTCCTGCCGAACATTGCTTTGGGGGGGAACTCAGCGTGATGCTCAGCACCCGCTTCGCACTTTGCCGCCGGATCGGGTTTGCAGCCGGTCTTCCTCTTTGCGCGCTGCTCAGCTTTGGCTGCGCCTCCACCAAGCCCACGGTCTCCGGTGAGACTCCCTCGGCGGAGGAGCTCTACCGCAAGGGCCTCGCACAAATGGAGGGGCCGGCCAAGACGCTCTGGGTGTTCCCGAACAGCGATCACGCCAAGGCCATCGAGTCGTTCCAGCAGATCATCGACAACTACCCCTATAGCGACTACGCGATCTTGGCCGAGCTCAAGATCGCAGACGCGTACTACGACGACGCCAAGTACGACGAGGCGCTTTCCTACTACCGCGACTTCGGGGACCTGCACCCCCAGCACGACCAGGTGCCCTACACGCTCTTCCGCGCCGCCATGTGCCACTACAAGCAGTCGAAGGATGCCAGCCGGGATCAGACGGCCACGCGCCTTTCTTTGAACTTCCTGGATCAGCTCCTCGCCCGTTACCCGCATTCCGCGCAGGCTCCGGAGGCGGAGAAGCTGTGGAAGGAGCTGCGCACGCGCCTGGCCGAGCACGAGATGCGGATCGCGGGCTTCTATCTCGAGCGCCAGGAATATCAGTCCGCTGCCGATCGCTACCGCGGCGTGCTTAACAAGTACCCGGGCTTGGGCCTCGACGCCCAGGCGCTCTACCAGCTCGGCGTCTGCTACACAAAGATGAACCTCGAGGACGAAGCGCAGAAGATCTTCGAAGTCATCCTTCGCAACTACCAAGGCAGCGACGTTGCCAAGCAGGCCGCCGACCTGATCCCCGCGGCGAACTGAGCGCTGCGCCTCGCGCCCTGGCATGCCGAGCGCGGGTGAGCTCACCTCGGAGGAGCGCGAGCAGTACCAACTCGGTCGCGCAAGCTTCGAACGCGGCGATCTCGACGGTGCGCTCGTCCACCTGACGCGGCTGCTCGAGACGCGCGCGGGCTTCGCCGACGTCCACTACATGGTGGGTCTGCTCCACGAACGCCGCGGCGACCTCGAGAGCTCCGCAAAGAGTCTCGAGCGGGCCATCCGCATCAACCCCGGCTACGCCGAGGCCGCTCTCGCGCTCGTCTCGGTGTATGAGCAGCGGGGCGAGTTCGAGCGCTCACGGGCCCTGGCCGAAGAGATGGCGACGGCCACGCCGAGACGTTTTGCCACAAGCGAAGATCTCGTCGATCCCACCACGCGGGGAAAGCTCGCGAACCTTCAGGCCGCGCTCGGCGACGCCTACCGAGAGGTGGGGGAGCTGCGGGATGCGATCGAGGCCTATCGCAAGGCGCTCGATCGCTGCCCGGACTTTCACGACATCCGCCATCGCCTCGGTGTCGCGCTGCGCGAGAGCGGGCTGCCCCATCAAGCCGCGCAGGAGTTCCGCCGGGTCTTGCGGGCCAACCCGAACTTCCTGCCCTCGGCGGTCCAGCTCGGGGTCACCTACTACGGCCTCGGCCGCACCGACGATGCCGTGCGCGAGTGGGAGCAGGTGCTCGAAAGGGATCCCGGTCGCGAGGATGCGCGCGCCTACCTGCGCATGACGCGGGGGGCCTAGGACGAAACCGAGGACGAGAGCGGGGGCCGCCGCCGCGCCAGCGGCCGCACAAATTGCTTGCCAACGCTCCCCGGCGGGTTCCTAATTCAGGAGACCGCCCGCCCTCCTGCTTCGTCGGACAGATGCGAGACCGGAGCGGCCCACCCCCGGAGCAGGCCCACCGCGCGGCGGTCGGGAGGTGCTCCATGCATGCCATCCGCCACATCGTCCGGCCCTACCACCTCGTCACCGCTCCCCCGACGGCCACCGTGATGGATGTCGCGCAGGTCATGGCGTCCGCCCGGGTCGGCGCAATCCTGATCGTGGACGACGACCGGCTCGTCGGCATCTTCTCCGAACGCGACCTCATGACACGGGTCGTCGTGGAAGGTCTGGACCCGTGCTTGACAAGCGTCGCCGCCGCCATGACGAGCGAGGTGGTCACGGCTTCGCCCGACAACACCCGAAGCGAGTGTCTGGAGAAGATGCAGCGCGCGGGCTTCCGCCACCTGCCTGTCCTCGAGGAGGGCCGCCTCCTCGCGATGCTCTCCATGCGAGACCTTCTGCACGATGAGATCGCCGAGCAGCACGAGGAGATTCGCGGGCTGCGAGCCTATCTCCACCAGACCCCGATCTGAGCTCCCTTCGCAGACCGCGCAGCCTTCAGGCGGCCCCCCCTCACGAACCCTCCCGGGCGCCGGGCCAGAGGGGGTTCCACAGCGCCATCGCGACATAGGCGCGCCAGGGTCGCCAGGCCTCCGCCAGCCGCCCCACTTGGGCGGCGGAGAGCGGAGCCCCTCCGCCCGCGAGCGCTTTGCGCAAGCCGAGGTCGCTCGCGGGGAATGCGTCGGGCTCGCCGAAGGCGCGCAGCGCAATGTAGTGCGCGGTCCACTCTCCGATCCCCGGCACCTGACACAACCGTGCGACGGCATCGTCCAGTCCGCGCGCCGCGTCGAGGCGAAGCGTTCGGTCTGCCACGGCCCGCGCGAGAGCGCGCACGGTCGCGGCCCGCGCCCCCGGAATCCCGATCGCGGTGACGTCCGCGGCGGCCAGGGCATCCGGGCTCGGGAAAAGATGCGTGAGCCCGCGCCCCAAGGAGACCGGTTTGCCGAAGGCCGCAACAAGGCGCCCGCACAGGGTGGACGCTCCGGCCACGCTGACCTGCTGACCCAGGACGGCCCGCACTGCGAGCTCGAAGGCGTCCCACGCCCCGAGCACGCGCACACCCGGTGCGCTGCGCAGCGCCGGGCCGAGGCGCGGCCCCGCGCTGAGCTCGAGATCGCTCGCGATGCGAAGCGGGTCGGCTGCAAGATCGAAGATCCGCCGCACGCGCTCGGCCGCCTCGAGCAGGCCCGCGGGATCGCCAAGCCTTGCGCGCAGCACAAGGTGCGCCCCGTCCGCACCCTTCTCGACTTCGATCGAGCCGGCCTTGCCCCCGATCTCGACGGTCCGCCGGTAGGCGCCGCCCTCCACCTGCTCGACGCCGCGGGTCGCGCGCGCGGCGAGAAAGCGCAGCCCCGCCTCGAAGTCGAGGGGCGGCCGGTAGGCGAGGCGAAGCACGACGGCATCGCCCTCTGCGGGCTCGGGCGAGCGGCGACGGGCACGCAGGCGACGGGGGGATTCACCGAACGAGGCGCGGAGCGTGTAATTGAACTGCCGGATGCTCTGGAACCCGGCGGCGAAGGCGACCTCACTCATGGGAAGATCGGTCTCGTCGAGAAGCGTGCGGGCGAAGTGGAGCCGGCGCGCCCGGGCGAGGGAGAGCGGAGAGGCTCCGAGATGCCGCAGAAAGAGGCGCCGCAGCTGCCGGTCTCCGATGCCAAGACGCCCCGCGAGCTCGCAAAGGGTGCCGCCGTCGAGGGCGCCTTCGCCGATCAGTCGCAGGCCGCGCGAGACCACGGCCGAGCTGCCCTGCCACGCCGGAGTGCCGGGCGCCGCTTCCGGACGACAGCGCCGGCACGGCCGGTAGCCTGCGTCCTCGGCGGCAGCCGCGCAGGGGAAAAAGATCACGTTCTCACGCCTTGGCGCCGGCGCGGGGCAGACCGGCCGGCAGTAGATCCCCGTGGTCGTCACGCCGGTGAAAAAGCGCCCGTCGAAGCGGCGGTCCCGGCTGCGCAGGGCCCGGTAGCAGTGCGCGGCGTCGAGCTCCACGGGGGGGAGGCTACCCGCCCCTTCCACGGAAAACTCGCGGCCGCCGGACCTCAAAGGCCCCGCGGCGCGAGGGCGCGAAGCGCCTCGCGCGGGTCGCCGCCGTGGGCAAAGAGCTGGACGACGAGCGTCCGCACGCCGGCGGCCACGAAGCGGCCGAGCTTCTCCCGGCACTCCTCGGGCGTCCCGTGCACGAAGAGCGCGTCGACGAGGGCGTCGGGAAGGGCCCGCCTTGCGGCTTCGCGGTCGCCCGCTCGGGCGGCCTCGCGCATCGGCCGCAGGAGCTCGCCCCGGCCCAGCCAGTCGTGGAAGCGGCCATACACTGGAATCTGTAGGTAGGTCGCGAGGATCCGGCGCGCCACCTCGCGCGCCTTCCTCGGATCCGCGCTGGGACAGACCGCGATCCGCGCCACCACGTCCTTGCCTCCTCCTCCCTCGCCCAGGATCGCGACCACCCGCGCCACGTCTTCCGCCGAGAGGAGACCCAGGATCACGCCGTCGGCCTCCCGGCCCGCGAGGCGCAGCATCCCCTCCCGCAGCGCCGCGAGGTAGATGGGTGGCGGGGAGGCGGGCGGGCGCTCGAGGCGAAAGCCGCGCACGGCGAAGGTCTCGTAGACCTCGTCGACCCGCTCGCCGGCGAGGGCGCGGCGCAAGAAGCGGAGCGTGTCGCGAACCCGAGACAGCGGGCGCTCGAAGCGGGCCGCGTTCCAGCCTTCGACCATGGCCGGGCTCGACGCACCGATGCCGAGCACGAAGCGCCCGGGCGCCGCTTCGCAGAGCGCTGCAGCGTTCATGGCAAGGAGCGCGGGGCCCCTCGAGTAGACCCCTGCGATGGCCGTGCCAAGGCGCAGGCGAGACCCGAGCGCCGCCGCAAAGGCGAGGGGCGAAAAGGCGTCCGCGCCGCTCGTCTCGCTCGTCCACGCATCCGTGTAACCGAGCTGCGAGGCTTCCTGAAGAAGCGGCCCGTGCCCGGGGAGGGGGAGGTTCGCGAAGGGAAGCGTGATGCCAAACCGCGGCGCCGCCGCAAGGTCCTTCACGCCGCCCCGCCTGCGACGAGGAGCTGCGCCACCTCGCCCACCGTAAGGACGGCGATGCGCGGCTCAGCCACCGCTTGGGACATCACCTCGCCCAGCACCTCCATCCGCTCCGGGTCGAGGCCCGTCACAAAAGCGTGGCATACCGTAACGAAGAGGCCGCCGCGGCTCGCCGTGCGTGCGAGCGCAGAAAGCCAGGCCTCCCGCACCGTTGCCGGCTTCGCAGGCGGGTCTTGGAGGTAGTGGAATCCATCGACGCAGGGCCACACGAAGGGCACCTGCGCCAGTCCCCCGGGAAGGCGCTCGGGCCGCATGCCATTGCCGAGGCTCGCGTCGTAGGCGTAGCCGAGCTCGCGCAGGATCCCTTCGGTCTGCGCCGTCCGCGCGCCGCCTGGTGCCCGGAAGCCGCGCGGCTGCACTCCAGAAGCCCGCGTGAGGGCCTCGGTCGCGCGCGCGGCGAGCTCCTTCTCCTCGGCCGGCGGGAGCGAAGACCAGCGCTCGTGGAGGAAACCGTGCATCCCGAGCTCATGACCCCGGCGAACGATCTCCGCCACCGCGTCGGGGTGGTGGAGTGCGTTCCAACCCTCGACGAAGAAGGTCGCGTGCACCGCGTGGCGCTCGAGCAGATCGAAGATCCGCGGGTAGCCGCGGGCGAGCGAGGGGTGGAGCGCCTTCGCGGGCGCAAGGGGGAGCGCGCCTTCTCCAAGCTCCGCGGCCTCGCCCATGTTGTCGAAAGTGAAACACGCGATCGCGTGCGGGAAGGCCGCCATGGCCTGCGTAGCATGAACGAAGGCGGGCGCTCCGTCACCCGCCCGGTTTGGGAAGCAAAGCTCGAGGAGCGCCCGCGCCTT
>DOUU01000321.1:0-1801 GCA_003520425.1 Deltaproteobacteria bacterium
TCCTCATTTAATGCTCGTTCAGTGCTCTTTTTCAGTGCCCGGACACTCGAGCGTCATCATGCAGGGACCCCCAGGGGATGAGATTTTCTACCCGACGGTAGAAGGCCTCCTTCAGCGCGGGTTATGATGGCCCGCCCCCAAGGGGCTGCCTCAACCACACCCCTTGTGAGCTGAGCTTCGCGCAGAGCGCTCACCGCGAAAAAGCACACGTGGGCTTGCGCAGGACCGGAGGACGGATGCCGGACACGACCTTGCGGCGCTCGCGCGTCGGAACCCGGGGACTTTTCCTCACTCTCTTCGCTGCGGGCGAGTTCATGCTCGGCGCTGGCGAGTGCAGCCGGGTGTCGCGTCCAAGCTTTCAGACCGGCCATCCTCTCTTCGTAAGCCCTCAGTTCAATCCCGTGGCCGTGTCCCAGGACAGCCCTCTTGTCTATGTCGCCAACACCACCTCAGGTACGGTCTCTGTGATTGATACCCAGCGTCCCTCGCGTCNNCGAGACTCACCGCCCGAAGATGAGTTCATCTTCGTGGCAAACCACATCTCCGACTCCGTGAGCGTGATTAGCCGCAGAAAGCTTGCGGTGGTGCAGACGCTTCAGGGGCTCGAACACGCCGACGGCGGCACGACTCCCGACGATCTCGTCACCACGACGGACGAGCCCGTGGGGATCGCCTTTCAGAACCCCTGCCGCGCCTTTGTGACGCTCGGCCAACCCAACCAGGTCATCGTCTTGGAGATGGCCGACCCGAAGCAGACCGGCACCTGCGACGAGACGCGAGGCGAGTGGTCGATCTCGCCCACGCGCCTTGCGATCACTGCCCAGGCGCCCCGTGCGCTCGCGGTTTCGGGGGACAAGCTTTACGTCACGGCATTCGAGTCGGGAAACCAGACGCAGTTCCCGAGCTGCGCGCCAGGAGACCCGCGAGGCTTTACGCCCGGGGATCCATTCGACGAGGGCTGCCTCTTCGAGATGCGGATCATCGACAGCATCACCGTGAACCCGCAGCTCAACGTCAACTTCGGCACGATCTTTAAATTCGCAGCCCGCGACCCGAATATCGGCGGCCAGGTCATCCTGAATCGCAACATCCCCGACCGTGACCTCTTCGTGTACGACCTCACCGCGCCGGGCTTCGACTCGGATCCGGCGACGCCGGGGATCCAGCCCGCTCAAGTCGTGAGCGGGGTCGGCACTCTCCTCTACGGCGTGGCCGTGGGCGCGAACTCGCGCGTCTACGTCACCAATACCGACGCTCGAAACCATCTGAACGGCTTGCGTCTCCTTGGGAACCGCATGTTTGAGAACCGGATCTCCTATCTCGACTGTGCGGGCGGCTGCGGCGCCCCCGTCCACGTCGACCTCGACGCGAGCGCGGCGGCCGCCCTCGGCACGACTGCGCCGACGCCCTACGGGCTCGCCGCGAGCAAAGACGGGGCCACCCTCGTCGTTACCGCTGCAGGTTCCGACGGGACGGCGCGCTTCCCGGGTCTCTACACGCTCGATGCGTCGGGCCGCGTGCTGGGAGGCGTGCCCACGGGCGCGATCCCGCAGGGCGTGGCGCTCGCCTCGAACCGGGCGACCGGCGCCGCCGAGTGCGCGTTCGTGCTGAATACGGTCGACAGCACCCTCTCCGTCGTGAGCGTCGAGGATCCGAGCGCGCCGTATGTCGTGGCCACGATCGAGGTCGGAAGGGATCCGACGCTCCCCGCGGTAAAGCGCGGCCGCATCGCGTTCAGCTCGGCGCGGGCATCTACGAGCGGCACCTTCTCCTGCGAGTCCTGCCACCCGAACGGCAACAT
>DOUU01000321.1:1808-2997 GCA_003520425.1 Deltaproteobacteria bacterium
ATCCGCGGCCTTCGCGACACGCTCCCTCTCCACTGGGAAGGCCGGCTCGCCGACCCCTATCCCAACCCCCGCCCGATCCCTCACGCCCGAACCTCGTCCCCGGCGACGTCGCCCCCGACTGCAACCTCCAGACCGACGGCGAGATCGGCTGCATCCGAACCCTTGTGGATGCGAGCCTGAGTGGCGTCATGTGCGCTCAGCCGAGCTGCCCCGTTGGACCGTCGGGTCTGCCAGGTGCCTTCAGCGACGCGGAGCGCACCGACATGGCGACCTTCCTCCAGGCGGTGAGCTTCCCGCCCGCCCCCGAGCGGCGGCCTTCCGACAAGCTGAGCGCAACGGCGAACCTGGGCGTGCAGGACTTCTTCACCGATGAAGACGGACTTGGCATCGGCCACGGGATTGGCGGAAACCTCGGGTTTGGCGTCATCACCTGCGCGGACAACGCGATCGGCTGCCATTCCTTGCCTCTCACCGTCGGCACCGACTCCAAGATCGTTGGCCTCTTCGACGCTCCCTCCGCGCGTGGACTTTGGGATCGCCACATTCTCTTCTCGGACGGCCTCATGAGCTCCTATGAGTTCCTGCGCATGGCGCAGGACTGTGCCGATGGGATCGAGCCCGCCCCAAACCCGGCCACCTTCGGACTCTTGACGGGCGACCCTTGCAACCTGCGCTCACCGATCGGGATCACCCTCGCGCAGCTCCCGTTCCCGAGTCACGCCCATATCTATGACCCGGCCGAGGGCATCACGGAGCGTGGAGCATTCCTTGCGACCTTCGAGGGCGTCTTCTCCCTTGCCTACGGCGTCCGTGGCGATCGCATCTGGCAGTTCCAGATCGAGATGGGTACGGGGCTTCCAGGACTCACGGGCCGACAGGTCTCGATCACGAGTACCACTGCCGACGACCATGACACGATCGCGCAGATGAAGCAGCTCGAGCAGGCCGCGACCGACGGCAAGATCGTCGCCATTGCGCGGGCGCCGGAACTCGAGGAGCTGCGCTTCGATCCAGGGAGCACGCGCTGGAGGAGCCGCTCCGGCCGGATCGCCTTGACGAGCGCAGAGATCCGGGACGACGCCCAGGAGGGCGAGAGAACCTACACGGTGACCGCCGAGCTTCCGAGCGGGATCACGGGCGGCGGTACCGACCGCCAGCCGCTCCTCGATATCGATCCCGATTTGAAGGC
>DOUU01000321.1:3014-3190 GCA_003520425.1 Deltaproteobacteria bacterium
CAGGTCCTGGTCGACGGGGCGGTGTGTACGGGATGCGGCCTTCAGTTCACGACTGCTCAAAACGGCGATCCCGCCGCTGACGTCACGCTCGCAGAGGGGCTCACGGCGGGAATGCACGTCGTCCAGGTTCACAATCCCGACGGCTGGATCAGCAACGAGCTTCCCGTACTGGCAAA
>DOUU01000186.1 GCA_003520425.1 Deltaproteobacteria bacterium
GTCCTGCACTTCAGCGCGGAGTCGCTCCCGCAGCCATTGCGATGTGCTCAAACTCCGCGCAGATGGCCCCCCTCGACGGGCACGCCTATGTGCTTGCGCTCCTTGCCCACGACGAGGCGGAGGCCGCACGCGTGATTGATGCCACGGACAGCCCGATCCTCGCGTACATGGGGTCGAAACATGCGCTCGGGCGGGCGGTTCGGCGACGGGCTTCCGCGTGGGGGCGGGCGGGCGTGAGGCTCAACGCCATCGCACCGGGGCCCGTCTACACTCCACTCCTCGAGGGCGATCTCGCGGATCCGGTGACGGGCGCCGCCATCCGCAACCTCTCCGTGCCGCTCGGCCGCATAGGCAAGCCCGAGGAGATCGCAGAACTTGCGGCGTTCTTGCTCAGCCCAAAGGCGTCGTGGATTCATGGGGGCGTCTACTACATCGACGGCGGGAACGACGCCGAGATCCGACCAGACCGCTTCTAGCGCAGACCCCTTCAAGCGCCTCAGCCGGGAGGCCCGGGCCTCCGAGGGGTCACCAGGAAGCTTTGCGGGCCGGGTTTCCCCTGCCTGTCCGGCGCTGACCCTTAGGAGGGAGCCCTGGAGATTCCTCGCCCTCACGGTCCCCTTGCAGGCTGCCTGCCGATCCTCGCTACATGCCCGGAATGANNTTCGCCCGGAATGAGATGGAATTTGGCTTGCCCTCCCGTCCCCCGCAAGGCAAGATTCGACTGGCCGTTCAGTGCCTCCTCAAAGACCCAGTGCTGCAGGAGCCCACATGCGCCCTCGCTTGTCGCCGCTTCTCGTCGCTCTCGCCGCGGCCACTCTGGCCACGCCGGCCTTCGGCCTTCCCAATGACTTCAGCACGCAGTTCGTGCTGTTCGAGTCCGGCCAGGTGCGGCCGCTGGCGCTCTCCCCGGACGGGACGCGGCTTTTCGCGGTTAACACGCCCGACAACACCCTCGAGATCCTGAACATCGGCGCGGGGGGCGTGGCCAAGGTCTCCTCCGTCCCCGTGGGTCTTGAGCCGGTCGCCGTGGCCGCGCGAACCAACACGGAGGTGTGGGTCGTGAACCACCTCTCCGACAGCGTGAGCATCGTGGACGTGAGCGCGATCCCACCCCGCGTGACCCGCACCCTCCTCGCGGGCGACGAGCCGAGGGACATCGTATTCGCCGGCACGGGCGGGACCCGGGCTTTCATCACCACGGCCCATCGCGGCCAGCAGCGGACGGACCCCTCCATTGCCTCTGTGCCTGGGGCAGGCGATCCCCAGCTCATCACCGCAGGCGTCGGCCGCGCGGACGTGTGGGTCTTCGATGCCATGAACCTCGGCACGACCTTTGGTGGGACGCCCCTCCAGATCCTGACCCTCTTCGGAGATACCCCCCGCGCCCTCGCTGTGAGCCCAGATGGCAACACCGTCTATGCCGCGATCTTCCACTCCGGCAATCAGACCACGACCCTTTCCCAGGGCCTTGTCTGCACGGGCTTCCAAGTCGGCTCCGGAAAATCGTGCACAAGCAGCCAGGGCTTCGTAAGCCCGGGCGGTAATGCCGGGCCGGCCACGAACTCTGCCGGCGCCCAGGCTCCCGAGGTGGGCGTCATCGTGAAATTCAACCCCGCGAGCGGCAAGTGGCTGGACGAGATCGGTCGCGACTGGAGCCCCGTCGTACGCTTTAGCCTGCCCGACGACGACGTCTTCACGATCGATGCCAATACCTTGGCCCAAGGCACGATCTACACCGGGGTTGGCACGACGCTTTTCAACATGGCCGTCAATCCCGTGAGCGGCAAGGTCTACGTCTCCAACACCGACGCCCACAACCTCACGCGCCGCGAAGGACCCGGCGTCTTCGGTTGCCCGCCGGGGGTGCCGACCCCCTGCACGGTCCAGGGCCACCTCGCCGAGGCCAACATCAGCGTACTTTCCGGCACGACCTCGACCATGATTCACCTCAACAACCAGATCAACTACAGCGTCCTGCCGGCACCTGCGGGCGTTGCGCAAGAGAGCCTCGCCACGCCGGCCGGGCTCGCGGTCACCCCCGATGGCACGACGCTCTACGTCGCCGCCTTCGGCTCGAGCAAGATCGGGGTCTTCAACACCACCGCCCTCGAGGACAACACCTTCTCGTCGGCCTCGATCAGCTCCAACTACATTCCGGTGACCGGCGGCGGACCGAGCGGCCTCGTCTTGGACAGCGCTCGCAACCGGCTCTACGTCCTCACGCGCTTTGACAACTCGATCTCGGTCGTGAACTTGACGTCGACCTCGGGTTCCGAGGTTCTCCACGTGGGCCTCCACAACCCCGAGCCTGCGAGCGTCGTCGCGGGCCGGCCCTTCCTCTACGACGCCCGNNAAGGAAGGCCCTTCCTCTACGACGCCCTCGACTTCTCGAGCAACGGCGAGGCCTCGTGCTCAAGCTGCCACATCGAAGGCAACATGGACGACCTCGCCTGGGACCTTGGCAACCCGGACAACCCCGTCACCTCGAACCCGACAACGACGGAGTTCCAGACGATCAACCTCTCGAACGTCGCGGGGCTCGTGTCGCTTCCCATCATCGGAAGTGACACCAGCACAACCCCCAAACTGAACGGGTCGGGAACGGTGACGGACTTCCATCCGATGAAAGGTCCCATGACGACCCAGACCCTGCGCGGCCTGGACAACAGCGGCGCCATGCACTGGCGAGGAGACCGCGCTGCCCCGGCCAACGGAACGACCTGCCCGAGTGCGGATGACAGTTGTGAAAACAACGCCTTCAACAACTTTAATCCGGCGTTCCAGAGCCTAGTCGGAAACGCCACTCAGCTCTCGGGGAGCCAGATGCAGGAGTTCACGGACTTTGCCCTGCAGATCGCCCTTCCCCCGAACCCGATCCGCGCCCTCGACAACTCGCGCACTTCGGACCAGACCGCAGGCCTTAACTTCTTCGAGGGCCCGGCGCTCGCCGATGGGGTCAGTGCAACCGTCAACGGGGCTCCGGCCGGTTTCGCCTGCGAGGGGTGCCACGACCTTACGCCGTCCGCGGGTCACTTTGGCACCGGTGGGAACTGGAGCTTTGAGAACGAGACCCAGATCGTAAAGATTCCCCATCTGCGGAACCTGTATCAGAAGGTCGGCATGTTCGGCATGGCCGATGTGCCCTTTGACAACCCGCTCAAGGAAGCGTTCCAGGGCCCCCAGATCCGAGGCTTCGGCTTCCTGCACGACGGCAGCGTGGATACGCTCTTCCGCTTCCTGCAGGCGACGGTCTTCAATGGCGGGAGCCCGCCTCTGGCGCCCNNTGGGAGCCCGCCTCTGGCGGCTGGTTTCGGTGGCGTCTCGCCCACGGGGGATCCGACCCGCCGGCAGGTGGAGCAGTTCCTTCTCGCCTTCGACTCCGACTTCGCCCCGATCGTGGGCCAGCAGGTGACGCTCACGAGCACGGCGAACTTCGCGAACTGCACACCGGGATCATCCACGGACCCGACCTGCGCGCGCATCGATCTCCTGGTCGCTCGGGCCGCAGCCCCTTTCACCTCGAAGTTCGGGGGCGGGAGCACCACCGAATGCGACCTCGTGGTGAAAGGGACGATTAACGGCGTCCCGAAGGGCTGGGTGCGAGTGGCCGCCGGCACGTTCCAGCCCGACGACGGGACCGCGAACGTGACCGACGCCGCCCTGCGGAACCTCGCCGCAACGCCGGGCCAGGAGCTCACCTACACGGCCGTGCCCCCGGGCTCGGGCACGCGGATCGGGATCGACCGCGACCTGGATGGAGTCCTGAACGGCCTCGACAACTGCCCGGGCACCCCGAACGCAAACCAGTCCGACGTGGACGCGGATGGCGTCGGCGACGTGTGCGACAACTGCCCGAGCAAGTACAACCCGGATCAGAAGGACACGGATGCCAACGGCGTGGGCGACGTTTGCCAGGCCCAGTGCATTGGATTCGCCCAGCCGACGAGCATCACTGGGACGAGCGGGACGAGCGCCCAAGCCGGGGCGCTCTTGGAAATCAGCGGAACCGGGTTCGGCGCGAACCGCCAGGTCTGGATCGGTGGAGTTCAGTCTCCGAGCGTCCAGAACAGCGGCGCGAACTTGGTCGCCCAGGTGCCGAACTCGATCCCGCAGAACACCGCGCTTCCCGTGGTCGTGGTGAATCCCGAGGGCTGCCAGTCGCAGGAAAACGTGACCCTGACCGTGGTGCCGCCGGCCGCCTGCGGCCTCCTCGGGATCGAGCCCTTCGCTCTCCTCGCAGGCCTCGCAGCGGTGCGCGGCCTGCGCAGGAGGCTCGTGCTCTAGGCGAGCTCCGAGAGGGCGGTGCGAGCGCCCCCCTCGACTTCGGAGCGGCCTTAGGGGCTTGCGGGGACCTTTCCCCGGTCGGCACTAGAGGGCTCGGGCGCGCGGGCGTGCGTCGAGCGGTCACGGCGAATTCGTGCAGGGATGGGGCGCCTCACAAGGCAACCCTGCCTCTTCCCTGCACACTTGCGAACAGGTCCTGCCACGAGATGGCCGCCGGGACGGGGGCATCCCCGACGGCTGCGACGCGCGGCGGCGGCTGAAACCTTCGCTTTAGTTCTGGGTTCATCCACCCGAACGACATCTATGGGAGAGGCCGTCATGGGCTTTTTGCCCAGGGCAACGGCCAAAGGCATCGCGCCCTGCCGCCGCGGGGAGATGCCGGGGAAGGACAAGCATGGACCCCAAGAAGAAGGGCTGGGAGCACGAGGGCGACACCTGGCTTCATCCCGACCGGGAGTTCTACGTGGTCGAGGACACGGCCCCGAAGTTTGTGAGCACGACTCCTGGGCGCACGGTGGAGTACCTCCTCATGCCCGCCGGCGGAGACAGCACTGCCGGCTTCCCGGTCGCGACTTTCGAGACGCTCGAAGAGGCGCTCGCCGAGGCCGATCGGCGCGCCAAGAATCCGCGCTGAGCCCGAGCAGGATCCTCTCTCCTTTGATCTTGTGGACACGGCCCGGACCTGCGCCGGGCCTGGCGTGTGAGCTGCGACTCGCGAAGTCCCATCCCCGCTGAAAAGAGCGAAAGGAGCCGCCGGCAGGGCGACCTCCCTTCAAAAGGGGCCGCGGGCGCGCGAGGTCAAGGCGTCTGTGGCACGCTCGGCTCCCGTGTCAGCGGACAAGAGCGAGCGGCACGCAGCGTTTCTCGGCGTCCCTCCGTGGCTTGCCCTTCTGCTTGTGCTCGTGATCTTTGAGACAGGCTGGATCGGGTTCGCGATCGGCCAGCCTCCTCTCCTTCCCGATGAGCCGCGGGAAGCTGCGATTGCACTCGAGATGGCGCAGTCGGGCGTGTGGACCATGCCCACCCTGAACGGCCATCCGTTCGTCGAAAAGCCGCCGCTCCCGTACGCCGCCGCAGCACTGGCATGCGGGCTCACGGGATCCGAGGCGACGGGCACTCTTCGTCTCCCGCAGCTCGTAGCGTCGCTCGCTGCCCTGGCCGCCGTCTTTGCACTCGGTCGCCGCCTGGGTGGCGCGGCGGCCGGGATCACGTGTGCGCTTCTTCTCGCAACGACAGTCGAGTTCTTTCGGAGCAGCCTGAGACTCGCGGTCGATCCCGAACTCCTCGCATGGACGAGCGGCGCAGCGCTCGCGACCGTCGAGTGGTGGCTGGCGGAGCGGCCCTCCGCACGCGCCGGCTTTTGGGCTGCGACCTGCGCATGCCTCGCCCTCGCAGTCGCCACCAAAGGTCCGGTCGCGCTCGTCTATCACGGCTGTGCCGCGCTCGGGCTCTTTGTCTTTGGAGGAAGGCAGGGGATCGGGCGGCTGCCTTTGCTCTTCGCGGCGTATCTGGTTTCGCTCTTTCCGCTCGGTGCCTGGGCGCTCGCGCTCTATGCGCACGGCGGATGGGATCTCGTCTCGGAAGCGCTGCTGCGCAACTCGTGGGGGCGCTTTGCGCGAGCGGAGCTCGGCCACAAGGCTCCCCTTTGGTTCTATCTCAAGGTCCTCCCGGTCGTCCTCGCGCCGTGGACGCTCCTTGCCCTGGCTGGCCTTGGGACGGCGTGGCGCGCCGCCCGCGAGGCCGACACCGACCGCGGGCGCGCAACGGTGCTGCGGACTGCGCTCGGTTGGGCCGCGGGGAGCCTTCTTGTCCTGAGCCTTTCCGCCGCGAAGCGAGAGCTCTACCTCTTGCCGGCGCTCCCCGCCTGGACGCTCCTCGCGGGAGCGGCGTTCATCGATGCGGCGCGGGCCCCAAGGCTCGAGGGTCTCCCTCGCTTCGCCCTCCTCACGACCCTTGCCGCCCTCGCCGGCGCAACGGTCGCGGGGAGCTTCCTCCTCCCAAGACAGGGGCACGCGGAGGCTGCCCTCCTCGTGCTGCCCGCACTCCTGTTTGGGGGGCTCCTCGCGGGGGCATGGCGGAGTTGGCCCGCCCTTGGAAGCGCCGCCCTTTTTGCGGGAGTCGCCCTCGCGGCGGGAGGAGCGGCGCCGTGGCTCATGGAACGCGACAGCGCGCGTGGCTCGATCGACGCGGCGCGGAGCGCGCTCACGCAGGCCGCGAGCCGAACCGACCGTGTGTATGGAGTGGGTCTGCGCGAGCGCGAAGTCGCCGTGCTCTCCCTCGCCCTGCGGCGCACCTTCACGGAGCTCGCGGATCTCGAGCCCCTCGGCGGCCCCGACGCGCCGCTCGCGCAGCGCACCCTGGTGGTCTCCGGGGGCAGCGCGCCGCCTGTCCTCGGCCCGAGGCTCCTCGAAAGGGCCTCGCTTGAGGGCACGGGTTCCGCTCCTCTCGGCGCGCAGCGTCTTTACTTCTCCACCCTCGTGAAGCGAGAGTAGCGAGGCGGGCGACCGCGGCTTGCCCCCGCCCGCGCCCCGTCCTCCTCGCTTCTTCATGTGGAATTTGTACTGTTCGCGCCCGTTGAAGCCGGCCCTCAAAATCGCGTTCGGGACCGTCGTGATCTACACGATCGTCTGGCTGGGCTCGTTCCATTTTCACGACGAGTTCGAGCGCCCGCTCTTGCTTGCCGTGAACCGCAGCTCCCAGATTCCTGGGCTCAACGCGTTCATGATCCTCGTCACCGACTTCTCGGTTCCCTACGTGGCCGTGCTGCTCTCCCTCTGGGGCCTCGGCGCAGAAGCACTCGAGCGGGGCTGGGTCCGCGCGAGGACGCTCGAAATCGCGTTCCCCGCCATCGGCTGTGCGATCGCCTTGTGGCTGTCGATCCGGTTCTTGCCGACCTATACCGAATGGACGGCGCCGCTTGCGACGGCGGTCCTGGCCATCGTCGGGCTGTCCTTCGCCGCAAGGAGCTATCGACGCTGGCCAGCGGAGAGCCTTCGCCGCTTTCGCCGCGCCTTCTGGCTGAGCGCGCTTTCGATTCTCATCGTGGAAGGTTGCATCGAGCTCCTGGTCTGGCATACCCCTTTTCGGCCGCGTCCATTCGCGCACGAGAACGCGCTTTGGAACTCCGCGCTCCTTGTCGTTCCCGACGAATATGTCCGGCACGGAAACTCCTACGTGTCGGGTCACGCCGCCACGCTGTTCGCGCTTCTCACCCCATTCATCTGGGCAGTACGACGAACCAGCCTCAAGATCCTGCTGCTGGCCTGGGCCGCCCTCCATGCCTTCTCTCGCGTGTATGTGGCCGCGCACTTCCCCTACTGCGTCTTCATGGCGAGCTTCCTCGGCGCCTCGGTCCCGACGCTCCTCGTCTGGGCCACGGCGGGCGTGAACGGGCGGGCGAGGACCTCGGCCGCGGCCCCTGCCTACGAAGGCAGCCGCATTGGGGCGGAGTCCTAGAATCGGCTGCGCCCTCGACCCCTCGCAAAGGGAGCTCGGGTCTTCTCACGCGGCGCGCCGATCCTTGGCGACGGGCGCGCGGNNGGCGAGCCGGAGCCCCCGCTCGGCGTCGATCTCCTTGGGATCTGTCGCGATCGCGATCCGGAAATGCTTCTCTGCAGCCCCGACGTCACCCTCCTCGAGCGCCATCTGGCCGAGGATGGCGTGGGCTTTCGCATGGCTCTTGTCTTGGCGAACCAGCTGCAGAGCCACCTCCCGCGCACGTCCCCGCGCACTCGAGCGCGCGTCTGCGTCGCCCAGCGCGAGCGAGGCAGTCCACGCCGCGTACAGTTGGTACTCGAGCTCGCCGGGGTGAAGGGAAAGCGCGCGCTCAAACTCCTTCGCAGCGCCTGCCGTCATACCCTGGCGCAGAAGCTGCTTCCCGCGCTGAAAGGAGTGCTCCGCACCGAGTTCGGCCTGCTTCCGCGTGGCGTCGGGCGCCTTCCGACGCGCAAGGGTCATGCGCAGCCGACGCAGCGCTTCCTCCGGTCGCACACTCTTTTGGGGAGTCGGCGGCGTCGGCTGTCGGATCGGACCCGGCTTTTCGACAGGGCGAGCCACCTGCGCAGGAGCGGGAGGGGGGGCCGTCTGGATCGGCCGGTCATGGAGCTCGAGAGCGCGTGCAACGAGGAGCGCCGCCAGCAGCTGACCGGCGTGCAGCTCGTCCAGAGTGCCGTCCCGCCGGAGCGCGGTAACCGTGCGTCCGCCGGTCATGCCCCGCAAAAAACGCTGCTCGGCCGGGTCGAGCTGGAAGCGCTCGGCAAGCGCTGTCACGTCCTCCCGCAATGCCGGGTGGCGCGTCTCGCTTCGTGCAAGCAGCGCTGCGGTGCGTCGTGAATCGAAATGTGCCTTCACGCCCCGCAGCATGAGGACCTCGGCCGGAGCGCAGCGGAACGCTCCCCCCTGCTCAAGGAGGTCGACGCGCGGACGAAAGGAGAGATCGACCTCTTCGAATCGAAAGCACGCGACGACCTTCTCATGCACCTGCGCGACGAGCGCCTCATAGACTTCGACGGGGGTGAGCAGCCCGAGCTCCACCAAGGCTTCCCCCATCCTGAGCGGCTCGTGCTCGACCAGGCTCTCGGTCATGCGCTGGATCACGCGGACATAGTCCTCCTCGCGCAGCGCGCCGTGGCTGAGGAGGAGGCGACCCAGGGTCTCGCGGATCGTGCCGCCCTCGGCGAGCACAGGGTCTCCCGCGTGCAGGTAGATATCGGTGCGCACGCCTTCGGCCCGCACCTCGAGCACACCCGTTTCGCGCTGCGCCTTGAGCTCGACCAGGAACTCGGCGAGCGATGGTCCCCCTCGACCGAAGGCGGCCTCGTCTTCGGCGGGCGCGGACCTTGCCAGCATCCCGTTCACGGCCACAAGCAGCTGGGCGGCCTCGAGGGGTGGCTCGAGCACCCCATCCGGACGGAGCTCCTCAGGCAAGCTCTCGAGGATGGAGTGGGCCTGCCCCCAGGCATCCAACAGCAAGACCGCCGGTGGAGCCGGACCCCGCTTGAGGGCGGCGCACAGGCTCACTGGATCGACATTCGCGAGGGGGACTTGCAGGCATACCACGTCGGCAAGGCCCGAGCGCGCGGCCTCCGTGGCCTCGCCCGGGTCGGGGACGAGGCTCACGAGCACTCCGCGCCCGCGCAACTCTTCGATCGCTCGCTCCGACGCGCGATCCTTGAACCCCACCAGGAGGATTCGCACTCCATGCACCCCACGGTCTGCCAAGACGCTTACCCGCGGACGGGAGAGGGCTGCTCTCCTCCCGCGGGCGTCATCGGATGGCCGGTCCGAAAACTCGATCCGTGAAAACCCGGGGGTGCGTTAGACCTGGGACGGGATCCGATAGGCGCGCAGTTCCGGGATGCGCGCGGCGATGATGGCCAGGACGACGAGGCAGCCGATTCCGCCACTGACCACCGAGAAAGTGGCGCTCGTGAGCGCTGCAACGAACCCCGACTCGGCTCCCCCCAGCTGGTTTGAGGCTTGGATGAAAAGCATGTTCACGGCCGAGACGCGTCCTCGGATTTCATCGGGAGTGGAGAGCTGGATCGCCGTGGAACGCATGATGACGCTGAGCCCGTCCGCCATGCCCGCAATCATGTAGGTCGCCACCGAGAGGGGGAAGGCGCGGGAGAGCCCGAAAGCCACCGTCGCTACCCCGTACACTCCGACCGCGAAAAGGAGCGTGCGGCCCGCGCGCCGGACGGGCGGGCGGGTCAACATGAATAGCCCCATGAGGAGCGACCCCATCTCGAGGGAGGCCGCGAGGACGCCATATCCCCGGGGACCCCTGCCCAGGATGTCGCGCGCATAGATCGGCAGCAGGGTGGAAGCGCCTCCGAAGATCACGGCGAGCATGTCAAGCGTCATGCAGCCAAGAACGACTGGGCTGCGCCGCACGAACCCCACGGCCTCGCGGATCGCCCGCAGGCTCATCGCCCCGCCCGCTGCAGCCGGCTCGACGGGGGGCAAGCGCGAGAGGAAGACAAGGGCGAGGGCGATCAGGCCGCCGTAGAGCGCGTAGACGGTCTTTACGCCGCTCAGCGCGATGACGAGACCCTGCACGGCGGGACCCGTGATGAAGGCCGTCGTCATCGTCGTGGAGGAGAAGACGACGGCGCGTGGGAACGCCTCCTTGCCCACGAGGCCTGGCAGGAATGCCGCGCGTGCAGGGCTATCGAAGGCTTGGGCGGCGGCGATCAGGAAGGCCGCTCCGAAAATCAATGGGATGCTCACAAAGCCTCGATCGGTCGCGAAGTAGAGCAGCGCGCCCGCCGCAATGGGCGGGAGCTGCGCGAGCATCAGGATGCGGCGGCGATCGAAGGTGTCGGCGACCGCGCCGCCGACCAGCGTGAAGAGCGCGGCCGGCGTGAACTGCACGAGGCCGATGAGACCCATCAGGAAAGGCGAGTGCGAGAGCGAAAACACGTGCCACAGCACGGCGGCGCGGAACATCGTCATTGCGGCGCCCGCGCAGAAGCGGCTCGAGAGGTACAGCCAGAGACTGGGCGGCAATGGTAGCTCGATGTCCTACGGTTCCCTCGGATTCGCGCGAACAGTAACCAACCCGGGAAGCGGGGGCTCCATGGAGATCGTGCGCATCGCCCCCGACCGCAGAACTGCCGAAGAGTGGGTGCTCGTCCTCGTCGCGGAGGGGATCGAGGCGGGTCTGGCCCAGGTGGAAGGGGGCGTTGCAGTCACCGCGAACGCGGACGACGTCGCGCAGGGGCGCCAGGTGCTCGACGCCTTCGAGCGTGAAAGCCTGGCCGTCCATGCCGAGGCAGAGGTCCCGCGGCCCGCGGAATGGGGGCCGACGTCCCTGGGTGTGATCCTCGCCGCAGGGCTCGTTCTCTTCTTCCTCCACACGGGCGCTTTCAATCCCGATCTCGTCTGGTTCGAGCGGGGCAGCGCACACTCGGGCCCCATCCTGCGGGGAGAGTATTGGCGCACGCTCACTGCGCTCACGCTCCATGCCGACCTCGTCCATGTCGCGGCGAACGCGGCGGCGTGCGCGCTTTTCGTGACGGCCCTTTCGAGGGCCCTCGGCCCGGGCGTCGCGAGTGTCCTTCTCCTCGCGGCGGGCGCAGGTGCCAATGCGCTCACGGCCGTGGTGCGGGGGCCGGGGCACGACTCCCTCGGCGCTTCCACAGCGGTTTTTGCCGCGGTAGGCGCCCTCGCGAGCCTCGCCGTGGCCCGGCGCCGGCGCGCACGCCGCAGCCGACGCTGGCAAGATTTCGCGCCCCTCGCCGCGGGTCTCGGGCTCCTCGCCATGCTCGGAACAGCGCCCGAGGCGGATTTCTTTGCCCACCTGTTCGGGCTGGGCTGCGGCGCGCTCCTCGGGGCCGGGGCGGCCTGGCTCGTGCCTCGTCCGCCACCGCTGCTCGCGCAGGGCGCCCTTGCGGCGTTCGCCGCCTTTGCGGTGGTGGCGGCGTGGCTGCGCGCCCTTCGCTAGAGGGACCTCCGTCTTGCGCGCGTGACGCCCGGTCTAAAAGCGTGATGCCGCGAGCGAGACGTCGGCGTGCTGCCACGCCTTCTCAAAGCGCGCCTCGACCTGCGCGGCTTCTTTCTTCTTCTTCTGCGCCCGCAGGCTCGCGGCGAGCCCGTAGAGGGACCATCCATTCTCGGGGTTCTGCTGGAGATCGCTGCGATACACCGATTCCGCCTCGCTCGCCCGCTTGGCCCGGAGGAGAACGTCACCGAGCGCCTGGCGCACGGGGAAGTACCAGTCGGGCGGCTCCATGTAGGCCAGGCTGTCTTGGAGCTTCACCGCCGTCTCGAGCTGCGAAACCGCTTCGGCCAACGTTTGGGGTTGTGCGGCTGAAATCTCCCCGGCCAGGGTGTGCGAAGCGATGCCGAGGAGCGTCGAGCCCTTGTTGACCTGGGTGACAAGGCGGTCTTTCGGCAAGCCCGCTGCGATTTGATCGAGCGACGCGAGCTCGCCCCTCGCTTCGCGGATCCGCGAGGTGCGCAGGTAGGCCAGTCCCCGCGCGTAGTGCGAGATGGCGCTCGCGTACTTGAGCGACTCGGACGGCGCGGGCTCGGCGAGGACCTCCTCCCACTTGCCAAAGCGCACCCGCGCAAAGAGCGGCACCACAAGAAAACCCTCCAGCGCGGGCATGCTGCCGATCATGTCGGGCGGGATCTTCTCTGCAAGCTTGTCGGCGGCCTGCACAGACTCGGCACTCCGCCCGTCGAATGCCGCCGCCGCATACAGGAAATGGAGATTGTGCGGGTAGTACATCATCGCGTAGACGCCGTGGACGTTCTGGCTCTCGATGTACGCCTCGTCCACCGCGACAGCGCGCTCGTTGGCCAGCACGGCATCGTCGTACCGCCCCGTGCGCATGTAGATGTGCGAGGGCATGTGCACGAGATGGCCAGCGCCAGGGACGAGGCCCGCCAGGCGGTCCGCGCTCGCAAGGCCCCGCTCCGGGGAAGGCGAAGCCTCGACTGCGTGGATGTAGTAGTGGTTCGCCCCGGGGTGGTCAGGATTGCGCTTTAGCACCGACTCGAGCGTCGCCACGATCTCGAGCGTCCCAGGCTGCGGCTTGCCGCGACGCGTCCACAGCGCCCACGGGTGCAGATCCATCATGGCTTCGGCGTAGAGTGTCGCGGCGTCGAGGTCGTCGGGGAACCGTTCCACGAGCCCGTGCATCGCCTGCGCATAGGCCTCGTCGAGAGGCCGGCGATCGGAGGGCGGCGGGTCCGCGTAGCGCGTCGCGATCGCCGAGAGGTAGCCGCGCTCGCGCTCGCTCGCGCCGCTCGCCCGGGCCTGCGCCTTCGCGACGGCTTGATAGGCCTCGCGGTCGCGGGCGGGATCGCCGGGAAGGTTGTAGTTCGGCCCGAGGGTGTACGCGATCCCCCAATACGCCATCACGGCGTCGGGATCGAGGCGTGCCGCCTCCTCAAATGCGCGCCGCGCCTCATCGTGGTTGAAGCCGTAGACGAGGCGCAGCCCCTGGTCGAAATACTTTTGGGCCAGCTCGGATTTCGTCGTCATGGGGTGGCTGTAGCTGCCGAGGTTGTCGAAGAGCGGGACGTGGTCGTGTTCTTCGATCCCCTGCCGGTGATGACCCATCCCGCTGCAGGCGAGAACGCCCGCGAGAGCCCAGAGAAGGCTCGTGGCCATGCTTTGGGTTCGGCGCATCCCCTCGCCTCCCGCTCAACGGAGAAGAGGCCCCGAACTCAACGCCCCGCCCGACGCAGCGGACCCAGCGAAGCGGAGTCGAGGTACTCATCGATCCGCGTGATGCGGCCATCTTCCACCCTGCACACGAGGCAGGCCGCAATCTCGACAGGTTCCCCGCCAAGCCCCGTGCCGCGCAAGACGTGCTGCTGAACGAAGCCAGACTCCGTGCGCTGCCGCCGCACCTGCTCGTAGCGCAGGCCCGACACGTTCTTCACGACCCAAGCGAGAAGGCGCAGGTTCTCCTCGAGGGATTGCTCGACGCCGCTCACGTTATGCCAGACTTTGACCGTGGGGGCGTAGATCTCGCCCACCGCAGCAAGGTCGCCGGAGCCAATGGCCTGGAAAAGACGATTCGCAACTTCGAGCGCGTCCGGGGTCGGCAAGTTGTCTCCTTCGCTTGCGTCCGGGCTAGGCTTCGGCCCCCGCGGCTTCCCCGAGATAGGCCTCGCGCACCCGCGGGTCGCGTTCGAGC
>DOUU01000422.1 GCA_003520425.1 Deltaproteobacteria bacterium
AGAATCTCGCATCAGGGCTAGGAGTGGTTGGGCTAGGTTGAGTGGAAGCGCCTTGCCTTTCTTGCCTGGACAAAAGGCCTGTGGTACTGCTCCGAGACAATTTTGGGAACTCGGTGAACGGAGAACCGAGAGAGGCTCAGAACCTGGCCCCTTCCCGTGACCGATGCGACTACGCGTGGGACTCTCTTCGAGAGTCCTTACCGTGGTTTGATCTTTTTCTTGCCAAACTCTTACCATCTTGTTCAAACGCTCTTCGAATGTGCGCCCCCTGACCCTGTTGCGAGTTTGTTGGATCTGTTGCCCAAGTCCTTGGAGATGCAAGGCGTCGCAACGCGGCGCGTTTCGAGCTTCAAACCCGGGTCCAGCGACGTGCAGTTCCATCGCCATCGGAGGTCGAGAGCCTCCGGGGGGAAGGCTTCAGACAGCTGGATCCCGCCGTGCCGGGTGACCGCCTCGCGAAACACCGCAGGTCCGTCCCAGGCGTCGCGTTGCGCGTGCGAGTAGATGCGACGTAACCGACTTGTCCTCTCCTCGGTCAGCGCGAGTGGCTCGTCGAGCAGCAACGTAGTCGACGGCCAGCGGCGGTAGCGGCCCATCCGTGCCGCCAGCGCGACACCCATGCTGCGCGCGACGATCTTCGGAAAGGAGAGGACGGCGCTCATGTGAAGCTCCCCGGTCGAGACGACCCAACCGATCGGTTGAGAGTAGTGTCAAGAGGCTTCTGCTCACACGTGGCGCTCAAACCGGGTACTAGATCTGACGTTGAGTGGCGCAAAGGACCACCTCTTGACGCGCGCTCCATCCCGTAGGACAAAGCCACGGGAAAGGGAGCCGCGACAGGCGCCGCTCCTGAGACTTGGACCTCGGGCGCGACAGTAATTGCCTCTCTGATCTCGGGAATCGACCGCTCGGGCTTCCCCGCCGTGTCCGGATCGAATCTATTTGTCGTGAACGATGCCGGCACGATCGGCGAATACACGACCTCGGGGGCAACGGTGAACGCCTCCCTGATCACGGGGTTGAACAACCCGGTTGGCATCGTGGTCGTGCCAGTGCCCGGGCCGTCCTCCCTACTCCCTGTCGCCACGGGGGTCGTGGGGCTGGCGGTCCGACGCCACCGTGTGCGAGGCGCCTCGCGAGGAGAGCGCGCCGCTGCCTAGGTGACTGCCGCGCCACGCGGCGACCATCCGAGCCCGGGACCGACCTGCTTGTGATGGCCGGGGGCTCGGGCTTGCGATCGGCCGAGGCAGGAGGGCGTAATCGCGCGGAGTGCCCAAGATGCGCCAAGCACTAAGGGCCTCTGATCGGAGCGCCCCCGGACGCGGTCTCGTGCGTGGCTCTGAGCCCATCCTACGGATTGCGCATGGGACGCTTCCTGCGACGGTCGTTTGAAGCGGAATATCGAAGGTGTGGCGGGCCTTTCCACCACTTCGGAAGCTCGGTCCGGCACTGGCTTTGCCGTCCGATACAGGGCGTTGGTTTTGGCGGGCGATCGGGAAAATGCCATCCTCAAAGCTGGGTAATTTGCGATAAGGAAAGCGGGTTGAAGACTAGGAGAGGAATACCGCGGTCCGTGAGTAGATGAAGGAAGAGGTCCTGGCGCGCGCTGGCGCCCTAGACCTGGCAAGATGATCGCTACTCCAGCGTGCATCACTCCCACGGTGCACGGGCTTCTGAACGAGCAGGGAATGAAGCTCAGGCTTCTGGCGCTGGACTATGACGGTACGATCGCCGAGAACGGAGAGCTCGACGCCGTCGTAAGGAGTGCGCTGATTGAGGCGTGCCGGGCGGACATCAGGCTGGTCTTGGCTACGGGGCGCAACCTCGGCGATCTGCGGCGCCTCCCATGTGGCCTAGAGCTGTTCGACGCCGTAGTGGCTGAAAACGGCGCGGTTCTGAACTTTCCCGCTACCGGCCGGACCATGCTGCTTGCGGAGCCCCCAGAGCGAATTTTCCTTCAAGAGCTCACGCGACGAAACATTCCCTTCCTCGCGGGCGCTTGCTTGATCGAGATCCGCTCGCAGTACGCCGAGAGGGTCGTCGCGGCGATCCGCGAACTCGAGTTGCCCTTGGTCGTGGCATTCAACCGCGAGCGTGCCATGGTGCTACCTGAGGCCGTGACCAAGGGCAAAGGACTGATTGCGGCCGCGCACACTCTGCGCGTTTCGCTGCACAACGCCGTCGCCATCGGTGATGCGCAGAATGACCACGATCTGCTCCGTAGCTGCGAGATCGGTATTGCTGTCAGTTGGGGCAGCCCTTCTCTGCACCGCGCTGCGGATGAAATCGTGGAGGGCGGGAGTCCCGCTGCCGTGGCCGCAGTCATCCGAAGCCTGATTTCCCAGCCGATCCTCCACCTCAATCCGGACGCCCGGCGCCGGCCTTTGTACCTCGGGGTGCGGCCAAGTGGCGAGGCGCTCAGCCTCGCCGGGCTTGGGCGGAACGTCTTCATCGTCGGCCATCCCCAATCCGGCAAATCCCGGCTCACCGCATTGCTCTGCGAGCAGCTGATCCTGCAGCGCTACTGCGTCTGTGTGATTGACCCCGAGGGCGACTATGGCCCGCTCGAAAGTCTGCCCGGAGTGATCGTGCTGAACGCAGACGACGACGGACTACCACTCGATCAGATCGAGATGGCGCTGCGTTACCCCGATGTGAGCGTAGTGGTAAACCTCTGCAAGCTCTCACATCACGGCAAGCGTGCTGGCGTCGCGGCGCTATTGCAACGCATAGCCACGCTTCGGTGGCAGACCGGGATGCCACACCGCGTGGTGGTTGATGAGGCGCATTATTTTCTGCGGCATCCAGAGGTCACGGGACAGCTCGATCTCGACCACGGCGAATACGTCCTGATTTCCAGTCGAGCCTCTGAGCTGGATCCTGAGCTGCTCTCTTCCGCCGAGGCGCTTCTCGTGACGAAGGAGAGCGACGCGACTGAGGCCGAGGAGCTACGCAGGTTGGCGGCCCCAGACTGGTCTCCGCACGCCTTTGCGGCAATGCTGCTCGATCTGGAGATGAACGAAGCGCTGCTGATCCCAGGTGCTAGGGAATCTAGCGGAGATGTGGTGCGGTTCCGCATCGCGAGTCGCCTGACGCACGAGGACCGCTACAAGCGGCACTATCTGGAGCTTGCGGTCTCCGACAGTGCCGCCTTCGTATTCACGCGCGACGGCGTAGCTACTGGACAGCGTGCCCGGACGCTGAAGGATCTGAGCAAGGCATTGTCAGCCGAAAACACAGACAGCGTTGATCACCACCTCGTGAGCGGAGACTTCTCGCGGTGGGTCCAGTCAACCATTGGCGATGAGAGGCTCGCTGCAGAGATCCGCTCCATTGAAACCGACTGGCAGGCAGGCCGCATTGATCGACCATGTGAACGAATTGCACGTCTGATCCACGACAGTTACGACTATCTGGGAGCTGGCCAAGCCAAATCTGCCGAGGAGACAGAATCCTCCGGGCGGTAAAGCCGACTGTACGAATCGGCGCATTTTCTTCCAATGTCTGATTTCTGGGGAGAGCGCACTCACGTTTACGTGCAGAAGCCTGGGGCGCTGGAGGACGAGCACGACGAACACGTAGAGCAGCCCGAAGCGCACGGCTCACACCACGGTCGGTCGCGATTGTCTCGTGCAGATGATTTCGCAAGAAGATCCGCCAGCTCTGGGAGGATGGTTTCCGGTTTCCTACTGGGAAGGGGTCGATTCGGCCAAGGAAAGCCGAGCTTCAGCAGCTCGCCATGGATGCGGGGCGCGCCCCGGGTGGGTTCGCGGGATGCATTTCGAGGATGAATCCACGGATCTCCGCGTCGATGGGCGGCGGCCGCCTAAAGATCGCCGCCTGCTTTTTCAACGCCAGTAGAGACGAAAGCCTTGCCGGTGCCAGCGGATCACGGTCTCCGGTCGGAAGAGCAGGAGCACGCGGCGCCATCCTGGCCAGACGCGCGAGAGCAAGGACCAGAACACGCGATCGGAGGTCCGAAACTGAACCCGTCTTCCCGCGTATTGGCGTTTCAGGACGAGAGGCTGGTGACGAAGGGCGAGGACCTCAGCGTCGAGCGCGGCTCGGGTCCGAGAAGCCTGTGGACTACGCCGAGAAACGACGCGAGGGAAGGGGATCATCGAATGCAGATTGACCTACCGCGTCGAAAACATCAATCATCTCGATGTTGA
>DOUU01000304.1:0-354 GCA_003520425.1 Deltaproteobacteria bacterium
AGGGGCCTAGTGAACGCGGATCGACCCCCTCGCCCGCGCTCCCTCGCCGAAGCGCTCGATTGCCTCGCGTCTCCCTACGCCACCGAAGATCACTCCGCCCTTGGCGGCGAGGGCGCGTTCTTCGTGGATCTCGACACCCGCATTCCGGAAACGGGAGCCTTGAAGATCGATGCGGCCCGCGCCGCCCTCGCCAGGCTGGCCTGCGTCACGGTCGCGCTCCTCAGGGGAGGGGCGAGTGGCGCCGCGGCCGCCTTGCTCGATGGCTTCGACGTGGTGACGAGTTCGGAGGGAGAGGCGGAGCCGGTGCTGGCCGCAGCGAGGCGGACGCCGATCGCGGCCACCACGCTCGTGCAA
>DOUU01000304.1:359-9891 GCA_003520425.1 Deltaproteobacteria bacterium
ACGTTCGCGACCGCCGCGTCCGCCCGGCCAAGCCGGCGTGGGACCCGCCGTCCTCGCCCGGCGCGAGGATGCTCGTCTTTCGCTCGTCTTGAACCGCCCGGAACGGCACAACGCATTCTCCGCCGAGATGCGCGATGCCCTTGCGGAGGCACTCTACGTCGCCGCGTCCGATTCGTCGCTCGTCGAGATCGTACTCTCGGGCGCCGGACCGTCCTTCTCGAGCGGTGGGGACCTCGACGAGTTCGGCACCCTGCCGGATCCCGCGACCGCGCACCTTGTCCGTTCGACGCGCAATGTGGCGCGACTCCTCCTGGCCTGCGCGGACCGCACCCGTGCAGTCGTACACGGCGCTTGCGTGGGCGCTGGAATGGAGCTGCCTGCCTTCGCATCCCAGGTATGCGCCAGGCCCGGAGCGTTCTTTCAGCTTCCCGAACTTGCCCTCGGCCTGATCCCGGGCGCCGGAGGAACTGTCAGCCTGCCGCGCCGCATCGGTCGACAGCGCACGGCGTGGCTCGCACTTTCGGCTACCCGCCTCGACATCGAGACGGCGAGGCGCTGGGGGCTTGTGGACGAGATCCTGTCTTGAGCGGACGAGACCGGAGTGCGAGTCCCGGCGGCGCGTGCCTCGACTGCTCGGCCGGCGCGCATCCGGACCTCGAGTGGGCGTGCTCGGGCGCGATGGCTCTCACCGGCCTCCCCGAAGGGCCGCCGCTTTTCGCACCCGCTCCCCTTGCCTCACGCACCCGGGAGCTTGTGCGCGCGCTCGCCCGGCTCGCCGGGACCTCTGCGCTTCGAGATCTCGACGGCGCGGCGCTCCTCGGCGAGCACGCGGCAGCGTTCGGGTACGTCCGACGCGGTCGCCTGTCGCCGGGCGGGACCTGCCGCCTGCTGCGGGCGGCCGATCGCTGGATCGCCCTGAACCTCGCGCGGGAGGATGACGTCGCGCTCCTTCCGGCCTGGCTCGGCGAGGGCGATACCCGCGATCCTTGGGCCTTCGTGGCGACGCGCGTCGCGTACCGCGAGGCCGAAGAGGTCGTGGCGCGGGCAAGACTTCTCGGCCTTCCGGCCGCGGTGGCGATCGAGCCGGAGCCTGTGGCGCCGCCGTGGCTCCGCATTGCCGCACGCGGACGGGCGACGAGGCCCCGCACGCCTGCCACGCGGCCCCTCGTGGTCGACCTCTCGTCGCTCTGGGCGGGTCCTCTGTGCGGGCACTTGCTGCTGCTGGCCGGGGCGAGGGTGCTGAAGGTCGAAAGCACGGGGCGCCCCGACGGTGCGAGGGCGGGTGCGCCGGCGTTCTTTCATCTGCTGAACGCAGGCAAGGAGAGCGTCGCCCTCGATCTTCGTGTGGAGCAGGGTCGGGCTGCCCTGGGACGGCTCCTTGAGCGAGCGGACATCGTGATCGAGGCCTCACGCCCTCGCGCCCTCGCGCAGCTTGGAGTCGACGCCGAGGCGCTTGTCGCCTCACGTCCAGGGATCACCTGGGTGAGCCTCACTGGTTACGGACGGCGCGAGCCCGAAGCCCACTGGGTTGCTTTCGGCGACGATGCCGCGGTGGCCGCCGGGCTCGCGGTCGCGATGGGATCGAAGGACGCGCCGCTCTTTTGCGGCGATGCCATCGCCGATCCACTCTCGGGCGTGCACGCGGCGGTTGCAGCGTTCGAAGCGTGGCGCGCAGGAGGAGGGCTGTTGCTCGACATCTCGTTGCGAGACGTCGTGGCGCACGCGCTGGCTCTTCCGATGCCGACGGAGCGGGCCACGCTCGTCCGCAGGGACACCGGCTGGGAGGCCGCCCTCGGCGACCAGCGCGCCTTCGTTTCGCCACCGCGGAGCCGGGCCTTGGCCGGCCGCGCGCGCGAGCTCGGAGCCGACACGCGGGGCGTCCTCGAAGAGCTCTCTGGCATTCGCAGACCCGATGCGCCCCCTGCGGGTTGAGCCCGCGCCTCACCCCCCTGGCTCGCGTTCTACAGCGTAGTGGCGACAATACTCCGCGAAGCGTTCATCGATCCGGCCGCGCCCCAGTTCGTATTCATCGGCGGCGTAGCGATGCTCGCCGTGCTTGCCTTGTGGGTTCGCGGCGTGCCAGGCCTGCATCCGCCGAGCGGCCTCTTCCCCGAACTCCAGCCCGAAGTGCGCATGGAGACGAGCAATCGCCCCCACCGGGTCTTCGACGATCTCGCGAAAGTGCAGGTCGAAGGCGAGTGCCGAATCGTGGCTGGCCCGCACGACCATGGCGTCTTCCAGCGTGCGTGCCCACAGCTCGAGCTGCCAGCTGGCGATCGCCTTCCCGTCGGGGGCATCCTCGTAAAGACGCCGCCAGCCGGTGATCAGGCTCGAGAGCGAGGGCAGCACGCGGGCGGGGTCCCGATGGGTTTGCACGATACACGCGTCGGGGTAGTAGTGGAGCAATGCGCGCAAATGGCGCAAGTGCGCCGGGTATTTGAGGACCCAGCGCCGCTCGGGTGTCGTCGACCCGACGAGCTTCAGAATGTCTCGATGCCGAGCATAGGCGGCGAGCATGTCCTGTTGCGCATACCACATCGAGTAGCCGGGGATCGTCGCATTGCATTCAAAAGTGTCGTCCGTGAAGGTCTGCTGGAGCAAATGCCGACACTCCTCCGGCCCATCCGCGGTCATGAGGTGGATCGCCTTTAGGCCCGGATCCGCCTCGTACATCGCGGCGAGGAAGCGTTCGGCCTCTTGGTACGCAGGGTCGCCCCGCCAGGTCCCGCGCGGTGGCCGCGGGCGCGGCGAGGCGGCAAGCCAGAACTCGAGCACCTGGTTCGCCGGATCCTGCCCGAGCAACTGGTGCAGCGCCGTGGTCCCCGTGCGCGGAAGCCCCAGCACGAAGATCGGGCGGCGGATCTCGAGCGTTCGGATCGCCGGTCGCTCGGCGAGCGCGCGCTCGACTGCGAGCCGGTTGCGGAGGATGGCGATCAGCTCCTGGGCCACCATGGCCCGGCCGGTCGGCGTGAGCTTCGCCTCGCAGTCGTAGGCCTCAAGGAGCCGGCGAAAGCCGGCCAGGTAGGTCGGGCTCCCGAGGTCCGCGAAGCCGGCCGCCGCGCNNGCTGCGCACAGTGCCTCCTCCGCCTCCGCAAACCGCGTCTTGGCGCTCGCGAGTTGCTCCACGACCCTTGATACGATCTCGTTTTCCGCAGGCGTGGCTGCTCTTTGGCTTTCCGGTTGCTGGCCCTGCAAGCGTCCGCACCTCCTCAGTCTTGCGTCAGTACAGGGATCGCAGGGACGTCCTGGTGCTTCACGACACGTGTCCGCGGACGCGGATGCGCCGCAGCCTTGATCCAGCGCAGCCCCATCGTCCCCCGCGAATGACCGGCGGTGTCGACCCAGTTCGGGACGCCAGGATCCGTGTGGGCAACCACCAGCCGGAACGAGCCGTCCGGTCGATATACGGTACTGCGCTTGTTGTAGTGGATCCGCCGATAACGGTAGTCGAGGGACTCCATCCAGTGATTGTTGAGCTGGAAGTTCCAGAACTCGCACTCGGGCGGACGGGCCTCGACGAGGAGCGCTTCGTCGGCTGCGAGCTGCCAGTAGCCCATGTGGAAGTGGATGTTGGGGTCGCCGTGGGCTCCGCCCGTCACGGCCGGATCCATCGGCCCGAGTTCGTTCGGCCGGCGCGCAAAGCCCTCCGCCCATTCCGCGAACAGGGTGGCGGTGCCCGCGACGAAGCGCGCTGCTTCGCTCAGGCCTGTGGCGAGCGCGGTACTCGAGAGCGGCTCCGGGGGCCCCGCGGCGCCGCGTCGCTCGATCGTCAGCTCGGCCGGCCGCTCGCGTTCCCGGTCGAGGAAGTTCTGGCGCACGATCAGCATCGACGTATCGGGCTCCATCGGTAGCCAGTTGCCCGGCTGGTGATCGCAGCTCAGCACGATCTCGAAGGATCCGTCGGCTCCGAGCAAGAGCTGGGTCGCCTCGAGATAGCCGCTGCAGCCCGAGCGCGCCTTCGATCCGTAGTGTCCGTAGTAGGTCCCGAAGCCCAGGTAGGGCACAGTTCCGCGCGTCCCCCGCAGGCGGTACTCATAGCGCCCGTCGATCGTGGCGTTGAGATACAGACTGTCGGGGTTGTCGCAACCGATTTTCGCCGTCTCGTGGCTGAGGCGATAGAAGGCCGGTGCCGTCGGGTCGGCATACTCGACAAACCGCTCGAGCGCCAACCGGGTGAGTCGGCTCAGATAGCGGCAGCCCTCGGCACGGTCGAGCGCGTCCGCGGGGGAGCCGGGACGTCGGAGTACGGCTCCCGCGGCACGGAGCGCATCGCAGAACTCCTCCCACGCTCCGCCCTCGGCGATCCGCTCCGCACTGATCCCCGTGCCCATCTTCCCTCCTGGGACCGCCCGAACGCCGGCCCCGACACCTGTTAGCCGCGCCGAAAGACCAGCGAGCCGCCGCGGATCGTCGCTGCCACACATTCGCTCGACAGCCGTTCGCGCGCCTTCGACCAGGGCCGATCGAGCAGGCAGAGGTCGCAGTTCTCACCGACGGCGATGCGCCGCGGCAGCCCGCCGGGGGCCTCCGGCGACGAGGTGAAGAGCGCAAGCGCGCGCTCGGGCGAGAGACGCTCGCCCACTCCGAGAAGGAGGCCCCCCCGTGTCCGGCGGTCGACCGCGGCTTGCATCGTCTGCCACGGATCCGGATCGCCGAAGGGCGCATCCGTCCCCGCACCGAGCGGAACGGACGCAGCGAGAAAGCCGCCGCAGCGATAGAGCCAAGGGCGGTCCGCGGCCTCGACCTCCGCGGCATAGGCGTCGCCCCGTTCGCGAATAAAGCCGGGCTGTGTCACCACGCAGACGCCCAGTTCGCGCAGCAGCGCCATCACATCCGGTGGCGTCACCGCGGCATGCTCGATCCGGTCTCCAGGAAGCGTTCCGGCCGTGCGCAGTGCACCCACTGCCACCACCAGCTCCGCTCGGGTCACGCAGTGGATGGCCACGGGCCGGCTGTCGCGGTGTGCCTGGTCGATGCGGTGCGCGAACTCCTCGAAATCGGGCAAGGCATTCTCGTCGAGCCGCAGCTTCACGCCCGCACGCTTGACGAATTCGTGCGGCGAAGCGGGAAGACCAAGCGTGCCCAGGACGAGGACGCGTTGTCGGAGCGCACCCTAATCGACCGCCTCGACCAGAGCCGCAAGCTCCGCCGGCCCGTTGCCTTCTGTCGCGTCCGTCACCCCCGTGACTCCGCAGGCGGCGAGCGATTCCCCCACCGCAGCCAGAGACGGGAGTTCGGCCGACTCGAGTCGCTCGCGCAGCCACGCGTCGAGGTGGAACAGCCGGCCGGTCGCGTGTCCCAAGTGGTCGCGCTCGACGCCAGGCGCATCCACGCCGCGATTCAGACCGAGGCGGTCGATCGCTGCGGAGTTCAGCATCCAGAGCGCGCCGCTGCGGTGCTGGATCCTGGTCGGGCGCTCCGGTGCAAGGCGGTCGAGCGCTTTGCAGTCGAGGTTTCCGGCGACCGATTCGAAGTAACCCACCCCGCGGATCCATTCGCCGGATGAGCGACATGCCTTAAGCGCCTTCGCGAGGGAAGGCGCATCGCATACCGCAGGCGGGCCGCAGCGCACGGAGGAGAGCGAAGCTGCGAGCGCGAAGAGGTGGAGGTGATGGTCGTGCAGACCAGGGAGGAGAGCGCCTCCGGCGGCGTCAAGCACCGGCTCGCGGCCCAGCGGCCGGAGTGCCTGGCCGACCTCCGCGATCCTTCCGTCCACGATTCGCACGTCGAACGCAGAGGCCCCGTCAATCTCCGCACGGACGATCAGCAGGACACCCGAGCACCGCTGCCGGGCGAGCGCCGCTGTGTCGGCTGGCACGTACGGGCCAGTTTCGTTACAGCTTTTCGTCGCGACGTGCATTTGCGACGAACTCTACGGGCCGGCAGCAGCAGCGGCAAGCGAGGCGCAGTGTGACGGCCGCCGGAACAGGCGCCCTCTGCGGACGACGCATCCTAGAGCTGGCCGACCCTTCAGGCGCCTACTGCGGAAAACTCCTCGCCGACATGGGTGCGGACGTGATCAAGATCGAACGCGTCGGTGGTGACCCGGCGCGCCGCATCCCACCGCTCTGGCGCAACGAGGCCAGCGAGGACACGAGTTTCGCTTTCCTCTATACAAACACGAGCAAGCGTGGCATCACGCTCAACCTGGAGCCGCCTGCAGGCCGCGACCTCTTCTTGCAGCTGGTCCGCAAGGCCGATGTGGTCATCGAGACCTTCGAACCCGGCTACCTCAATGCGCTCGGCGTGGGCTACGAAGCGCTCGCGCGCCTCAATTCCCGGATCGTGCTCACCTCGATCACCGCCTTCGGTCAAACGGGACCGCAGTGTCATTATCGCAGCTCGGACCTTGTGGCGAGCGCGCTCGGCGGAGCTCTCTACGTGATTGGTGAGGAGAACGACCCGCCGGTCACGCTCGCGGGGTCGCAGGCCCACGTGTCGGCGTCGACCTTCGCGGCCTCCAGCAGCCTGGTCGCCCTGCTCCATGCATCCCGCACTGGACGCGGCCAGCACGTCGACGTGTCGATTCAGGAGGCTGTCACGGCCGTGACCCACATCTGTGGCGTGGGAAAATGGCTCGATGACGGCATCATCCCGAAGCGTCGCGGGACCAGCCTTTTTGCTTCGGTCCCCTCGGGCGCTTACCCCTGCAAGGACGGCTTGGTGTACCTCATGGTGAATCGACCCCTTCACTGGAAGGCGCTCGCGGATTGGATCCACGAGGAGACGGGGAACGAGGAGGTGCTCGATCCAATGTTCGAGGGGCCGTCCTCACGGCGTCAAGAGCACCGCGAGCTGATCGACCTGTTCATATGCGAGCTCACCCAGCGTTTCACGGTGAGCGAGGTCTACCACGAGGGGCAGCGGCGTCACATCGCCTTCACGCCGGTGAATAGCGCTGCCGCTGTCGCGCGCGATCCGCAGCTCGAGGCTCGCGCCTATTTCGTTTCCCTGGCGCACCCCGAAGGCGGGCACTTGCGCTATCCGGGCGCACCCTATCGGCACTCGCGGACGCCGTGGTCCTTGCGAGGCTCGGCTCCGGGGGTGGGCGAGCACAATGAAGAGGTGTACCGAGGAGAGCTCGGGCTCTCGGCGGAGCAGCTCGGAGCGTTGCGAGATCATGGCGTCATCTGAGCGCGCACCCGCCGGCGGAGCGCAGGCGCTGCAGGGCCTCCGCGTCGTCGAGTTCACCTCGGGAATGGCAGGCCCATGGATCGGGCGGCTCATGGCCTACTGCGGCGCCGAGGTAATTAAGATCGAGTCGCAACAGCGACCCTCGGTGGTACGCCTCTATGTTTCCCCACGCGCGCCCGAGCTGGGCGTCCAAGCGGCCCTTTCTCCCTGGTTCACCGACTGGGACGCGGGAAAACGATTCGTGGCACTCGACCTCACGCGGCCCGAGGGGGTTGCGCTCGCCCGGCGGATCGTCGCGGTGAGCGACGTCCTTGTCGAGAACTACAGCAGCGGCGTGATGGAGAAGCTGGGACTCGGCTACGAGGACCTAGAGCGGATCCGGCCCGATCTCGTGTATTTCAGCAGTTCGGGCTACGGAGACACAGGACCATGTCGCCGCTATGTGTCCTGGGGCTCGAACATCGAGGCGATGTCGGGCCTCGCAACGCTTTCCGGTTTCCCTGAGCGCGCCTGCACCCTCACGCAGTTCGCCTACCCGGACGCGCAGAGTGCGCTGCACGGGCTGTTTGCGGTGCTGTGCGCCCTCGATCACCGCAGCCGCACGGGCGAGGGCCAGCGCATCACACTCTCCCAGCTCGAGGCGACGGTGTGCGTGCTCGGGCCGCTGCTGATGCAACAGCTCGCGCGCGGCGAGGAGCCGCCGCGGCTCGGGAACGCCTCGCTCTCCGCCGCTCCGCAGGGCTGCTACCCCTGTCGGGGCGAGGACCGCTGGTGTGCAATCACCGTCGAGGGGGACGCCGCATGGCAGCGCTTCTGCGAGGTCGTGGAGCGACCGGAATGGAAGGAGGATCCGCGTTTCGCGAGCCTCACCGCGCGGCTCGGGCACCGCGCCGAGCTCGATGCCGCGATTTCGCAATGGACGCGGACCCGCGACGCCTATGAGGTCATGCATACGCTTCAGCGCGCGGGCATCGCGGCGGGCGTGGCGCAGACCGCCGAGGACGAGTTTCGTCACGACGCGCAGCTGAAGGCGCGGGGATTTATCGAGGAGGTCGAACATCTCGCGAAGGGCCACGTGCTCGCGCCGGGAATTCCGCTCGGCCTGACCGGCACGCCGGGCCGGACCGGGCGTGCCGGCGCGGCGATGGGACAGGACAACGACTACGTCTTTGGGGAGCTCCTCGGCATGTCTCCGGACGAGATCCGGAGCGCGGTGCTCGTGGGAGCCATCGAGCCCGCAGCGACGGAACGCGCGCCCGCACCCTGAGCGGGACGCGAACGCTCCGCTTCCCCACGGAGGCCCGCCTGGCCGCTGCCCGGGACTTGCGGTACGCTGCGTCTCGAAATTGGTCGCGCCTCCAGCGTGCGGAGAGTAGGCCTTGAAAAACCCCCTTCACACCAAACTCTGTGAGATGTTGGGGATCGAGTTTCCCATCATCGCGTTCACGCACTGCAAGGACGTCGCCGTCGCCGTCATCAATGCAGGCGGCTTCGCGGTGCTCGGCGAGGCGATGCACACGCCCGACCAGATCGCCGCCGACATCAAGTGGATCCGCGACCGAATCGAGGGTCGCCCTTTCGGGATCGACCTTGTGCTCCCCGCGTCCGTGCCGCCGGCGGATACCTTGGAGCAGCTCATGGCGAAGATCCCGGAGACGCACCTCGAGTTCGCGCGCATGATCAAGAAGAAATATGACGTGCCGGACCCCAAGGGCCCGATCGCCCTCCACCAGTGGGGAGGCCTCAACCAGGCGATGGCACGCGCGCAACTCGAGGTGTTGATGGACGAGCGCGTTCCCGTGCTCGCCTCAGGGCTCGGCAGCCCAGCCTTCCTGCTGGAGCGCGCCCACCAGCTTGGAATCCGGGTGTTCGGCCTGATCGGAAAGAAACGGCAGGCCAAGCGCCAGATCGATGCGGGAGTCGATGCCGTGATCGCACAGGGATACGATGCGGCCGGCCACACCGGCGCCGTGGGCACCTTTTCGATCGTGGCAGAGGTGGCCTCCATCGCTGGAGAGACCCCCGTGATCGCCGCGGGTGGAGTCACCACCGGGCGTCACCTGGCCGCTGCGCTCTGCCTCGGTGCCTCGGGTGTGTGGACGGGCACGCGCTGGCTTGCTTCCCGGGAGTCGGACGTCGACATGCTGGTCAAGGAGAAGATGCTGGCGGCTGGCGCAGACGACACGTCCTACTCCACGTGCATCTCGGGCATGACGATGCGCGTTCTCAAGTGCCCTTGGACGGAGGAGTGGGAGAAGCCCGGCGCGCCCGATGTGCTCCCGACGCCCTATCAGATGCTCCTGAGCGCCGACTACCTGCAAGGCGCAAACGACAACCGCAGAGCCGATCTCATGACGGAAGCGGCAGGCCAGGGCGTCGGGTTCGTGACGGAGATCAA
>DOUU01000137.1 GCA_003520425.1 Deltaproteobacteria bacterium
AGCCCTTCGCCGCCTGGTGCGGTATGGGCGCATCCTCAACGAGGCGTTTCTGTTTCGCTTCGAGGGACCAGCGGGACAGCAGGTCGCCATCGCCCAGTCCCCCCCTGAGCCGGGGGTCGGGCATCCCTACGCAGTGAACTACCGCTGCGCCGTTCTCCTGGGCGTATGTCGCCGCATCACACGGGTGGACCTGGTGCCCTCGGAGATCGCGTTCGCCTATCAGCAGCCCAGAAGCATCCTCGAATACCACCGCTTCTTCCACTGCCCGCTGCGCTTCGGCCAGCCCGTGTCGACGATCACCTTCGCCAAACGCGACATCGACCTGCCAATCCCTGGGGAGGACGAGACGCTCGCAGGATACCTGAGCGAGAATGCGGAACGAGTTCTGCGGACGCTGTGCAGCGGCACCTCAACGAAGGAACGCGTCCGCACGGCGATCTGGGCCGAGCTGAGCGAGGGACCCCCGAAGCTCCACCGCGTGGCGTCGGCCCTTCACGTGCCCCCGAGGACGCTGCAACGACGTCTCGCCGCCGAGGGCACGTCCCTGCGCCAGGAGGTGGAGCACATCCGCGAGCAGATGGCCCTCGCGACGCTGCGGGAGCGCCAGGTCCCGATCGAGGAGGTGGCGTTCATACTCGGGTACGCCGAGCCCAGCACGTTCTACCGCTCCTTCAAGCGCTGGACCGGAAAGACACCGCGCCAATACCGCGCCAGGGCCTCCTCAGACGCCGCAACCGACGGGTCGACGCCGCCCGCGACGCGCGGCACCAGTCACTGACCGAGCCGCGCTCAGTCGCGTCGTGGGATGTTGAGCACGATGTGGCAGGGCGCCTTGTTGGCGAGGTGCCGCGCGGTCGTGCCGAGGATCAGCTCGCCCAAGGTGCGCCGGCGGTGGTAGCCGAGCACTGCCAGTTCGATCTTCCGCGTCTTCAATTCATCGAGCAGAGCCTCGCCGGCGTTGTGGGCCCGGAGAACCAGCGATTCCACCCTCATCCGGTTGCGGTGGGCGACGCCCTTGCCGGCGCGCACGATCCGCGCGGCCATCGCGTCAACGCCCGGCACTTCGGCATTGAGGGGCGTGATGTCCGGGAGCTCGATGACATGGACCAGAAGCAGCCGGGCGCCCCGGGCGCCCAACCGACAGCCGAGCTCCACCAGCGCGCCGGCCGAATCCAGCGTCTTGAGCCCGACCAGAATCCGCTTGGCCCGCTTCATACGCCGCCTCCCGCTGAGATGGGGTGAGGTGGACGCGTCGGACGACGCATCGGCGTCCGGGCGCGCCTCGCAACTGAACGTCTCATATGCAGGGTCCATTCCGTAAGCGCCAGAGCGACGGGCTCCCGGGGCCGTGCCGTTGCCCCGGATCACTCGCAGCCCCGAGCGCCGGGAGACGCTGCTAGCTGGCGGCCTCTGCTCGTTGGAGCTGCGGTGGCAATCGCGTGGGCTCCTCGGCCGCAAAGCTTGATTCGATGAAGAAGTGCACGGCGATCATGGCCAGGGAGACCCACTCCACCCAGAAAAGGGTCACCAGACCGAAGGCAAAGCACGAGAGGAGCGCCGCGAGAATGACCACGGCCACGCTCGCCCTGAAGTAATTGTGCTTGAGGGACGAAAAGAAGAGGATCACGACCCCGTTCCCGATGAAGAACACCGCCGCGCAGATGTCATGTATCCTGGGGAAGGCGTCACAATTGAAGAGGATCAGGCCGGCGAGCATCGTCCCCAGGATCGTGTTGTAGGCCTGCCTCTCCTTCACGATGCCGTTGACCACGAAGAGTATTGAAACAGCGGTGAGGGGAAAATAGAACACCTGATCCGACCGCATCTTGTAGTATTCGCTGATGCTCTGCCGAACCGGGTGACCATCGAACAGAACGAGGAACGCAGGAATCAGGATGCACGCCAGCGCCAGGACGCGCTCGAGCCTGGCCAGGCGCACGAAGCCGTCGGCCGCGCGGCGGACTGTGGCACCTGACGCAAGGGCCAGCTGTCGCATTTGCATGGTCACGCCCTCTTCAGTGAGGCTGTTCTCCCGCCATCTCGCACCGCGCTCCGCAGCGCCGGCCATCAGCGGCTCGGCGGTCAGCGAGGTGCCTGCACTTGGGTAGTTCTGCCGAGACCGTACGTCAAGTATCGGGCGGACGCGGACTTCGCCCGATGGCGACTTCGGTGCATCGACCGGGAAGACGCCGCGCCAATACCGAGGGGTGGTCGCCCGACGCACTCAGAGAACCGAGGAGAAGAGTCCGGATTCCGCGGCCCGCGGTATGCACTACTCGATGGATGGTCTGGTCCACGGGAGGTGGCCGGGCGTGCGCATCGAACATCCTCGCCCGTACGTGACGGAGAACCTCAGGTACGCGTTGAATCCGTCCGCAGTTGCCGTCATCGGCGCCTCGAGACGTCCCACCAAGGTCGGCTACAAGGTGATCGAAGGGCTGCTCAAGTGGGGCTTCCCGGGCACCATTTACCCGGTGAACCCGGCGGGCGGCACCGTGCAGGGGTTGACGTGCTATCCGAGTCTCGCCGACGTGCCCGGTCCGGTGGATCTCGTCTTCATCGCCGTGCCGGCCAAGAGCGTGCCGGCGGCGGTGGAGGAAGCGGCGGCGAAGCACGCCAAGCTGGTAGCGGTCTCGAGCAGCGATTTCAAGGAGGCCGGGCGCGGCGACGTGCAGGACCAGCTGACGCGCTTCTGCCGCGAGCACCGGCTGCCGCTGATCGGGCCCAACTTCCTCGGGATGGGCAGCCCGCACTCCAAGTTCAACTGCGGGTTCATCCCGTATCTCCCGGTGGCGGGCCCGGTGGGGTTCATCTCGCAGTCGGGGGCCAACCTGCTGGGCGCGCTCGGCGCGTCGCTGCTCAGGCACTACGGCATGAGCTTCTTCGTCGGCCTCGGCAACAAGGCCGACGTGGACTTCTCGGAGTTCATCCTCTACGGCGGGCAGGACGAGCACACGCGCTGCATCGCCGTGTACATCGAGGGGCTCGACTCGCCGGAGGCGTTCGTCGAGGCCTGCCAGGCGGTCGTGCCGCAGAAGCCGGTCGTCGTGATCAAGGTCGGCTCGTCGCGCCAGGCCAAGAAGGCGGCGTTCGCGCACACCGCGTCGGAGAACGAAGGAATGGACGACGCCTTCTTCGACGACGTCTTCCGCCGCGCCGGCGTCATCCGCGCGACGCAGTGGCAGGAGTTCCTGGACGTCTCGATGGCGCTCGCCCTGCAGCCCCCGCTCCGGAGCGATCACGTGGTGATGATCACCAACGGCGGCGGCTCAGGGCTGCTCTCGTGCGAGCACTTCGACCGGATCGGCATGCCCCTCAAGCCGCTGGCGCAGATCTCGCCGGCCCTGCCGGTCCGCCTGCGCGCCGACCTGCCGGGGTTCGGCTCCGTGCTGAACCCGGTGGACATCGCCGGCACGGCGTCGCCCTCGACCTACGAGCACGCGTTCACGGCAGCGTTCGAGGATCCGCTCGTGGATTGCGTCTACGGATCGGTGTGCCCGTCGGCCATCACGAACGTGCCCGCCATCGCGGACGTCGCCGTGAAGATGCACGAGATCTACAAGCACCTGGGCAAGACGCTGGTCATGGAGTGCCAGGGCGGGCCGGAGTGCAACGCC
>DOUU01000266.1:0-5585 GCA_003520425.1 Deltaproteobacteria bacterium
CACGCCTCGATACCACCTCAATTTCAGTGCCGGATTCTAGGGACGAGACACCGCACAAGGAGTTTGCGCCTCATGCATCTGCGAACGAAAAACGCGCGCTCTCGCCCGAGAAGTCTGGCCATGGCTTTCGTGCTTCTCACAGTGCTCTCGAGCCGTCCGAGCGGGGCGGACGATGCGGGCGCTCCTCCGGAACCCTCGCCCGCGGCCACGGAAATGCTGAAGGCGATGCGGGAGAAGGGGATCCTCTCCGACGAGGAGTACGAGACGATCTATCGACGCCAGGCGAAATATGAGGCGGATCAGAAGGCGCAGAACTCGCTCCCCGGCTGGCTCAAGGATTGGACGTTCGGCGGGGACTTCCGACTGCGCTACGACCGCCAGGACTATAGCTCGCAACTCAAACCTGGAAATGTGTATGTTCCTGGCGAGAACAACCTCAACCTGAACAATCCAACCGTGGGCTCAGGCTCGGGCCTGCGGGAGCGCTACATCATGCGGGTGCGACTCGGAGCCGAAAAGCGCCTCGGGGAGGATTTTGTCTTCGGCTTCCGCCTCACGACGGCGGACTCGATCTCTTTCGGAAACGATACGTACATTGACATCCCGACCCAAGGGACGCCCTTTGCGACGACCCTGGCCGCCAATCCGCGGAGCGGCAACACCACACTCGGAGGGTACGACGCCTACCACGGGATCTTCCTCGATCGCGCGTATCTCAGCTGGAATCCCTGGTTTGCCAAGCCTCTCACGATCATCGCGGGCAAGTTCGCAAATCCCTTCACCAATGGCCTCAACATCGCCGAGCGGGCGGTCTGGGATCCTGACATCTCGCCCGAGGGCATCGCGGGAAAACTCCACTTTGACGTGATCCCCGAGAGTTTGTCCGTCGACTTTGTGGCTGCCTATTTTCTCATCAACAACGTGGCCAATGCGTCGGTCAATTCGACGACCGCGCTGGGGGCAACCCCTGGAACGACCACTGCGCCCTTCTTTGACGAGCGCGACCCGGATATGTACGGCTTCCAGCTCGGCGTGACGGCGACTCCGACCGAGTGGGTGAGGACGAACCTCCGCGTCTCCTTCTACCAGTACGAGCAGATCAACGCTGCCCTTGCGGCCTATATGGAGGAAGAGGGCAACGGAGGCGATGCGATCAGCAACAACCCGCTCTTCGTCGCGCTTCCGCCGAACGACCCGCTCTTGAACGAAGGCGCCTCGCGCGGTCGGATGGAGCAGATCGTAGTGGATGGCTCCCTGAGGTTTACACCCTTCGGCGAGCGCTATCAGATCAAGCCCTTCTTCCTGTTCAGCCAGATCTTGAATGCCCTCTACGACGACAAGGCGTATCTGGCAGGCCTCGAGTTTGGGAGCGACGAATTCGTCCGGATCGCCGTCATGTACTCCGATATCGGACGCAACGGCGTGATGGGTACCCAGATCGACGACGACATCTGGGACGGACTCACCAACATGAAGGGCTGGTACATCTTCGCCGAGCGCGCGCTCACGCCGTTCCTTCGCCTGCGCGTCGGGTACTCGAAGATGCGGCCTTCGACTGGACCGTGCACGGCCGCCCTCGCAGGCCAGCCCGACTATTGCGATACCGCCTTTGCCTTCTCCCCCACGCTGCTTCAAGATTTCCGCCTGACGGAGCGCAACCGCACACGTTGGCAGATCGACCTCATCGCGGACTTCTGATGGGCCCGCCTTCCACGTCGAAATGGATGCGCGGCGTGGCGCTGCTGGTTCTTCTCGGCGGGATGGGCCTTGGCCCCTGCACGAGCGAGAAGGAGCTGCGCGCTGCGGAGGCGAAGCGCGATGCTCTTCTGGCGAGTACGCGGCCGAAGAGTGATTTCTGGCCCGAAGTAGAGCGCAAGGGCACTGCGGTCAAGGCGGAGAAGGCGGCCACCGCGGAACTCGCGAAGGAGACGGCCCAAAACCAGGCGCTGGCGCAAGAGATCGCGGGCCTCGAGCAGCGCGCGGGCGATGCCAGGAGCCAGCATGCGGCGGCGGATACAGCCCTTGCCGGAGCCAAAGCGGAGCTCGAACGCGCCCGGGCCGAACGCGCCCGCCGGGACGAGACCCTCGCTGGCTTTGCATCGCGCCAGCGCGCGGGAGGGCCGTCGTGAAAGGCACGGGCTTTCTCCTCCTTTGTGCGCTTCTCGTCGCCTGCGGGCCGGACCGCGTGGCGGAGATCGACGCAGAGATCGAGAAGCTCTCGGCCGAGCGTGTGGAGCTCTCGGTGGTGACCGCGGCCCGCAGTGAGGCAGATGCCGCTGAACATCGGCTCGCGGAGGCCCAGGCCGGGCTCGACCGGGTGCGGGAGGAAGGGAAGCGGCTCGCCAACGAAAAGGCGCAACTCGAGGCCGCCATTGCACACGAGGGAGAGCTCGTGGAGCAGGCGCGGGGGGAGATCGCAGCCGCCCAGCAGGCGACGGCGACGGAGCTCGCCGAGATCGACAAGAAGGATGGCGAGATCGCGCAGGCAAGGGCGCGCGCAATGGGCGTGCGGGAGCAGGCGGCGGTCTTGGCTCGGGAGATCCGGCCCGGAGACCCGGCCTGGGCGACGGAGCGCCGGGTGAAGAGCGTGCAGGAGTTCATCGCGAAGGTCGCACGTGACTATCCGGATGATCCCGTGGTGGCGGAGCTTGCGCGTTCGGACGAGCAGCCAAGCGCGGATCCCGCAGAGGCGGGAGCGCTTGCCGCGCAGAAGGCGGCTCGCCTGCGCGACCGTTTCACTCGAATCTATGATCTCGAAACCCCTGAGGTTTCTGCGGGCGCAAAGGCTCCCGCAGCACCGAAATGAGCGGGGGTGCCCGCGGCGCCTTGGAGGACGCCTCTGCCCGAGAAACGTGGCTTCCGCCGAGCTTGAGAAGCCCCCCCTTGCTCGCGAACCTGAATCGAGTGCGCGTGCGAAGACAGCGGCTCTGTGGCGTTGCGATCTTGGGAGTGCTCGCTGCCTGTGCACCCACGAGCTCCTTCGACACAGATGCGGATCAGTGCAGGAATCAGCCCAATGCGAGTAGCGCGCAGCCCCACGCCGCGGACTTTCGGCTTCCGGAGGCCATCGACGAAACCATCGCGCAGCGCGTCCCTCCGCCCCCGAATGAGACTTCTCAGTACGTGCTCTGCATGCGGAGCCGCGGCTGGAAGATGGACCCGAACGGGGGAGCGCCGGTCAAGGGACTCTCGGCCCAGGAATACAGCAAGCTCTTGGCCGCGGACCTTACGATCTGCGTGAGCGCAGGCACGGAGGAGACCGGCGCCAAGCCGAAGCCTGAGGCGGCGGGCTCTTCGGCGGCTCGTGTCGTGTGCACGTGCCTTGCGGAGAAGGCAGCCCCGGGAGTCACCTCCGTCGATCTTGGCCTGGTGATCGCAGAGGGCGGTGAGATCCGTCGCGTCACCGCCGAGCCCGAGTCGGCGGTTTCGGCATGCCTGCGGGAGTCTCTACCCCATGCGCAGGTCGCCGAGCCGCCTTCCGCGCCTTGGAAGGCGAAGGTGAGAATCCTGCATTATCAATAGCCGGGAGCCCGGCCCGTTCCCCGCGCAGCGTCGATCTTTGAACGCTCATCGAGCAAGAGGCGACGGGGCGCAGCTCGTCCAGCCCCCGGTCGATGCAGGCGAGACCCGTAGCTGGCTGACGCGGAAACAATGGCCTAGGGCTGCTTCGGGCCGCTCCCGCTGTCCCGATCCAGCGCGGCCTTGGCGACCGCGGAATCGGCCTCCGCCTTCACATAGGCCGCGCCGTCCTCGGTGAAGGTTCGCTGCGCGTCGGTGAGCTCCAAGATGCTTCCGAGACCGCTCTCGTAGCGCTTGCCCGCGAGCTCGAGCTCCGAGCGCGAGGCCTCGAGGGTGAGCTCCGCCTGATGGATGCGCTCGACCGAGGGATGCCAGGCGAGGTAGCTGCGTTTCACCTGGTAGATGACCTTTTGGCGAAGGTCCTCGATCATGTGGCGGGCCGCATCTTGCTCGCGCTTGCTCTCCGCCACCTGGTGATCGGTCAGGAAGCCGCTGAAAATGGGCCAAGTGATGAGGACCCCTGCGTAGAGGTTGTTGGAGGGTGCGACCTCCTGGCCTCTCATGCTGTAGCCCCCCGCAGCGCCCACCGTGGGCAGGTAGTCGCTCCAGTACTCTTGGATCCGTGCGCCCGCGGCCCGCGCCTCCTCTTCGAGCATCTTGAGATCGGGCCGCTGCTCAAAGGCCTTGTGCAGATAGGTCTCGACTGGCTCGCTCACGACGGGGCGAGGCAGGGNNGGGTACTTGGCTGGGTGTAATCGGGGGCGCTTTCCCCAAGGCCCATGGCGTTGTCGAGGGCGACTTTCGCGGTGGCCGCCGCATTGCGGGCGTCGACGAGATGAAGCTCGGCCCGCGAGAGCTCCGCCTGCGCCATATAGACATCGATCTCGGGCTTTAAGCCCATCTTTGCCTTGACCTGTGCCTCCTTGAGATGCTCCTCGCGCTGGGTCACGGCTTCTTCGTACACTTTCACGATTTCCTTGGCACCCACGAGGTCGAAGTAGCTTGCCGAGACCTGGTAGATCAGGTCCAGCTCGACCAGACGAAGCCGCGCCCGTTCGGCATCCGCCTGTGCGTTCCGCTCCTCGACGAAGCCGCGCGTTCGACCGAAGTCAAAGAGATATTGGAAGACGGAGAGACCGGCCGTGTAGTTGTCGAAGGTTTGGCTCAGGACATCCGTGTATCGGCCCACGCTCGGCGCACGAGAAATCCCGAGCCCGGGCAGATACGCGGTGTCGGCAATCCCGTTGTCCGTTGCCCGCAAGTACTGACCCACGCCGTAGACCTGGGGCAGGAGGGCGGACCGCGCTTCGCCGACGCGTTCAACCGCGGCGAGAGAGGTGGACTCCGCGGCCTGGCGGGCGGGGTGGTAGCGGATGGCCAGCTCTACGGCGTGCTCGAGGCTGAGCTCGCTGCCCGGAGGGATCGGCGGCTCGTCCGCCCGGCTCTCCGGGCCACAGAAGAGAAGCCAAAGAGCGAGCATCAGCCCAAGACCGCACGCTGCGTGCAGAAGCCTGAAGAGCCTCCTCACTGCGCGGTGGCCAGCTTTTCGGGGGGAGACTCGCTCGAGACTGCGCGCACGGCCTCCCCCTCGCTAAGCGCAGGAGTCACCGCTGCGACGACGGCTTCATCTCCGACGAGGCCCGAGACGATCTCCACCGAGCCTTCGTTCGTGAAGCCGGTGGTCACGGGGACTTTGGCCAGGCGGCCTTCCCGAACGATGTAGACGAAGGACGCATCGCCGGAGACTCCCACGGCGGCGGTTGGGAGCTTTAACGCGTCCTCGTGTCGCACGAGCTCGATCACGACATCGGCATACATTCCGGGGTAGAGCTCGTGCCCGGGGTTTGGGAGATCGACCTCGGCCAACATGGTTCGCGTNNNCGCAGCTGGAGGGTGACGGGGATCCCGACCTTGATGAGGCTCGTCTCTTCCTCGGGGACATACACGTACACGCGGATCGTATCGATGTCCGCCACCGTGAGGAGAGGGACGTTCTTGCCGCTGCCGGGAACGGATCCTTCCGTCTCCAAGGGTCCCCCGTGTCCGCTCGCTTGGATGAGGGCACC
>DOUU01000266.1:5727-6479 GCA_003520425.1 Deltaproteobacteria bacterium
GCTCCGGCACCTCGATCTCGGCCAAGAGCTGTCCCTTCTTCACCCAGTCGCCCTTGTCGACGCTGATCGTCTTCAGGTAGCCCGTGACCTTGGCATGGAGGGCCGACTCATAGAGGCCAACCAGATCTCCCGGCAGGGTGATCGAGCGCGTCATCACGCCTCGCCCCGGTCGGACGACGGCGACGGGGGGAGTGCCGGAGGCCTCTTTCGGCTCCCCGCCCTTGCATCCCGCCGCAAGGACCAAGAGCGCAACCAGAACAGAGGCGACGGCGGTCATGAAGCGCTTCACCGCGTGGCCTCCCGCCTTGCGTAGAAGAGTTCGTAGACGGCGGGTACGAGGAGAAGCGTGAGGGCGGTCGAAACCGTGAGGCCGCCCACGGCCGCCCTGGCGAGCGGAGCCGAGGCCTCGGAGCCGGCGCCGAGCTTTAGGGCGATGGGCATCAGGCCGACCACGGTCGCAAGAGCCGTCATCAGAATCGGCCGCATCCGGATGCGGGCCGCATCCATGATCGCAGCTCGGGCGGACGCCCCTTCTCGGCGCCGCTGGTTCGCGAAGTCGACGAGGAGGATCGAGTTCGAGACCACGATCCCGACCATGACGATGGTACCCATGAAGGACTCGATGTTGAGCGTGGTGCCGGTTGCGAGAAGCGTCCAGACGACCCCGATCAGTCCCATGGGGACCGCGAACATGATGATGAAGGGATCCAGAAAAGACTGGAACTGCGCCACCATGACGAGGTAGAGCAGCA
>DOUU01000266.1:6571-6726 GCA_003520425.1 Deltaproteobacteria bacterium
CGCTGAATGTTGTAGTGGGTGACCTCTGCCGGCTGGGTGGTGCGAGCGATCGACGCCACGTTGCGCAGCAAGACGGCGTCCTCGTGGCCACCGTCTTTTGGAGCGCTCCGCACGGGAATGTCGAGAAGCGTCTCGAGGGAGGTGATGTCCTCTTC
>DOUU01000266.1:6788-8790 GCA_003520425.1 Deltaproteobacteria bacterium
CGGCCTTCACCCGGTCGACGTTGACGTTGAGAGTGGGATAGCCGGACTCCTGGGGGATGAAGGTTTCGGCGACGTCGGGGAGACCGCGGACGATGCGCTGCACCTGCTGCGCCGCCTCGTAGATCACCTGGTTGTCCGGTCCCGAGAGCTGCACGTCGATCGGGGCGGCAAGGCCAAAGTTCAGCACGGCGTCGATGATGCTCCCGGACTGGAAGAAGGTCTGAACCTCCGGCACGCGCTCCGCCAGCACCTTGCGCAGGTGGTCGACGTAGTACCAGGTGGAGCGGCGGTGACCGTCCTTCAGGCTCACGATGATGAAGCCCGAATCGCTCGCCGCATTCGGGGAGTAGAGGGCGGAGAAGTCGGGAACCAGGCCCAGATTCGAGACCACCATCTCGAGGTCTTCTTTCGGAATCACCTCGCGGATCACCGCTTCGATTCGTTCGCAGAATGACTCCGTCACCTCGATGCGCGAGCCGCGAGGCGTCCGAAGATTGATGATGAACTGTCCCGCGTCCGTGCGCGGGAAGAGCTCGGTCCCGAGGAAGCGATAGGCGCCGAGCGTGACGGCGAAGAGGATCGTCACCGAACCGATGACGATTGCCTTGTGCTCGAGGGCGAGCGCGAGAACACGCTGGTAGCGGGCCACGAAGCGCGCATAGACCCGGTTGAAGGCGGCCACGAAACCTCGATGCTCCCCTGCCTCCTCCGCCTGCGCTTCCTCGGTCGTGAGGAAGCGCGCGCAGAAGATCGGGATCACGGTCATGGCCACGACGTAGGAGCCCGCCATGGAGAGGAGGACAGCAAGGGAGAGCGCGCTGAACAGATACTTCGCGACACCGAAGAGAAACATCACGGGCAGGAACACGATCATCGTGGTGAGGGTGGAGGCGAGGACGGGAAGGGCAACCTCCTCGGCTCCGTCCAGCGCCGCCTGACGCGGGCTCTTGCCCTGCGCCAAATGGCGGTTCACGTTCTCCAGCACCACCACCGAGTCGTCGACCAGGCGGCCGATCGCAAGCGCGAAGCCGCCGAGAGTCATCACGTTGATGGTCGACCCGTTGAGATAGAGGCCAAACGCCGCGGCCAGGAGCGAAAGGGGGATGGAGAGAAAGATCCCCACCGTCGACTTGAAGCTCCCGAGAAAGAGCAGGATCACGAGGGAGGCCAGAATCGCCGCGGACCCCGCCTCGTGCTCGAGACTCTCCACCGCCTGACGGATGTAGCTGGATTGATCGAAGATCGCGTTGAGCTTGATTCCCGATGGGAGGCCCACGATCTTCGGCAGGAGGGAACGCACCCCGTCCACCACCGCGATCGTATTGGCGTTGCCCTGTTTCAAGACCGGGATGTAGACGGAGCGTTGGCCGTTGATGCGCACGACGTTCTGCTGGATCTGCGCTGCATCCTGGGCCTTGCCGACATCCCGGACGAGGACGGGGGCCTGCCCTGGGCCCACCTTGATCGGAACGTTGTTGATGGCTTCTGGATCCGGGATCATGCTGTTCGAGTCGACGAAGTAGTCGGTGCTGCCGATCTTGGCGTCTCCGGCAGGGATGATGAGATTGGCGTTGTTCAGGGATTGAACCACGTTCATGAGTGTCAGGCCCCGTGCCTGGAGGGCCTCACGGTTCACGTAGACCATGATTTGCCGGTACTTCCCGCCAAAGGGCTGGGGAACCGAAGAGCCGGGAACCGTCGCGATCTGGTTGCGGATGTTGTACTGCGCCTGGTCCCGGAGCTGCGCCTCCGTAAAGCCCTCCCCCGAGACCGTGACGAGAGTGACGGGAAGTGAGGATGCGTCCGATTTCAGCACGATCGGCGGGAGTGTCCCGGGCGGCAAGTGGCGCAGGTTGGCCATCGCGAGGTTGGCGAGCTCTGAGGCGCCGGCATCGATATTGGCGTCGGTGTGGAAGAAGACCTTGATGACGCTCACTCCTGGCAGGGACCGCGACTCCTGGTGCTCGATGTCGCTGCCGAGGGTGAAGAAGCGCTCGAAGCG
>DOUU01000077.1 GCA_003520425.1 Deltaproteobacteria bacterium
GGGCCCTTAGCTCAGCGGTCAGAGCAGCCGGCTCATAACCGGACGCGCCCAGGTTCGAATCCTGGAGGGCCCACCCTTAACACCGTGGAATGTCTCACCTTTGCTCGCGGAACCCTTGTCGCCAGCTTGTCCCTCAGAGCGCACTGAGAAACGCTACGAGGTCGTTCGCCTGCTGAGGGGTGAGGCCGATGGCGAAGCGCTGATTGTAGAAGTTCACCACCGTCGCGAGATCCTTGGCCGAGCCGTTGTGGAAGTAGGGCGCGCGTCCCGCGAGTCCGCGCAGCATCGGGCCCTTCGTCTTCCCGATGTCCGTCCACTTGCCGCTCAGCATGGCCTTCCCCGGATCGGTTACCTGCACCGAGGCGCCGGTCGCGGGATTCTGGAGCGTGTAGACGGGGAGGTTCGCAATATCGAGAACGTTGTTCGGGGATCCGTCATTGTTCGTGGGCTGCGCCATGGTGACGCCGATATTGATCGGGAGCGAGGTCGAGTGGTTCCCGACGTTCGGGTTGTTGTGGCAGATCGCGCATCCCCCCTGGATGTCCTGCCCTGCGAGCGGATCCGCCGGATTGTAGAGAGGATTGCTCGGAGCGCTGTTCAGACCGGGCACGTCATGGATCACGAAGGTCGTGTTGTCGAAGATCGCCTCTCCGCGGCCGATCGCCTGCTCGCTCGGCTGCAAAGACTTGTACTGCGGGCTGGTCGGTTCCCAGGCGGCGAAAAGATCGAAATTCGCATTGGAGAACCCCGGTTTTAGCGGGTCGTTGATTCCGATGAAGAACGCGGGCGCCACCGTGTCCTCGAGGTAGTCTGGGCCGCCATGGGCTCCATCGGCGGTCAGGAAGGCGAAAAGGCCCTGCCGCAGCTGGAAGAGCAGAGATTGTGCGGTGTAGAGGTTCGTCTCAAACGTGACGATGTCCGTCTGGGCGGGTGCGCCGACAATCGATGCGCCTTGGGCGTGGCCGGTGGTTGCGCTGTTGGCCTGATCGGCGAGGTCGAAGAGCAACGGAGCCAGGCTCTGGAAGTTCGCCTGTGTCGTGACGCGCTCGAGGGTCTCACGTCCGTCCCACATGATGGCCGACTCGAAGATCAGGTTGGTCGAAGGCAGGGGCCGCCGGAAGAGGAAGAGCTGCCCGCCGACACCGGGGGAGCCCGGCGGGATCGCACAGCCCTTCGGATTGCTCGTCGAAGCCAGTGCGAAGCTGGCTGTGGCGGGAATGCCGAGCTCAATCCGGATGAGGCCGTACTGCAGCACTTCCGAGGAGAGCGCGCTGTTCGGTCCCTGGGACGGGCTTATGGGTGGACAATCGGAGCCGTCATTGGGTGTGAAGAGCGGATCGTTGGGTGCCAGCGACTTCGCATGTTGTGGGGTGAAGGTCCAAGCATCGGCCTCGACATGGCAAGTCCCACAGGTCCGGCCATTCGTCCCGAGGTTGGCAAAGAAGCCATTGGTCGTGCCGGTGTCAAAGCCATTGGTCGACACGCTCCCCAAGACTCCTGAGCCATCGACTGTCAGCTGGGTAGCGTCCGAATCGCCGTCGCTGTCCGCTCGGGCGGGCTGGAAGGGTGCACCCGCAGTCACTCCTACCGCACCGATCAAAACCAACGCAACCTTCGTGAGCGCGCTTCGAGTCATCGTTATTTCTCCCTTCGGTCGGCAGCGTTCCCGCAGGGAACCCGGACTCGCGTATGGGGCGGCGTGGGATCGCTCACAGCAGCTCCGCGATCAGCCGCGCGGCGCGGCGGGCGCCGTCGGTTTCGACATCGAGCGGGGCGGTCTTACGGGTGAGCTCGTGCGAGATCGCTGCGGCGATCGATTCGCGGGTCTCGCTCGCATAGTCCATGCGGCGGCCGGCCCGGTAGCGGTCCAGGCGGTGCGGCACGTGGAAGTTCTGCTCAAAGTGATGGGCGAGCGGAAAGTAGAGGAAGGGCCGCTTCGCGGCGGTCAGCTCCATGGCGGTCGTCAGTCCGCCCTGAACGACCGCGACGTCGCAGGCCGTCAGGTACCGATAGAGGTTGTGCACATAGGGCACGATCTCGAGGCCGGGATGGCGTGGCAGTGCGGCGGGATCAATGCGGGGACCCGCGACCACGATCATGCGCAGGGCCGGCTCCCGCCTGCGCGATTCCGGGTAGGCATCTATCACTCGCCGCAGCAGGTGATGGCCCACCCCGGAGCCGCCCACGCTCACGATGCAGACCTTCTCGTCGGGGCGATAGCCCAGCTCGTCGCGCAGCGCGGACCGATCACCGAACGCCGCGGGGTCGAAACCCGAGATGTAGCCCGAGAAGCTGAAGTTCTGCTCCGTCCATTCGCGGATCCCGGGCAGGTGCGGGCCGAACCGGTCGGGCACGATGTCCTCGGGATTACCGACAAAGATCGCGCGGTCGCGCACGCCCGGCTGGCTCGCGATGTGGCCGATCATCTCCTCGTTGTAGTCGGCAGTGAGGAAGGCCTCGTGGGCGCCGCCGTGATCCGTGGGCAGGAAGCCAACGAAGTCGGTGAGCCACACGTAGGGGGCGCGCTTTTCGTTGGGATTCTCGTGGAGGTAGTAGTCGACCTCCCATGCCTCGTCTCCGATCACCACGTCGTAGCGATCAGCGCGCACGACATCGTGGAAGACCATGAAGTTGTTGATCTGGATCTCGTCCATGCGGCGGATCGCCTGGAAGCAGTGGAGGTCGTGCTCGGCGGACTCGCTCTCGATGTGCTTGGATTCGCTCGCGAGATGCCGACTCGCCTCGTGGATCGATTCGCCCTCCGCGGCCAGCACGCGGGTCACGGGGTCCTGGGCGAGCCAATCGATCCGGAGATCGGGATCGATGCAGCGCAGCTCGCGGGCGATCGCCACGTCGCGCTGTGCGTGGCCGAGCCCGATCGGGGACGAGATGAAGAGCGCCCGCTTCGGACCGCGGCCCCGGCACAACCGAGGCTTCACCGCGCGGTCGAATCGCGGATCGAGAAACTCGCGGATCGCCAGATTGACCTGGACCGGCTTCCTGACCGGAATACCGTGTCCGCTCCCGGCGACGTTCTCGAGCCACGCGCCGAGGGCTTCGGCCAGCGCCTTGCCCTCGGTGAACGGGGTGACGCGGTCGGCATCACCGTGGATGACGAGGGTGGGGCATTGAATGCGCTCGCACAGTCGTCGGCCAAGTTCGCGATCGGGTTGCCAGGCGAGGTGGGTATCGGCCAGCGTTTCCGGATCGGTCTCGAGCCCCCAGCCGAGGCCGTCCTCGATGCCCTTGGTCGAGTGGTCCCCGAAGAAGGACTCGAAGAACCCCTCGAGGAAGCGACGGTAGTGGTCGGGATTCTGGGTCCACGCTCGCCGGTTGAAGTAACCGATGGCTGGCAGGCTCTCATCGCTCACGTCGGTTCGCTGGAGAAGCGCACTGACCACTTCGTGCCAGCTCGTGCGCTCCGCGGAGAGCATCGTGGCGGGGGCCACGAAGACGATCTTCGAGACGCGCTCCGGGTGCTCGCTGGCGAACAGGAGCGTCCGCTGACCGCCCCGGGACAGCGTAACGATGTAGGCCCGATCGGTATCCGTCGCGTCCATCACCGCCTCGATGTCCGCGGCGTTCTCGCGCTCCGAGTACGCCTCCATCCCACGCGGCCGGTCCGAGCGGCCGTTGCCGCGCGGATCGAACACAATCACGCGGTAGTCGCGCGCGAACCAGGCGATCTGTGCCTTCCACATGCGCGAGTGGACGATGGCCCAGGGCGGTACGAACAGGATGGTCTCGTCGCCCTCTCCGTAGATCTCGTAGAAGAGGCGAACGCCGTCGCGATCCGCGTAGCCCTCGTGCGTGGGGTAGCAGGCTCGGCTCTGCTCCGTTCCCGGTTGCCAATCGGTCATGACCGCTTCCCCTCCTTCGCGGCGCGCGTCTGCGCCCGGGCGCTCGCGCCCGCTTCGAGGCCCTCGAGCCAACCGTGGATCCAATCGAGCAGGGCTTGGTGGCCATGAGTGATGCCCGAGAGCCGTTCGAGCGCGAAGCCCTGGGCGAAGGTCATTACGAGGGGAACCAGCGCGGCGGGCGGAAAGCGGTCCGCCACCCCGTAGTCGGCGAGGGCCCTGCTGAACGCCTCGGTTAGAACGCCGCGCCACTCCGCGTCCACCCGCGCGACCCGCTCGCGCAGATCGGGGTCGTTCCAGGCCAGAGCCTGGAGCTCAAGCCAAATCTTCGTGTATCCGCTGTCCAGGTCCTCGTCCTGGTACCCCCAGGCCGTCTCCCATTTCTTTATGAACGGCACGTCGGCGCCGTACATCTCGCGCTGTCGTTTGATCAGTCGATCCGTAAATCGTTCGAGGACCTGCACGAGCACTTCCTCCATCGACCCGAAGTAGTAGTGAACCAGCCCGCTGTTGACGCCGGCCTCGCTGGCGAGGGTGCGCGTCGTGATGCCCGCGTGGCCGCGCTCGATCAGCAGACGCTCGGCGGCGTCAAGCAGCGCGTCGGTCGTCCTGACGCGCTTCTTGGAAGCGCCGGCGGGAGACATGCGGCGTTGGGCCAACGGAGACTCCTTCTAGTGCGGGTGGCGTGTCGCTGCCGGAACGTTCCTCACCCTCGCCACGACCGACTCCTGAGCGAGCGTGAGGCGGGGAATCAGCTTGGGGACGCGTCGACGGTAGTCCTCGTAGGCCTCGCCGTGGAGCGCCACCAGCGTCTCCTCTTCGATGACCAGCGCGACCAGGATGTACGCCGTCGTCACGCTGGCGAACAAGAGGTGACCCCAGGTCATGTACGGCGTCGCCCAGAAGGCAAGCAGGAAGCCGAGCATCAGGGGATGCCGCGTGTATCGATACAGGGAGCGCTCCTGGAAGCGCGCGCGCTCGATCGGTCGGCCCGACGCATGGGCGAGCACCTGCTTTACGCCGAACAGCTCGAAATGATCGATGAGGAAGGTCGAGAGCAGAACGATTCCCCAGCCGAGCCAGAACACCGCGTGGATCGCCAGGGCCCCGATGCCTTCGACCAGCCAGACCGTCCCCGGCAGGGGTCGCCAGCAGACGACCATGCCGATCAGAATCGCGCACGTGATGGCGACGAAGATCGTCCGCTCGAGGGCGACCCCTACGATCCGTGTCCACCATCGCTTGAAGGCCGTGCGCGCCATGAGGGTGTGCTGCATCGCGAACAGGGCGAGGAAGCCGAGGTCGATGGCCAGCGCCATGCCGACCGGACCGGCGACCCCATCGTCGAGGGTCTTGGGAACGACCGCCCCGCCGACGAATCCGATCAGGTACAGAAAGGTCGCGAAGAAGACGGCGTAGACGGCGAGGCCGATCATGGCGGTCAGGGCGCGCGAGCCTGCTTCGGCTGCACGGCTGTGGCTCGGGAGAGTGTGTTGTCCGGGCATGTCGATGCTCCTGATAGCTGCGTCCAGATGGATCGGTCAACTGTACTGGACAGTTGAACTAGGCATATGACTAATACATTTGACCAAGTTAGTCAAGGCCGGAGTCCGACGTTTCTGCAAGCACGCGGGTGGTTCAAGAATCACCTGCGATATCAAGTGCTTGGGAATGCTCAAGAATCTGCTCGCAGGCTTTGGCGGTACCGGCGACCTCGCGCCGAGCAGTCGTCTAAACTTCCGCCGTCGGTCCGCCACACAGGGCAGTCAAGTCTCCGTCGCCGCTCGGGATGGAGCATTCGAAATACGTCCACGGCCGCCATCCCTTACTGCGAGGTCGGTGCGCGAGGAGCTAGCGGTCCGGCTCCGTGGCGCGACCCGAAGTCCCGCGGATCAGACGCATTGCTACAGCTGGAGACGACCGAGGCGACCCGGATCCGAGCACGGCGCTCCGCTCGCTCCTCGGCGGCCGCAGGCTGCGCGCCGGGGCGGATGCCGAGCGCGGCTTCCGGGTCGACGGGCTGCTTGAGATTGAGGTGAAGATCGATGGGACGGCCGCCCAGGATCCCGGTCCCGGGCGGCTCGTCCGTGAGGTTCCGGGGCGCCGCTACATCCTTTACGACGTCCAATCGAGGCGGGTGTCGCGCTTGCGGCGTAGGTTACGCACGCGATGTTCAGTCGCCGAAAACCTCAGCGTCCTCCTGTGAACTGAGTATTCGGAAAGCCACAGGAATTGTATGCCACCCACGATCTCTATCAGATCGCGGGGTTAAAGTGTTTCCGAGACAAGGGGTTAGGGTGCTATCGCGAAGGAGACGTGTTACGCCCATGCGCGTTGGGTCGATGGCGACGATCCTGATTTGAAGAGAGATAGGCACGGCGAGAAACGTCGAAGTTGAGGGGAAGTCAACACGGGTTGACCTGGTGTGTCGACAAGATCAATTGTTGCGACATAGACAGGGTTCTCGGAAGACAGAGACAAGTGAGGGAGTGGCCGCCACAACAACCATCCTGGGTCTCAAGAGCGATCTCATGATTCAAGTTGGTCGCAAACTCGCTCGTGTAGATCCGATCCGCGAGAAAAGGAGAGGCCTTATGGAGTTCGTGTGGTTCATCTTAATTGGCTTGGCTGCCGGATGGCTAGCTGGTCAATTCATCAAGGGTGGCGGGTTCGGTGTCGTCGGGGACATCGTTGTAGGCGTCATCGGAGCATTGCTTGGCGGCTTTCTGTTCGGTCTGCTCGGGCTGTCGGCCGGGGGTGGCTTGCTTGGCAGTTTGATCGTCGCGACGATTGGCGCCATTGTCTTGCTCTACGTAGTGCGCCTGATCAAAAGGGCTTAGCCGCCTCCATAGTGATGATCTCATGCTCCCTGTGCGCGGCTGCCGAAGCCCTGCGCGCAGAGCGGACTCGCGGCTATCCGCGCCGCGGCGACGGTCGCTTAACGGGGCGAGCACGCGGCTCCCACACGGTCACTTCCCGACACCTTTTTTCCGGCCTGGGCAGTGCGCCGAGTGTGGCCGAGCCTTCTTCGCACTCCGGCCGGAATCCAGCTATGGCTACGGTTGGCACCGGGACCGTGGCTCAACGGTCGGTGGCAATGGACTGCGGATCCCTCGAGCCGAGCTCGAGGCGCGCGTCCTGGCGCGATCCGCGAGCAAATGCTCGTCCCTGAGCACGCGATGTACGTCGTTCAACGTGCTCTCGAACGGGCTCGCGAGCGGGCAGGGCACGATGGCGCTCTTGAGCGAGCACGTCTGCGGGAGGTCGATTCGCAGATTCAGAATCTCGTCGCGCTGGCAGCGAACTTGGGCAGCGTCGATGAAGTCGCGGATCGCATTCGGCTACTGAAGGCGGAGCGAATTGCTCTGCGCTCCCGGCTTGCGTGTGGCGCAATCCCCGAACCCGAGGACCTACGGGGTGCGTTGGAGACGGCGCTTGGGCAGCTCGAGGTCGCCTTCGGTGGCTCTCCGGACTGGGCGCGGGAGGCCCTTCGGCGCCTTCTTCCGCATCGGCGGCTCGCAGCAGGGCCGGACCCGGAAGAACGCGGGTTCCTCGTTCGGGGGCTGCTCCGCTTGGAATTACGAATGCCCCCGGAGCTTAGCTCCGAGGGCGTTCGTTACGGTGGTAGCGGGGGGCGCTACTTCTGAGAGACACTTTCATTGCGCCGCTGCCAATGGCCGCGTGACACCGTTGCCGCCCTCCTTGGTGCGGCAAGCCACGCTTGTGGCGTCCAATCGCCGCGAGGCCGATCAGTCCTCCCATCACGAGCAAGCCAGTCCCCGGTTCGGGCACAAGGGACACCGCTACGCCGATTGGCGCGCTAGCGCCGGTGATGAAGTTCTCGTTTACGCCGGTACCGTCGAGGTTTGCGGGGCCAATCGAGTTATTGACATAGTCTTCCCATTAGACGTACGTACCGTTGGCACGGATCTACGCCGCGGACAATCCGATCGGCGCTGGAGAGAGGTAAGAAGCCATGTCCGATTCCGAGCGCCGGCAGCGCGGCGTAGAGACGATGAAGAGGGTGTACGCTGGTGACGTCGTCACACCACCGGCAGGCAGCTTGCCTTTCGCAGACCTGATGCTGGAGCAACTCTTCGCAGAGGTGTGGACACGAGAGGAGCTCTCGATTCGCGAGCGGCGCCTCGTGCTGCTCGGGATCATCGGCGCACTCGGCGAGCGCGACACGTTCCAGATTCAGGTGAAGGCCGCCCTCAAGAACGGCGAGCTTACCCCAGCTCAGGTGCGAGAGGTGGTGATCACGCTCGCACAGTACGCAGGATACCCGCGCGCGGCAGCGCAGCTCGTCGCCACAGAGCAGACCATCATGGCGGTGGAGAAGGAAAGGAGCGGCTGAGCGAGACGGCTAGGTGGCGACCTGTCCTTTCCGGAAATGTCATCGGGGTCACCATTCAAGCTGCCAGCCGCTCGTATCGATGATGAAGTCCGCCCACCTCGGGAAACGCCACGATGCNNCTGCCGCTCGTTGACAGCGATCACCTGATCCAAGCACTCGCGGCGCAAGGACCCCACGAACCGCTCGGCATAGGCTTTTGCCAACTCGCCGTGGATGCGGGGTGCGCCCCAGGTGCGATTCGCGCGATGCATTTCCAGGATGAGCTCACGGAGCTTATACAAGACCGTGCTCGAGCGGCACAACCTCGACAGCCACTTCGACAGAGTGCCCGCCCCCGCCCAAGAGGACACCTTTAATCGGACTCACGTCCCCGTAGTCTCGGCCGAAGGCGAGCGTCAGGTGCTGATCGGTCGGCAGGACATCGTTCGTGGGATCGACATCGACCCAGCCTACCTCTCCGCAATATACGGAGAGCCAGGCATGCGACGCATCGGCTCCAACGAGCCGCTCGCCGCCCCTTGGGCGCTCCGTGCGAACGTAGCCGCTCACGTAGCGCGTGGCCAGGCCGAGCGCGCGCAGACAGGCAATCTCCAGGTGCGCGAAGTCCTGACAGACACCGGCGCGGGCCGCGAAGAACTCCGCGAGGGGCGTAGTGACGGACGTGGCACCCGGGCGGTAGACAAAGTCTGTGTGAATGCGCCGGGTGAGGTCGACGACAGCCTCCAACACCGGCGCTCCGGTCGGGAAGGACGGAGCTGCGTACCGCACGAGCTCCGGCAGCATCTGCGCGAGGGGGGACTCGAAAGTGAAAGAGAAGGCGGCGAGCCCTTCCTGACTGAGGTCGCAGGCGAGCTGCTCCCGGAGCTTGTTCCAGGCGATGGTCTTGTCGGGGGGCGGCGCGGGCCGCGGCTCGAGCACGAGCTCGCTCAGGGCGGTGAGCACCATACGTTGATGTGGCTCCTCCAGCGTGAAGAACGAAAGCGGATTGCCGAAGTGGTCCAGCTGTGAGTTCAAGACGGCTGGTGCCGGCTCGACCTCGAGAATCGTCCGCAGGCATTCCTGGGCCAGGGTCCTTCGGGGAACGAGGCGGATCTCGTTGTGACAGATCGAGACCATCTCCTCATAGTCATAGGTTGTCGTGTGTGTGACGCGGTAGCGCACGATCCTCCTAGAAGCGCTCGACCCGGCGAAGTGCTTCGGCGTGAGACAGGAAACTCCGCGTGATGCTGTCTGAAATCGCGAGCAGCTCCTCGGACAACCGCCCAAGCAGCTCTTCGAGCTGAAGGCGCTTGCCATCGCTATGCCTGCGCGCAAGCTCCGCCACATCTGCGAGCCTCACACGACCCAGCGCCGCGAGGGCGAGGCGTTGTTCCGCACTGCGCTCGGCGCGGGTTGCTGCGCGTGGCAGTCGCTCCACATGCTCGTGGAGCGCCGCCAGCTGAAAAGCGAGGGAGCGGGGGTTGGTCTCGTCGGTAAGCAGCAGGTCGAGGACCGGCGTGGTCTGGAGCTCGCCAAAGTAGCGTCGGCGGTAGGTGATGGCGCTCTCAGCAATCTCGAGCAGCCCCTCGAGCAGCGGCGCTTCATCGTCCTGCACCTGTATCAGCGTGCTGGCCAGAAGCCCTGCGGTGTAACCGCCACGCTCAATTCGCCTGCCCATGTCGGCAAACCGCCAGCCCTGGCCGCGGGTCATGCTTTCCATGGTGAGGCCGCTCCAAGCCGAAAGCAGCACAATCGTGCGATTCAGAACCTCGTGCGCGCTGGTGGCCGAGATGAAAGGCGTCGTTTCACTCGGTTCCCACTCGGCCTGAAGCCCGGAGAGTACGCGCCACGTATCGAGCGAGATCTGGTCCCGTAGCGAGAAGGCAAGCTGATGAATGGAAAGCAGGGTCGCGCGCGGCGAACGCGGGGACTCGTCTTCGAACAGAAACCAAAGGAGCCTGCGCTCAAGCGATCTGCTCGTGTTCGGTTGCGCGGCTTGGGATTCACTTTCGTCCGTAAAGAAATCCGGGGCCAGGCCGCCGTACCGAGCGAGCGCGGTGAGCAGCGGCAGCACCGGGGCGACCTCGCTTGCGTTCTCGTCGGAAAGCCTAGCCAGGATCCCACGCGAGAATCGGGCAACACCTTCAGCGCGTTCGGCGTAGCGACCGAGCCAGAAGAGATTGTCCGCCACTCGGCTGGGAAGCTCTCCGCCGCCACGTGCGAGCTCAATTGGCGCGCCTGCTGGCCGAAGCAGGCTCACAGGATTCACAGCACCCTCCATACACAACCACGTGTCCTTGCTGCCACCTCCGCGCTGCATGGAGACCACGAGAGAATCCTTCGACACCGCGGCGCGTGTCAGGCCCCCCGGCATCAGCTCGTAGGAGCCATCGCTGCGCACAGAATACGTGCGCAAGACGATATGTCGGGGCTGCGTGGCGCCCCCATCCCAGACCGGCGAGGTGGAGAGCGCGACCTGCTCCTGCGCGACGAACGCGTGGGGCCGCACCCGCAGCTGCGCGAGAAAGGCCTGGCGTTCCGCGGCGGAGAGTCTTGCGCCAAAAACAGGCTCCATCCCATGACCCGGGAACGTGGGCTTGAGAACCAGTCCGTCGAGGTGGTCCAGCACATAGGCCAGCGCATCGGGATGTCCGCACCACCAGGTCGCGACGGAGGGCAGCAGCAGCTCCTCGCCGAGTACCGTCCGGCAGAGGCCCGGCAAAAATGCCATGAGGGCCGGGCTCTCCACGAGGCCGCTCCCGAGCGCATTCGCGACCGCCACGTTCCCGGCACGTACCGCATGCACAAGTCCCGCTACGCCCAGCGAGGAGTCACTGCGCAGCGAGAGCGGATCGCAGAACACGTCATCGACGCGACGCAAGAGAACGTCCACACGCTCGAGACCACCCAGTGTCTTCAAGTA
>DOUU01000192.1:0-1076 GCA_003520425.1 Deltaproteobacteria bacterium
ACAGGTTGGCGATGTCGTCGACGCCGCTCGGATTGCCGGCCGCGGTGATGTCCTGCACCACCGCCGCGCCATTGCCCGGCACGCCGTTGGTCCAGTTGGCCGCCGTGCTCCAGAGATCGACACTGAAGTTGAAGCCGTTGACGTGCAGCGTCGTCGTCGTGTTCTGCTGAAAAAGGTTCGCCATCGAGATGCCCCTCATGACCCATCCCTCGGCGCGTTCCCCGCGGCCGAGGGAGTTGTCATCACGCGGCACCGCCCCCGCGGCGCCACGGGAGGCGACGCTGGATCGCCCTTGCCGCCACGGGGCTCGCGGCTGCGGCTGCGCTCGGCCTTGTGCTCCTTTTCCAAGCACGCCCGCCCACGCCGGCCCTGCCTGCCCCGGCTCCGGAGGTTGCGCAGACCCTGCCGCCTGCGCCGCCCGCCCCCGCGCCGCAGAAGGAGCCCGAGGCGGCTTCTCGCGAGCCCGAAGCCGTGGCTGAGCTGCCTGCACTGAAGCCCGCGCCGGTCCGGCCGCGCCCGCCCGCGCCGCAGGTTCCCCAGGCCGAAGCGGTGGCGCCGCCCGCGCCGGGCAACGAGCCCGAGGTCGATCTCGCCGCCGCAGACGAGGAGGATCTCGAGCTCGCCTCGCACCTCGACATGCTCGAAGACTTCGAGGTGATCCAGAAGCTCGACCTGCTCGAGCGCCTTCAGAAGGCCGAGGACGGAGCGGGTAGCGGATGAAAAGACGCGTTCAATGGGGACTCGCCCCGCTTGTCATGCTCGCGTGCCTGCTGTTTGCAGGCGGCGAGGCGGGGTCCGCTCGCGCGGAAAAGCTCGGCGCTCCGCCGCCGCCGCACCGCGCGCACCCTCGTCCCCTGACACCCGCCGAGCGCCAGCGCGCGGTGCAGCGTTGGCGCAAGGCGACTCCGGAGGAGCGCGAGCAGCTGCGGCAGCGCTACGGCGAGCGCTGGCGCAGCCTTCCGCCCGAGGAAAAGGCCCGCCTGCGGGAGGAAATGCGCAAGGAGCAAGGCGCCAGGCCGGGTGGCGGAGGCCAGCCCCCGGCCCCAGGCGCGCCTCATCCTCCCGGCACAGCGGCG
>DOUU01000192.1:1091-20082 GCA_003520425.1 Deltaproteobacteria bacterium
CTCAAGGCGGGGGCAACCCCCCGCCGCTTGGAAGAGGAGGCCTTGGCGGGCTCGCGAGGCCGCTCACGCCCGAGCGCCGGGAGGCCATCCGAGAGCGCGTGGCGAGCCTCCCTCCAGAGCAGCGCCAGCAGCTCTCGGCGCGACTCCAGCGCTTCCGGGCCCTCCCGCCCGCGCAGCAAGAGGCCGTGCGCCAGCACCTGCACGAGTTCCAAGCGATGACCCCGGAGGAGCGCCAGAGCTTTCGCCGCAACACCGATCGGTGGAGGTCGCTCGCTCCTGAGGAGCGGCAGCGGCTGCGTGCGCAGTGGCAGCATCTCCAAAGCCTTCCGCCCGCCGAGCGCGAGCGGCTGCTCAGCAAGGTCGCGCCGGCCCAAACCTCTCCGCCCTAAGCCCGCCGCGGGGTCGGGGCCCACACATCCCGGCTGGGCCTGCTAGGCTGCGCCCCCGTGCGGGGAGGCCGGGGATGGCTCGCTGCCTGAGGGGGGTCCTCGCCGTCGCGCTCCTGTGTGGCGCGGCGGCAGGAGCGGCGCGCGCGGACGAGCCTGCGCCGAGCGGCGAAGAGGTGATGCGGCGGGTCGATGCGCGCCCGCGCGGGAAGACCCAGACGGCGCGCGCGGTCTGGCACCTTCTGACCCCCGACGGCTCGGAACGGGTGCGCGAGACGCGCAACTACTGGCGCGACGCCCGGGGCACGGGGAGCGGCAAGCTCCACAGCCAGCGCCTCATCATCTTCGAGCAGCCGCCCGACGTGAAGGACACCGCCTTCCTCACTTGGAGCGCGAATCGCCCCGATGCCGACGACGACCAGTGGATCTATCTGCCGGCGCTGCGCAAAGTGCGGCGCATCGCAGTGGGCGACCGCGGCGCATCGTTCGTCGGCACCGACTTCTCGTACGACGACCTCGCCGACCGCCTCGTGGAAGCCGACGAGCACCGCTTGCTGCGCAGCGAGGAGCGCGATGGCGAGCGCTACTACGTGGTCGAGTCGACGCCGCGCAAGAAGCCCGCGCCTTATCAAAAGCGCGTCGTCTTTGTGAACGCGACGAGCTGGACGGTTCCCCGCATCGAGTACTTCGCGCCTTCCGGCGAGCTTCAAAAGATCCTCGAGGTGCACTGGCACGAGGTGCAGGGCATCTGGACCTGGGAGAGCCTCGACATGGCGGATGTGCGCTCGCGCCACCGCACGCGCGTGGAGATCGACCAGGTCGCCTACGATCGGCCACTCGGGGAGGATCTGTTCACGGAGAACGCCATGCGTGCCGGAGTCCCGTAGGGCCGTGTCCGTGGGCAGCGGCGCGCGGCTTTTCCTAGCGGCGTCGCTCGCCATCGCTGCCTTTTCTCCGGCGGCGCGCGGCGACGACGGGGCGATCCCCACAGAGCCCCGCCTGCGCGCGACCGGCTATCTCGAGAGCGACACCGCCTTCCGTGTGGAGTCGCCCCGGACCTTCCAGAAGTCCCAGAATCGCCTCTTTCTCGACCTCGAGGGCCGCCTCACCGACTCCCTCCGCGTGCGCGCGAGTGGCTGGCTGCTCTACGACCCGCTCGCCTACCTCGTGGGACGTGGCCACGAGTTCCCCGACAAGCCCGTGAACCGCTGGCAGATCGGAGACAGCCGTCATGTCGAGGCGGAGCTGCGGGAACTCACGCTCGATTGGAGCGGCCACGTAGGGCCGGCCCGGGTGGACGTGCGACTGGGAGAGCAGCAGGTCGTCTGGGGGCAGTCGCTCGGCCTGCGCATCCTCGACATCGTGAACGCCCAGGACTTTCGTGAGTTCATCCTCGATGACTTTAACGACGCCCGGACACCGCTTGTGGGTCTCAATGTCGAGAGCTGGCTCGCCGGCTGGGCGCTCCAGACGCTCGTCTTCCCCACCTTCGAGCCGAACCAGCTCCCCGCGACGACCAGCGAGTTCGCGCTCAATCCCTTGCTGCCCGGCTTCTTGCCAAGCTTTGCCACGATCTTCGCGCCGCCCCTTGTGACCCCGCCCTTCGCGGTGGTGAACCAGCAGCCCGAGATCAAGCCCCCGAGCTGGCAGCTCGGCACGGTGGCCTACGGGTTCCGACTCGCCCGCACCGTTCGCGGCGTCGACCTGGGCCTGTATTTCCTGGACGCGTACGACCCCGCGCAGACATGGGATCGCCGCATCACGTTCGTTCCCGTTGCGGGACTCGGCACGGTTCCCGTGAACTTCCTCCGTGCCGAGCACGTGCGCGTGCGCACGCTCGGTGGGTCCTTCTCCACGGCGACGGGCAGCTTCACGATCTGGGGCGAGGGCGCTCTCGCCTTCGGCCGCTCCTTCGTGGTGGATGACCTCTCGAACCCAAACGGCTTTGTCCAGCGCTCGGATCTCCACACGGCAATCGGCGTCGACTGGACCGGCTGGGACCGGCTCTTCGCCAATGTGCAGTGGATCGAGGAGGTGGTGCTGGGTCACGAAAAGGCGATGACGCTCGACGCCTGGCAGACCTTCTTCACGCTGCTTTTGCGCTTCAAGCTGCGCAACGAAACGGTCTTTCCCCAGCTCTTCGTGCTCTACGGCGTGAACGAGCACGATGCGATCGTTGAGCCCACGCTCGAGTGGAAGGTGACCGACCGCGTGGCCCTGACCGCAGGCCTCGATCTCTTTAGCGGCCCGAGCGCCGGGCTCTTCGGTCAGTACGCCCACCGCAACGAATGCCAGGTCGTGCCCACGGTTCTGCCGGTCCCCGAGGCCGGGAGCTGCCAGCCGGATGTCCGCCCGGGTCGGCCGAGCCGGATCTTTTTGCGCCTGCGCTACGCCTTCGACTTCGCCAAGTAACGGTTTGATGTTTCCAAGGCGCACGTCTTAAAATCGCTGCCGCGATGGCAGGCTCCCCCCCCGCCGACTCGCTGATCGGCCGACAGGTGCGCGATTTGCGCATTGTCGAGCTTTTGGGCCGCGGCGGGATGGGAGCCGTCTACCGCGCCGAGCATGTGCTCCTGCGCGAGCCGCGCGCGGTCAAGGTGATCCGCCAGGAAAACCTGAACCTCCCCCACGCTGTCGAGCGCTTCCAGCGCGAGGCCCGGATCGCCGTGCGCCTACGGCACCCGAACCTCGTCCTCGTGCACGACTTCTTCGTGGAGGACGGCGACTACTACCTCGTGATGGAGTACGTGGTCGGCGAGAGCCTGGGCAAGAAGATCCGCTCGGACGGCCCCCTCTCCACCGAGGCCGCCTGCGAGATCGGAATCCGCTGCTGCGCGGGCCTTGCCCATGCCCACGAGCTCGGGGTGGTCCACCGCGATCTTTCGCCCGAGAACATCCTGCTCCAGCCGCGGAGCGGGGGCCCGGAGCCCAAGATCATCGACTTCGGCATCGCCCGCGCGGTCTTCGCGCAGGCCGATGCGGAGGGCAACGAGGCGGACCTGACACTGACGCGCGTGGGCGGCTTTGTCGGCAAGCCCCGCTACGCGTCCCCGGAGCAGGCGGGCCGGCTCAAGCGCGGAGAAAAGATCGATCCGCGAAGCGATCTCTACACCTTCGGGCTCATTCTCTACGAGATGGTGACGGGGGACCTGCCCTTCCACTCCGACAGCGAGATCGGATACCTCTCCTTGCACCACTCTGGTCTCCCGGAGCGTCCGACCGTTCTGCGGCCCGAGCTCGGGATCCCGATCGCCATGGAGCGCGTCATCTTGCGCTGTCTCGAGAAGGATCGAGAAAAGCGATTCCAGACCGCAGGCGAGCTTTCGAAGGCGCTCGCGGCGGTGCGGGCGGGAGTGCCCGCGGCCGAGGAGGGGCCCACCCTCGTGGCAGGGGCGCAGGAGACGCCTGCGCCTACGGGCTCGAGTTATGTGTGGAGCGCAAGGACACAGCCCGGCGCCGCGGAGGGGGCCAGCCTTCGCACCGCCGTCCCGATCATGGTCGCGCTGGCCGCGGTGGTGGCCCTTGCTACCGCCTGCCTCGTCTACATCGTGCTCGTGCACCGCGGCGCGAAAGAGGGCGCCGGCGCACAAGACCTGCAGGCTTCGGCCTCCGCGCCCAAAGTGCCGACGGTCGCTTCGGCTCCTCCCGCCCTTCCTTCCCTCCCGCGCGCCACGGCCCTCGTGGAGCCCGCTCCGTCCGCGGCGGCGCCGCCTGCGGCCTCCACTCCAACTTCCGCTCCGCCGCAGGGGGCAGCCGAGCCTCCGGCTCCTCCCGCCGCCCCTTCGCCGCCCAAGCTTGCCGCGCGAAAGCCCGCGTCGTCTTTGGCCCCCTCGCTGCGTGCGGCCTCGAGCCTTTCTCCCCTCCCTGCGAGCGGCGCGGAGCGGTACACGCTCGTGAACCTCCATCCCGACAAGACGCGCCTTTTCGACGTGAACTACCAAATGAGCGGGTTCATTCCGCTGTGCACCCGGGTGCGCATCGACGAGCAGGACAAGAAGGTCGTGCGCTTCACGGTGCTCTCGACCGGACAGCGCTACGAGTTCGTCCACCACCACGTGATCCCGGACTTCGAAGCAAACTTCAACCGCGTCTTCGGCTACACCTGCGTGCGGGGGCGAGCGGAGACGCTCTCGTCGATCGACCAGCAAGGGATTCGAGAGGGGCGCGTCCTTCCGGGAATGACGAAGGAGGGCGTGATCCTTGCGATCGGCTACCCGCCGGAGCACAAGACGCCAAGCACCGCGTCCGACGACTGGCGCTACTGGACCGGCAAACTCAGCACCATGGTCGTGCAGTTCGAGAACGGCCGCGTCGTCAATATCCGCAAGTAGGGGGATGGAGGGGTCTCGTGCTTTCCATGAGCGCGAAGGAGCGCGAGGCCTTTCTGGCTGGACTCCACGTGGGAGTGATCTCGATCGCAGAGCCGGGCCGCGGGCCGCTCACGGTGCCGATCTGGTACGCCTACGAGCCCGGGGGCGAGCTGCGCGTCGTGACGGGTCGTGACTCGCGCAAGGGCCGTCTCCTCTGCGTGGGCGCGCGTCTTAGCCTGTGCGCGCAGAGCGAGGCCCCGCCCTACCGCTACGTGAGCGTCGAAGGCCCGGTCGTATCCGTGGAGCCGGCGGACGTGGAGCGGGATCTCCGTCCGCTGGCTCGGCGCTACCTCGGAGTGGAGCTCGCCGATGCCTACGTCGCCGCGACGCGCGAGCAGGCCGCAGAAAGCGTCGTGGTGCGGATCCGACCCGAGCGCTGGCTCTCGGTCGACTACGGAAAGGAGTTCGGCCCCGGGTCGCCGCGCGGCTAGTCCTCGCCGCCTGCGATGCGCGCGCGCATCTTCTGGATGTAGGCGAGGGAGCGCCGACCCTGGGGCGTCCTCTCCGACGGAAAGAGCCGCGCGAAAAGCCGATCCAGGGGCCCTCTGCCGTAATGCCGGAACCAGACCTTTCGCACCACGAACTCGACACCCTGAACGGCCGCCATGAAGAGGTAGGAGAGCACCCCCGCGTACCACGCCCATGCGTCGGAGCGCCCCGTGAGTGCAAAGGCGCCGATCAACGCGAGATTCACGGCGAACACCCCGCACCAGACCAGGGTGAGCTTGCGGCAGTAGGGATCGATGAAGTCGGGTGCCATGGGGTCGACCATGCGCGCCATGCGCCCGATGATGCTGACCGGCTCTTGCAGGCTCCTCGCAAAGATCCAGATCAGGTAGGCGTACACCAGGGCGGGGAGGAGCAGCACGAAGATGCGCTGGCCGCTCAGCACGGCAAGCCCCGCAAGCAGCGCAACGCCCCCGAGCTGAGGCGTGCTGAGACCCAAGGGGCCTTGGCGCCGGGAGCTTCGGGCGAATAGAAGCGCGAGCACCGCACCGGCGAGGGGCAAGGCAGCCGCACCTCGGGAGCCGACGCGTTCGGTTGCGGGCCGGAGCAGGAACGGCGACACCAGGATCAAGACCACGATGCCCACGCCGAGGACGATCTGAAGGCGTGAGGCCGGACGGCGGCCTTTCCACACGGCCCGTCGGCCTGCGCTATGCGAGGGGACGGTCAGAGAGGAACGCGGAGAGCGCGAGGGGCGCGCGCAGCCGGGCCTCGGGCGAGACCTCCAGCAGATCCAGCGCGCGCTGGCGCACGACGTTGAAGAGCTCTCCGGCCTTTTTCAGCATCTTGCGACGCGTGCGCGGAAGGCCCACCTCCTCCACGAAGTCGATGTTCTCAAGACCCGAGGAGAAGCGGCCCCGGTTGGCACGCTGGAAGGTGCCGCGCTCTTTCAGGTGCGCCTCCACGTTCCGGAACAGGCGCGCGAAATTCGTGAGACCCTGGAGCAAGAAGGGCTGCCAGGAGAGCTGCTGCTCGAGGAACGTCGCATCCAGGTGCATGTCCTGCATGTACGCCGCCACCCACATGTTGTAGTAGGAGCCCACGTCGAGGTCCCACTTCATGCGCATGATCTCGTAGCTCCCGAGCACACCGTAGAGGCCACGGTAGAGCCGCATCGTCGCCTCATGGCGGAAGAGCATGAAGCGGTCGTAGAGCGCGGTCCGCTCCGCCCGGTCGGCTTCGCTCTCGCCGGCGACCTCCCGGCGGATCAAGTCGGTCACGAAATCATTCTCGAGGGCGATGAAGTCGATGCCGGGGCTGTAGAGCGGGTCCTGCGCGGCGGCCGCCTCACCGACGACGGCCCAGCGGGCCGCGTCGAAGAATTGCCGCGTTCCGTAGGCGATCTGCGTGTAGCCGCCGAAGTCGACGAGCTTGGCCTCCCGCAGGAGCGAGCCCACGGCCCGGTGCCTCTCCAGAAATGCGCGCAGCCCGGCCTCGGACCGGACAGCGGAGTCGACGATCTCCTTTGCCCCCGTAACGCCGACGCTGGTGAGCCCGTTGCGCAGGGGGATCACCCAGATCCAGTAGCCGGGGTAGCAGAAGTGAAGAGTCGAGAGCCCACGCGCGGTGTAACGCACGCGCTCGCGCCACTGCGGGGGCCCCATCTCGTCCACGTCGGCGACATGCTCGAAGCGGCCCCAGGCCGCGCCAAGGCAGTGCTCGCTCTCCGGGGCGCGCAGGCCCTTCAGCTTGGCCAAAAGGCTCGTCCGCCCCGTCGCGTCGACGAGCCAGCGCGCCTCGTGCGCCGTCTTGCGCCCCTTCTCGATCACCTCGAAGCGGTGGTGCGCGCCGTCTTGGCCGAGCGAGACGGCCTTCACCCGGGCGCCGATGCGGACCTCGACACCGGCTTCGGCGTTGTCCGCGAGCAGATCCGCCTCCATGCGGGCGCGATCGATCTGGAATGCGGGATGGAACGGCAGATTCGCGGTCCCGACTTCGCTCATCTCGGGGAGCGCAGCGTCGCAACCCGGTCCGTCGAAGAAGTAGCGCAGGCCGTTCTTGGGCAGATGCTCGTGGTAGAGATAGCGCGAAAGGCCGAGCCGGCGCGTGAGATAGCTGCTCGCGATCTCGACGGTGGACTCTCCCACCTTGTAGGAGCGTTCCGTCGATTTCTCGAAGAGGCCGATGCGCAGCTCGGGGACGGTGCGTCGGAGCTGCCGGGCGAGAAAGCTGCCGGCCAGTCCCCCGCCTAGGATCGCCACGTCGAGTTTGTGGTGGGCGGACTGGGATCCCACACCATTACGGTATCTTGAGGCGGGCCACCTTGCACGCGAGGAAGCGCATGGCGGAGCACGTGCCCTGCAGGCTGCGGGCCCTCGGCATGGTGAACGCCCTGGGCGCGCGATGCGACGAGATCTGGCAAGGCCTGCTCGCGGGGGATCAGTCCCGTCTCCGCTGGCGAGACGACCTCGTCCCCGGGCGGAGCCTCTTGGTCGGCGAGGTCCGCAGCCCCCTTCCCGAGATCCCGGGTGAGCTCCGCCGCTACCGCTGTCGCAACAATGCGCTCTCGCTCGCAGCGCTTTTGGCGATCGAAGCGGAGCTCGCGTCGCTCATCGCTGAGGTCGGGCGTGGCCGCGTGGGCGTCGTCATGGGGACCAGCACCTCGGGCGTCTCCGATGCAGAGGCGGCGCTGCGCTATCACGCCGCGCATGGCGTTCTCGCGCCGGAGTTCGACTATCCCCAGCTCGAGTTCGGCGGAGCCGCAGGCTTTGTGGCCGCCTATCTCGGGAGCGAGGGGCCGGCCTACACGCTCTCGACCGCCTGCTCGTCGGGTGCGCGCGCTCTGGCTTCGGCGCGCTCGCTGCTCGCCCTTGGGCTGTGCGACGCGGTGGTGGCGGGCGCCACCGACACGCTCTGCGGCCTCACGACGAACGGCTTCTGCGCGCTTCAGGCCGTGAGCGACGAGCTCCCGAACCCGATGAGCCTGAACCGCAAGGGCCTGACCCTCGGCGAGGGGTCGGCGATCCTCGTCGTGACCCGCGAGGAGGGGGGGATCCAGCTCGAAGGGGTCGGCGAGTCGAGCGAAGCGCACCACATGTCCGCACCCGATCCTGCGGGCAGGGGAGCCGAGAGCGCGATGCGCGGCGCGCTGCGCGATGCGGGCCTCGCGCCCAGCGCGATCGCGTACGTGAACTTGCACGGGACGGGCACGCCGCTCAACGATGCGATGGAGAGCGCCGCGGTGGTGCGGGTCTTTGGCGAGGAGGTGCCCTCGAGCTCGACCAAGGCCTTGGTCGGCCACACGCTCGGGGCGGCGGGGGCGATGGAGGCCGGGTTTTGCTGGATGATGCTCGCCCGCGCGAGCGAGGGGCAGCTCTCCCTCCCGCCCCACGTCTGGGATGGTCGCCGCGATCCCGCCCTCGCGCGGATTCGCTTGGTGGACAAGGGCGAGCGCGTGCGCGCTCGGGGGCCGGTCCATCTGCTCACCAACTCCTTCGGCTTCGGCGGCAACAACTGCGCCCTCGTGCTGGGCGGCAAGGTCCCGTGCTGAGCGTCTCACTTCGCGGCTTTAAAGCCTGGGCGCCCGGTCTGTCGGATGAAGCAGCCTGGGAGGCGTGGGCCGGGGATCCTCGGCCCGTCGGCTGCGAGGGCAGCCCGGACGCACGCTTCCTCCCCCCGATGCTGCGCCGCCGCTGCACCGCGCTCAGCAAAGCCATGCTCCACGTCGCTTTCGAGAGTTGCCCGGCGCAGGAGAGATCCGAGGTGCGCACGGTCTTTGCGTCACGCCACGGCGAGAACAAGGAATCGTTTCCGCTGTTTGAAGCCATCGCGAAGGGGCAGCCCCTCTCGCCTGCAAAGTTCACGCACACCGTCCACAATGCGCAGGCCGCCCTCTTCTCCATCGCCTCCGGCAACCGCCAGGCCTCGAGCTCCCTCTCGGGCGAGCGGGATACCTTCGCCTGCGCATTTCTGGAGGCGCTGACACACCTCGAGCGCGAGCCCGCCCGCGCGGTTCTGGTCGTGACGGGCGACGTCGCGATCGCGCCGCTTTTCTCACCGCTCCTCGACGAGCCGGAGGCGGCCTACGCCGTAGGGCTCGTGCTTTCCCGCGACGGCGAAGGCACGAAGCTCGGCTTCGAGCTCGTGCCGGGGACGGGGGAGGCCGGCGGCAAGCGTGCGCCCCTCGCCTGGCCGCAGGCGCTGGAGTTCGTGCGCTGGCTCCACGCAAAGAGCGCGCCCCGGCTCGAGCTCGGCGCGGGACCGCGCACCTTCCGCTGGCATCGCCTGTAGGCGCAGGCCGCGCGCTCTCGGATCCGCGCGGGCGGCCGCGCGGCGCCCCGTGCCCGGTGAGACTCAGCGCAGCCGGGAAAAGAAATGCGCGAGGATCGAGAGCACGATGCTCACCAGAAGGCAGGTCGTGATGGGGAAGTAGAAGCTTCCGCCCGGACGCTCGATCCGGATGTCCCCGGGAAGCCGGCCAAGCCAAGGCACATGGGGAGCCAGGGTGAGCAGGGCGCCGAGCCCGAGGAGCAGAAGACCGAGGAGCATGAGCCCCTTGGCGATTTCTCCCATTCCTCTCTCTCCTCTACACGGCCTCGAGGGCCTGTCCGAGGTCGGTGATGATGTCCTCATAGTGCTCGACGCCGACCGAGAGCCGCACCATCGCCGGACCCACTCCCATGCGGCGCTGCTCGGCCGCGGGAACGTCGGCGTGTGTCATGCTGGCCGGGTGCTCGGCCAGGGATTCGGTTCCTCCAAGGCTCACGGCCAGCTTCACGAGCTTCAGGTGGTTCAGGAACCGGAAGGCCTCGGCTTCGCCGCCGTCGAGATCGAACGAGATCACCGAGCCCGGCGCGAGGCACTGACGCCGATAGATGGCGTAGGTGGGATCCTCCGAGCGCAGGAGGTCGAGGTAGTAGACGCGGCGCACCTTCGGGTGGTTGTTCAGGAACTCGGCCACGTTGCGCGCGTTCTTCATCTGCGCCGTCATGCGCATGGAGAGCGTCTCCAGGCTTCGGAGCAAGAGCCAACCCGTCCAGGGGTCGGCCATCGTGCCGAGAAAGGTGCGCAGCGCACGCACCGGAGCGAGAACCCGCTGGCTTCCCAGGCACGCGCCCGCGATGACGTCGCTGTGGCCTCCCAGGAACTTCGTCGCGGAGTAGACGACGAGGTCGGCCCCGTGCTCGAGAGGATGCTGCCAGAGAGGGCCGAGGAAGGTGTTGTCGACCATGACGACCGGGGAGTCTCCCGGCCGTCCCACGCGCGCCGCGCAGGACGATACCGTCGCGATGTCGACGAGGGCGTTGGTCGGGTTGGCCGGCGTCTCGATCAAGACGGCCGAAACGTGTCGCCCACCCACGCGCTGGCGCAGCGAGGTCTCGAGCTCCTCGGGCGGCGTGCCGGCGAGGAAGCCCACCGGCTCGACCTTGAGCTCGGGGAAGAAGCGCTTGACCAGGTGGTCGCTTCCGCCGTAGAGCGGCTCGCTGTGCAAGAGGACGTCGCCCGGCCGCACGTAGGCCAGGAGCGCGGTGGCGATGGCGGCCATGCCGCTCTGGAAGACGGCGCAGGCTTCCGCATCGTCCCACAGGGTGAGACGGTCCTCGAGGATCTCGAGGTCCGGGTTGTTGAGCCGGCTGTAGATGAGGCCAAGCGCTTCGCCCTGGCCCTGCTCGCGCAGGCCGTAGGCCACCTCGAAGAAGGCCTTGCCGGCCTCGGCGCTTTCGAAGACGAAGGTCGAGGTCTGGAAGATCGGGCTCTTGACCGCGCCCTCGGAGAGCTTCGGGTCGTAGCCGTAGCTCATCATGAGACTCTCAGGGCGCAGCTTCCGTCCCGCGATCGTGGCTCCCTTCTTTCGCTCCCTCACTCCTCCCCCCGCATTCTCGTATCCTCGGGAGCCGAGTGAAGCACAGCCTTCGAAACTTCGGTGCCGGTCGCACGAAGGGGCGCGGCGTCGTGCGCGTCCTCTCGTGGAACGTGAACGGGTTGCGCGCGTGCGCGAGAAAGGGCTTCTTGCCCTGGCTTGCGGCGAGCCGCGCGGACGTGGTCGGCATCCAGGAGCTGCGGGCCCAAGCCTCGGACCTCGCCCCCCGGCTGCGCGCACCCCGCGGTTTCCATGCGGCGTTCCAGCCCGCAGAGCGCCTCGGCTACAGCGGCGTCGCCCTCTTTGCCCGGCGCCCCCCCGACCGCATCGAGACGCGCCTTGGCGAGCCGCGCTTCGACCGCGAGGGACGGCTCCAGGTCGCCACCTTCGGTCGGCTCGTGCTGGCCAACGTGTACTTCCCGAAAGGCAGCGGAAGGGACCGCGACAACAGCCGGGTGCCCTACAAGCTCGACTTCTACCGCGCGCTCTTTGAGCGCCTCGAGGGCCTTCGCAGAGGAGGAAAGCGCGTGCTCGTGATGGGCGACTTCAACACCGCACACCGCGAGATCGACCTTGCCCGGCCGCGCGACAACCACAAGACAAGCGGCTTCCTTCCCGAGGAGCGTGCGGAGTTCGACCGGTGGCTTGCGGCGGGCTGGGTCGACACCTTCCGCTCTTTCGAGAGCGGACCCGGTCACTACACGTGGTGGAGCCAGCGCCAGGGGGTGCGCGCGAAGAACGTGGGCTGGCGCATCGACTACGTCTTGGCCAGTGGGGCGGCGGCGCCCTTTGTGCGCGCAGCCTTCATCGAGCCGCAGGTCACGGGCTCCGATCACTGTCCCGTCGGTGTCGATCTCGCTCTGGAGGCCTTTGGCCCAAGCTGAAGACGGGCGCCACGGGTGCGCGCGGCCCGGGCCGCGGGATCGCTTCGCCCGGGCGCACGAACGCTTCGCTCCGATCAGGCCACCTCGATCTCCACGCCGCGCAAGGCGAGGAGCGCCCGGAGATCCCCCGCCAAAAGCTGCTCGGCCTCCGCGTGCTGCCGGAGCGCAGCGTCGAGATGGGCAAGACCCAGGCCCCGCACGAAATCGTGGGCGTGGGCGCCGGGACACAGCTGTGTGACAGGCCGAATCTGCTTCACGATCTCGGAAAACGGGCCAATCTGGGGCAGGAGCCGGAACATCTCGTGGGTCTCCTCCACCCGGTCGCAAAAGTGCATGTGGTCGGCGTTCTTGAGCACTGCGAGGCGACGGGGATGGGGCGTCTGGTCTACGAGCTCGTGCATCCCGTCCAGGGGGAGGAGCGTATCGCGCTCCGCGACGAGATAGAGCGTCGGCACGCGCCGGCCCCAGGCAAAGTCGGCGGTGCCGCGCAGGGGATCGGGAGACACGGCGGCGCGGCCTCCCGCCGGGGCGAGGGGGAGCGCGGCGCGGATGCGCGAATCGCGCGCCACCGCCATGAGTGTGGTCCAGCCACCGAAGCTGTGTCCGGTCATTCCCACGCGGGACGCATCGATCTGGTCCGAAAGGCCGCGCGCCCTCCCCTCCAGGATCCCATCGAGCACGAAGGAGATGTCGGCGGGCCGCGCGGCGATGAACTCCTGCACGAAGCTCTCGGGCTCGGGCATGGGTTTTCCCGCCTGCAGCTCCATCATCGTCTGCATCGTGTCGAGGACGGTATTGCCGACGTGGTCCGGCGCGGCCACGACGTAGCCGTGGCTCGCAAGGTGTGTGCACAGGAAGGTGCTCTGTCGGCGGTGCCCGCCGAAGCCATGGGAGAAGAGGACGAGCGGGAAACTCCCCGCGGCCGGCTCGGCATCGCGTACGGCGTCCTGGGGGACGGGCGGGAAGGCGGGAAAGACGCGGTAGCGGTCGCGCGTCGGGTCGCTCGTGTCATGGCCTTGGCCAAGGCCGCTTGCCGGGTACCAGATCTCGAGGGGAAGCGTGCGGCTTCGGCCGCGGTCCTCGAGCTCCACGGTGCGCACGCCGACACCGTGGGAGCCGCGCGCGAAGGGATCGTACGACATGGGGCTTTCCTCCTGCTAAGCGAAGCGGCGCGGGGAGCGAAACGGCCGTCCCGCGCAAGTCGAAGGGGTCACGGCCGCGGGCTCTCGAAATGGGCCTGGGGATTGCGCGGCTCAAACAGGTTCACCTCGCCTTCCGCGAGCACGGCGGCGTCCGCTTCGCGCTCGACCCGGCAGGCAAAGACCACAAGAGCTCCGCCCTGGCGGATGGCATCGGCCCGGACACGCAGCCGCTCGCCCGGCTCGAAGCGGTCGGCGTGCAGCGTGATGCGCCGGGATCCTACGAAAAACCCCACGTTCGGTCCTTCGCCGCGCGCGCGCTTGTCGAGACCGACGTGGACGCCGATACACTGCGCCATGTACTCGATGGCCAGCCATGCGGGGAAACGGCCGTCGGGTTCGCGGAACAGCTCGCTCTCCGCGGGGTCCACGGAGCAGACCGTGTGGGTCGGGCCGTGGTCCAAGACGGACCCGAGCAGAGCCATCCCGCCTGCGTGCGGAAGCAGCTCGCGGGTCGGGGGGAAGGGGCTCATGGCCGGACGGGCTCCTCGCCTTCCCAGAAGTCGAAGAAGTTGAACCACTGGTACGGCGTTCGCAGGCAATACTCCTCGAGAAGCTTCGCATAGGCCTGTGCGAGTTCCTGGGCCCTTTTCACGCGCTCTGCGCGCGGCACGACGCCGGCCTCGGCGAACGGGCGTGCGATGGCGCGGTAGCGATCCGGACCCGTGCGCACGCACAGCGACAAAAGCATCGGACAGCCGAGCAGCGTCTGGAGCAGGAAGGGTCCAAGCGGCAGGAGCGCAGGACGCCCGAAGAAGGGCGCAACCACCGTTCGCCCTTTCTGTCGCTGCCACAGCCGGTCGGCGAGGATTCCCACGAGCTCGCCGCGGTCGAGGCAGGCCTTGATCTCGAAGATCGACGCGACCGAGTTCGGATCGAACGCGATGACATGCACGCGCGACTGCGGATTGAGCTTCGCAAAGAATCGGTTGATCACCTCCGCGTGCGCGGTGAACATGAGCACGTTCACCGTGAGGCCGTTTTGCGCGGAGATCAGGCGCAAGAGGTCAAAGCTCCCGAGGTGCGCGCCGAGCAGGATCGCACCGCGCCTCTCCCGCGCGAGGCGAAACATGTGCTCGCTCCCCTCATGCTCGATCTCGAGATGGTGCGAGTCCCCCTGCCAGATCACCATGCGATCGAGGAGGTGGATCGAGAACTCAAAGTGATGGCGCAGAACATGCCACGCGCGCGGCCGCCGCCCGAGGGCGCGGCGCCCCTCCGGCGTTGCCCAAAGGGTCTCGAGATAGTCGCGCGACGCACGGCGGGAGCGCGCACTCGTCAAGAAGAAGTAGGTCGCAATGGGCATCAGGAGGGCGATGCTGACGCGGCGGCCGAGCAGCCGGTAGCACGCCCGCATCGCGCGGAGGGCGAGCATCGATCCGCGCTCTGCCGTGGTCGCCCAGCCGCCGCGGCTGGTCAAGATCGCCCCCAGGTCCTCTGCCCGCGAAGCCGGCGCACGAGAATGGCCGGCAGGCTCGCGAGCATGCGCAGCGTAAGGCGCGCGTAGAGCGAGGCGAGGCGTACGTCATCCCACACGACGTCGAAGTGGGAGAGACCGCCGGCGAAGTAGCGCACGCGCGTCGGCAGGTTCACCACCCGCGTGCCCTGCCAGACGAGGCGCACCGCGAGCTCGGGATCGAAGTCCATCCGGTCGCCCGTCGCAATGGCTTCGACCACGCGCAGCGTGGGTCCAAGGGGAAGGCAGCGGAAGCCGCACAGCGGATCGCGCACCTCGCGCGACAGGGTGGCGAGCCACACGAAGCCCACGGAGAGCTTGCGGCTCCAGACCCGCGAGCGCGGAGCCGTCTCGTCAAACACGGGCTGGCCGAGCACCATCGCCCGGGGATCGCGCCGTGCCGCCTCCAGAAAACGCGGAGCATCTCTCGTGTCATGCTGGCCGTCGGCATCGAACTGCAGAACGTGGGTGAAGCCTCGCGCCGCCGCGAGCCGGTAGCCGTGGCGCAGCGCCGCGCCCTTGCCGCAGTTGACGGGATGGTGCTGCACCTCGACCCAGTCGAACTCCTTCGCGATGGCATCGAGCACCTCGCGCGTGCGCGGGCCGCTGCCGTCGTTGATCACAAGACAAGGGAGACCGAGCGCCTCGACCGACTCGAGCACGTCGCGGATCGTGTCCTTGTGCTCGAAGATCGGAATGAGAAGGCAGGGGTTCATGCGCCCCCCGGCTCGCGGCGCAGCACGCAGCGGCCGGTCGAGAAGACGCGCGTGCCCCGCGGCTCCTCGCGCCACAACCGGAACTCGAACGCCTCCCCCGAGGCGGAGAGCTCGACGGCGGCGCGGAAGGCATCCCCCGGGCGAAGAAGCTCCCTGAACTTGAGGGCCTCGACGCCCGCGACTTGCGGCTCGTGCCCCAAGAGCTCGGCCGCAAGGCGCAGCGCCCAGCGGAGCTGAACCACGCCGGGCACCACGGGAAAGCGCGGGAAATGACCCTCGAGGAAGGCCAAATCCGCCGGCACCCGAAGCGCGCGCTCGAGGCGGCGGCCGCTCCGCTGCTCGTCCACGAGCTCGGGCTCGGTCGGCGGCGCTTCCTCGCCCTTTGCGAACAGCTCCCCGAGTGCAGCGGGGCTCACCTTCCCGCGCTCGTCCTGGGGGAGGGCGTCGACGTAGCGATAGGCGCGCGGCAGGAGCACGCGGTCGAAGTCGAGTTCGAGGCTCGCGCCGAGGGCCAGCGACACGGCGCGCCGGCTCTCCCGCGCGAGGGCGGATCGGCCCTCCTCGCTCGGCACGATGACCGCTCCCACGCGTGCGTCGGGCCCTTTGCCAAGCGGGACGAGCGCGGCCTCCGACACCCAACGGTGGCAGCGCAGCGCCTGCTCCATGTCGGGCAGCGAGAGCCGTTTCTCTCCGATCTTGACCACACGGTCGGCCCTGCCCTCGAGGAGAAACCGTCCATCCGGCTCGAGTGCGATTTTGTCGCCCATCGTGAACGAAGCCTCCGCAGGGACGGCGCTGACGAACGGCGAGCGGACGCGCGCGCGCCCGTCCGGGCTCCGCTCGACCTCCACCCCGGGGAGCGGGGTGAAGGCGAGGCGCCCGGGCCCCGGAAACTGCTCGCGCATGGCGACGCCGCCGGTCTCCGTCGAGCCGAAGATCTCGATCGGCGCCCGACCGAGGGCCTCGGTGAGCACGTCGGCCGTCTGCTCGTCGAGCGGCCCGCCCGAGGAGAAGATGGCGCGGCACACGCCGCGCAGCTTCTCGAGGCCGGGCATCTCGCGCAGGCGTCGCAGGTGCGCGGGGGTGCCGACGAGCACGCAGTCGCTCGTCTGCATCATGCGCGGCACGAGCTCGGCGGGGTGAAGGTACGTCTCGGCGCGGAAAGGACGGGCGGAGGCGAGCGGCCAGAGCACGCGGAAGAGAAGACCGTAGAGGTGCTGGGGAGACGCCGTCGCGAAGACCCAGGCGTCTCCGCAGAGCGCGCCGAACCGGGCTTCGAGCACCTTCACCTCGTCGTCGAGATGGCGGAGCACCTTCTCCACCCCTTTGCTCTCCCCCGTCGTGCCTGAGGTGAAAAGCTCCACCGCGGGCTGTGAGGGCGAGAGTGTCCCGAGCAGGGGGGGCAACGGCTGGGCGTTAGCCGCCCCGGGGCGGAGCGGGTGCAGCACGCGACCGGGGAGGAGGTCCGAGCGATCGGAGATCGCGCCGACAACGTCTGCCGCGAGCCTTTCGAGCGTTCCGGGGGCGGCGTTGGGCGGGAGCACCGCGACGCCGCCGTGGTGCCAGAGCGCGAACAGACCCACGGCGAAGGAATAGCTGTCCCCGGTCTGAAGGAGCCAGCGCTCGCCGCCTGCGCGGGCCTCCCGAGGCCGGGATCCGAGCGCTGCGACGAGTGCCCGAACGTGGGCGTCGAACCGTTCGAAGGAGAAGCGTGTGTCTTGCGCAAAGGCGACAAGGGAACGCGCAGGTCGACCGCTGCGGAGCAGTGTGGTGAGGCTCACGATCGTGCGATATGCGCCTGCTCGCGCTCGAACAATTGCTCCACCACGTCCGCGATGTCCTTGACGGTGCGGATCCGCTTCAGACGCTCTTCCTCGACCACGAGCCCGGTCACCTGCTCGAGGCTCATGGCCAGCACGACCGCGTCGAGGCTGTCGAGATCGAGATCCTCCTGAAGCCGCGCGTCGGGGACGACGAGCTCTTCGTCCAGCGCGAACTCCTTGCACAAGATCTTCCGGATCTGGTCAAAGATTTCGCTGCGCCTCAACCCCGACCTCCCGCTTCGGCCTGTGGAGCCCGGTTCGCGGTCACGAACGCGGCCAGGCTTTTCACCGACGCGAAGATCTCGCGGTTCTCGTCCGGGTCGTCCTGGATCTCGACACCGAAACGCTCCTGGAGGGCCATCGCCAGCTCGAGCGCGTCGATCGAGTCGAGGCCGAGCCCCTCGATGAACAGCGGGGCTTCGCTGTCGATGTCCGAAGCTTGGATGTCCTCCAGCATGAGGGCATCGATGATGAGCTGCTTGATCTCGGTCTCGAGGTCACCGAATTCGTCCACGCTTTAACCCCTCGATCATCCGTGTGCGAACCGCGGCGGTGAGCCGCCGGGCGGCGAGCACATCGGACTCCCCCTCAAAGGCACGATCTTTGGCGCGGACGGACTCCTCCACCCGCGCCAGATACTGAACCCTCTGGTCCGGCACGTCCCACCACGGCTGGCCCTTCATGAGGACCGGCGGGTCGAAGTGGATCGTGACGAGCTCGAGGTCGCAGCCGCTCCGCAGCGCCACGTGGGCTGCTCCTCTACGAAAGGGCCATAAGCCCGCCTTCGGCGAACGCGTTCCCTCCGGGAACAGGAGCACCGTCCGGCCGGCCCGCAGCCGCGCCACACATTCGTCGACGGCGGCCGCCCCCTTCGAGTTCACGATGTACCCCGCCGCCCGAGCCACGCGTCCAAGCCAGAAGTTGCGCGCCCAGGCCTCGGCCACGATGCAATCGACCTGCGGAAGCTGTGCGATCACGATCCCAAAGTCGATCAGGGAGGGGTGATTGGCAACGATGAGGTGGGGACCGGAAGTGCGCAGCCGCTCGAAGCCCTCGTAGCGGATCCGAGTGAGGCCAAGGAAGTCCATGAAGGCGAGGAGAAGGCCATAGGCGTGGTGGATGACCCGCTGAGCGCGTCCATCCCGGACTTCTCGGGTGCCCGGCAGAAGGCGGCAAAGCGGCAAAGCGGTGAAGGCGAGCACAAGGGCACTCGACCCGGCCACACCGAAGGCGAGCGCGGTTGCGGCCCGTCGCGCGGTCCGTCGAAGCCGATCGCGAAGGGCATGCTCCTCGCCGACAGCTGCAGTCTGCCCGCGGTGCGCCCGTTCCACGGCCTCGCCGGTGTGGCCAAAGCGGCTCAACGCAGCGTACTCCCACGAAAATCAACGCGAAACGGTGGCCCCGATCCTATCAAAGCCCCCTTCCGCCTGTAAACGCTCGCGGACAGGAAGGCGCGAACGGCTATGGTGCGGGCCGTCGTGGAGGAGGAGAGAGGAGCACGACCGCGCGCAAGGCCGCGCTGGCTGTTTTGGCTGTGGCTCCTCCTCTTCTACGTCTCGTGGGCGGCCTTTGTGTTCGGGCAAGGACGCTGGGCCACTGTCGCGGCCCACTGGCCCATCTCCCTCGCCATGCTCTTCGGCTCGTACGTGGGCGGCTCGACCCCGATGGGAGGGGGAAGCGTCGCCTTTCCGATCCTCGTCCTCCTCCTCGGCGAGCCGGCGCGGCTTGGGCGGGAGTTCAGCTTCGCAGTGCAGTCCCTCGGCTTGGGCTCCGCCACTGTCTACATGCTTCTCTCCGGCCGTCCTCTGGCCTGGGGGGTCCTGCGCTGGGCGATCCTGGGATCCGCGGTC
>DOUU01000065.1:0-6567 GCA_003520425.1 Deltaproteobacteria bacterium
CTGCGACGAGCGTCTGATAGTCGGCGAGCTGGTGAGGAAGAAAGATATCGTACCAACCGGACACCATATTCACCGGGACGTGCACCTCCGCCACTCGGCGAGAATGATCCGCGGGCGTCCAGAACGAGTCTTCCAGCGAAGCGTGGTTCACGAAGTCGCGCCAGAAGGGAACACGAGTCCCTACGATCTTCTCGTCCAGCTCTGCGATCGGGAGATGATTGATATGGCGCCGGACTTTGCGGTCGGTGGTGCGCAGGACAGCCTCGAGCAGCGGGAAGCGGCCGAAGTGCTCTTGCGCCCTCGAAACCAGCGCAGTCCAGCCAATGGCGTCGTCGAGAGCGAACGATCCTCCGCGGTACCAGTGAGAAGCGAGGTTGGACATGGTGATGTGCGGGCAGATCGTTCGCAGGGAGGTCCCTGCATCGGAGGCGATCGCCCACTGCACGTATCCCAAGTAGCTCGGCCCGCTCATGGCGAGACGCCCGTCAAACCACGGTTTCTTCTCGATCCAACGCAGGGTTGCAAGGCCGTCTGTGCGCTCGTGGAACTGCGGATTGAAGACGCCACCCGAACCGAAGGTTCCCCGACAGCTCTGGACCAGCACACGGATTCCACGGCGCGCGTAGATCGAACCCAGGAGATCGTCGAACACGCCGCTCCTCCCGTAGGGCGAACGCAGGAGGAGGGTGGGCGGTCGGGCTTCATTCGCCGGCCACCAGATGTCGGTCAGGAGAGAAACGCCGTCTTCGGCCGGAACGCGCACGTCTCGATCAATGCGCGCAACCCGCGTTCGCGGACGCGGGAGCCTCCACAAGCGTTCAACGACTTGACTCAAAAGACCCATGGGCACCATCCGATCGTCGCGGGGTCGCGGGTGGCGCCTACTTTACAACGGGACGCTCATGGAGGGGTTCCGACACGCGGGAGCCCCGGGCGGCTCCGATGGGCATGCGGCACCGACCATCGAGGGCGGTGTCCCCGATCGCCCGCTAGCGTGGCGCGATTGCGACCGCACCCCCAAAGACAAACGGAGGCCAGATTGACCCACCAAGGACCGCTCCTTCCGTTCGCCATCATCATATGAACCCGCCCTACGGTTGCGGTAGCGGTGAACTTATCGCGGTGTTGTTGGTATGCTCTGGGCTGTCGCGGATCTCCAGAACTGTGGGACAGGACCTAGCGTTGGCAGGGCTATCGGTACGCCGCGGACCTCTGGGCCGCAGGGGCGCCTTGGCATGGGGCCTTCGCGACAGCCTGCTCGATCACCTCAAGGGCTCAAAGCCGCACGGTCTTGCGATGAACGGTGCCCTTGCGAATGCCCACGCGGATCGAAAGAAGACCGCCTCCGGGTGTGCTGGGCACCGATTCAGCGGACCTTCTTGGTCCGAGGGCTGATCGCCTTCTCGATCCGCGAGAGCAGCCGGATGACCTGCTTGCGCGCGGGCTCGGCCTGGTCGATGCGATGGCTCGCCACACGGATCAGGTGGGCGACCTGGTTGCGATAGGTGGCCTGCACCCGGTCGATCCGCTGCTCCAGGCGGTTAAGCCGTGCCCGAACCTGCCTTGCGAACACGCGCAGCGTCGGCGGAAGGTCCTTGGTCAATCGATTCAGTCTGGAGATAGGCGCCTTCCCTCTCGTTGTTGTGCGGGAGACTTTCTTCTTTGCGGTCGTCTTGGTGCGAGCCGCCATACCGTCGTCCTCCGATTCTCGGGCCGCTGCTGCGGACCCCCGCCCCAGGGGCAGGAGGGGGCCGCGCCTCCACTGCGGAGAGCGGGCCGCCCCCGGTGAAGAGAATAACCGAGAAATTGTATTCGCTCAGGACGCCTTGTGGGTGATGTCGCTTGCTGCCATCAAGTGACAGGCGCGATGGCGAAAACCGACCCCTTTCTGCCAGCGCAGTCGCTGACCCTTAGTCCTTCAGGTTTTGGCGCATTACGAGGTCCGCCGAGGACACCCTTTTCGGACTGGACTGCTTCTAACAGCAGCAGACGGTGGTTGCGCGAGGGGTCACCCAAGGCGGCCGATCGACCCGCCGACCGAGCGGCAATCTCTACGAGGTCGGGGGTTTGCCTTCTGGCTCTGGGGCGCCGTGACGCCGCAATGCCTCGGCCACGGGATCCGACGCGTTGGCCAGGTCTACCGGACGGATCCGCGCACCCGCCTTGAGCAGGAGCTCGGCGCAAGCGACGAGGTCTCCTTGGCGCTCGGCTTCAGTGCGTCGGGGCGCCCAAGCCTCGTTCCCGTCCGCGCCATCTCCCCGCTTCGACATCCATGCGAGCGCGCCTAGGGCGGTGCCGCCGAACTCGTTCTCGATCTCGGGATCCGCACCGCTCTCCAGCAGCAGGGCCACGACCTCGGGGTGCCCCATGTGCGCTGCGTGGTTGAGTGCCGTTCCCGACCACTCTCCGCCCGCAGTGTCGATCGGGAATCCCAGCTCGAGAATCAGCTTGACGGCAACCTTGAGGCCGCGCGTTGCAGCGACAGGGAGAGCCGCAAGGTCCTCAGGAGCGAGGGCAGCAAGGTCGAGGTGGCCGTGCGCGAGAGCCACGCGCGCACCAGTTTCATCGCCAAGGAGACAGGCATGCACGAAGTCGTCGGCGGCGCTCCGCGAAGCATCGGCTCCTAGGGCTACCAAGCGTTCGGCGGCCTCCTTGGCTCCCGCTCGATACGCGATCTGAAATGCTGTCCGCCCGGTCTCGTCCCGTACGTCGAGGGGGGCGCCGTGCTGCACGAGCAGGTCGATGACCGCTCCGCTTCGACCCCGGAGCGCGGCGTGGTGTAGTGCATTGCGGCCCCCTGGCCACCACGCGTTCTGGATGCCCAGCAACGGGCTGCGCTCCGCGGGATCGGAACCCGCCTCGAGCAGCTTTCTCACAGGTCCAAGCGCTTCGTAATCGAGGGCGCGCCTGAGCGAATTCGTGCCGGCGGTGGCGGCGCCGTAGGACAGGAGGAGGTCGAGGCAGCGCTCGTTCGTCCGCTCGGTCGCATGGTAGAGGCTCTCGCCATCATCGGGGGTCGCTCCACCTTCGAGGAGCGTTTTGAGGAGTGCGGGGCGATCGTGATGAACGCAGCCGTAAAGTGCACTGACGCGCAACCTTCCAAAGCTCGATTCGCGCTCGGCCGCCGCGTTTGGGTCTGCGCCAGCCGCCAGGAGCCTCTGGGCGATCTGCACCTGATCCCCTTCGGTGCGGAGAATGCCGCAGCCCACGCTCGACCAGCAGAGGGTCCACAAGGGCTCGGCACTGCGCGGACCGTCGGCACGGGTCGCCGCGACAGGGTCCTTCGCCAGCCAGCGCAGTACGACAGCCAAGTCCGCGGCGGCGCACGCCGCCTGGAGGCTCGCCGCGGCGAGTTCTGGTGCGTGGGCCAGGAGGTCGTGAACGCGCTTCGTTCCCTCTCCCACCGCGGCTTCGGTGAACAGGCGCGCGCGCTCGAAGAGGTCGGCGCGCAGGAAGCCGATGAGGGCGGCGAGCCGAGGCCAGCTCTCCACGCCGTACTCGCGCGCCACGACGAGCTGCGCATCGGAGAGGCGGAAGGGCGCAGCCGCCACAGCCGAGAGGTCCATCCCTCGGAATCGAGGGTGATGCTCCCGGATGGTCGCGAGGGCCTCCGGGTCGCAGACGGCGTGTGCCTTCTTGAGCACCTTCGCTCGCTTGCGGTCGGAATCGAGATTTGGACGAACCGGGAGCGATCGGGTCATGGCGACCTCCTTCTCGAGCCCGGTGTCCGCGAGACGGGCCGAAGGTGGTCGTTCCGATCGGCTGACCGATCAAGGCATCAGGTGGGACGATCCCTGCCCGCGGACGGGGCGCGTCCTGAAACGCGCGAACGCGAGCCTAGCACGACGCCAAGGGATTTGGGAAGTCTGAGGCAAAAGAACCGCGACCGTGCCCCAAGTTTGATACGGAGCATGAGGAGTATCGGCGGACGGTGTCCCAGTTCTCCTCAGGCTGTGTTACCGGCTCAAGCTGACCTCGGTGAAGCGCCCGAGGCTGCTTTCGAACGTGCCGCAGGCAGTACTCTGGCGGAGCGCGCGACACTGTATGGGGATATAACGAAGCGCGACGTGGCACCGAGCCCGAGAGGATATCCCTGGCAACTCGGTGGGAAGACGTTCACGCTCCAAATTTCCTGCCGCTGAGTGGATTGCTGGGCGCCCCGATTCAACGTGCCACGGCCTGCGGCAGGGAATGCGCCTTGGCTTCTCGATGATCCACTCAGTCGCGATTTATCGAATGCTCGCCATTGGTTTTTCATCCGTGATTCCCGCCGTGGCTTGTGCCGCTATAGACCAAGGACAAGTTGCGTAGCAAACAAGCTACGAAATATTGTCCGATCGGGAAGGTGTGTAGAAGGAGGTGGGCTTGTTTTCTGCGGTGCGCAAGGTGCCAACGTCATTTCTCGTTGCACTACCTGCTTGGTTCAGGGCTCTTGCAGTCGAGGAAGCACCTTCTCGAAGAACTCACGGTCCTTCTCGAACGTTGGCTCAAGAGCCGCAATCTCATGTGGTGTGAGCCAGCGAGCCTCACTGACCTCTCGCGGGTCGAGCCTCAGTTCTCCGCTCACCCAATCTGCGAGCCACCAAGACAAGAGATGCGTCCCACTTGCCGACACGCATTCCCACACCATTCGAAGTGGCTTGACTGTTAGACCGACCTCTTCTCTGACCTCGCGGACCACTGCGGTTGCTTGGTCCTCTCCAGGCTCAATGTTCCCGCTTGGCGGAGCCCAATAACCAGTGTGCGGCACGCCGGGGCCCCGGCGGATAAAGAGTATCTTCGTTGCCATTGTTACGACCGCCACGACAGCTTCTTGCATTGGCTGATCCTGCTTCGTAAGTCCCTGGGCACTGCTACGCGCTTTGGACGCGCTTCACGACCGGAGACCGCCCTTACTTAGGAATTGGCTGCGCGAGCTGGGCCAGTGAGACCTGACCACCTGTGGCGACATCGCGGATCTGCAATGCGACGAACGTGAAGTAGAGGACATCCGTTCCAACCAGTATCGCTGGCACGTACCAGTCGAGAGGCCGCAGAGAAGGCACCACACTGGGCAAGGAAATCAGGACCTGGAACGGGACGGCGATCCAGAGGGCAACCACCGCGCTGATAGAGAAGTAACGGACGAGGTAGTCGCGCCCCGATGCACCCCCATTCAAGAGATAGGTTGCGATCAAGAACACCCCGCCCAGGCTAAGACCTCCCCAGACGGCGAGCGGCGTCCAGCGGGTTGGACGAGCTGGGGAGACCTGGAGGTATCCCAGTTGGAGATTGTCGATCGAGGTGATGACGGCGAAGTAGACAAAGGCTTGTAGGTTCGGAAGCGTGCCTTCGAGGAGTTGCTGCTTGACGCGGGACAGAGAGAGGAAGTCACGGACCATTGTGTTTTCTCCCGCCATCAGGAGGTTGCAGCTCAATGCTACCACGATCGGTATCCGGTTAAGCGACTCTTGCTCGCCTGTCCGCGGTCCGGGTAAGCGGGGTGCGTACGTTGGCGGCTCAACTAGGCTGGCATTCCGAAGTGTAGGATTCGAACGCTAGTCTGCCGGGACTTGGACCGCGCAGAGCTTGCCGACCCTGACGGATACCTCATTCGTCTCTGGGATGAGCACACGATGAAGAAGAGAGGCAATTCTTAGATGGGGGAGATCCGAAAGGGCAGAGCGTCCGCCTGGATCTAGCCGCGACCAAAGACTTCCGCGAACGGGGTGTAGTTGTCGGGACCATAGCCTGCGGCGAAGATTGCGAAGGCGATGACAGCGAAGTCAGCCTTGCGCGCCGCGATTTCTTCCTGATAGATCCGCGCGACTTGATTGGCTGGATTGCGGAAGGCGCCGCAACCGAATGCCCCCAGAACAGCGTGGCGGATCTGATGATCGCGCAGCGTGTGAAGCTGGGCTGCAAACCGTCTCCGGGCATCGACAGGGTCGAATTCGGAACCGTGACGAAGATCCTGGGCGGCTGCGCGAAGCTCGAAGAAAGGAAATACCTGATTCTCCCGGAGCCATGGGTACCCGAGGTCTGTACTCGCTCGATCTTCCGGACCTCGGATGCAGACCCGTGGTTGATCCGTTTCCAAGTAGACAACACCGTCTCGCGCGGAAAGGAGTCGCGTCATCTGTGGGATGTATCGATCTCGTGCTGGGTCATAATCCTCTTGGCCGACCCGGAAGTGGCAGTCAGTGCGGCGGAACATGTTCTCTTCCTGTGCACCGGCACCCTCCACGTAGCCGCCGCCGGGAACGTATGCGTTTGCCATATTGAGGACGGCAAAACATTTCCCGTAGGTCCTCGTAAGTCGGCTCGTGGCCTCGCCCCAGTCATCCGGCAGCACTTCAACCCGAAGCTTCGATTCCGATACGCGGCTCTCGAGCCGCCAGCGTTCAAGATTCCTTGCGGCGACACGGTAATAGCGATCGAGCGGATCGGACTGCTCGAATGCCTCGATGGTTTCCTGAAGAACGCGGCGTCTGCGTGCTGAATCCGAGCCACCGAATCCTCGCCGAACCGCTTCTGCTTCGGAACACAGAGGCCTTCCGGCCATTGGGGGACCCCGCGTCTATTGAG
>DOUU01000065.1:6616-15076 GCA_003520425.1 Deltaproteobacteria bacterium
TGCACAATGCGGACCCGAAAAATTCGGAGGAGGACCATGATTTGATCCTCTCAGCCGAGCAGTCATCTGGTTGTCCCTCACCGATTCCGCTTTGAACCCAGGTCCGATAGGTTGTCTGGTGCTGACAGTCTGCGGCGGCAACAGCGACGTCGTCTGGAGTGGACCGGGCCTCGCACCGCGGGTGCCTGGCCAGTGCCCGAACGATACCCCCTGCCTCCCTAGGCGGGGGCGTGGTAGATTTCTTAGTGANNGAGCGCGAGGCAGTGAACTAACGGAGTGGCGCGCTGGTGCCCGATACAGACTCAGCGAAGCCGAACGCAGAGCATCCTCTCCCGCCGACGACGCCCGGGTCCAATCGGGGGGCCGATGGAGGCGCATCGCTGCCCCGGCGGCCGATCGCAAAGCTGATCGAAAGGCTCATGGCCGGCAGGCGACGATGGTGGCGCTGGGGAGCTGGCGGCGTCCTCCTTCTCGTCGTTTTGATCGAGGGCGTTCCGTGGCTCGTCACTGCCTTGACTACGGTCTCCACTGACGACGCCTATGTGAACGGGCACGTGACCTTCATCGCCCCGCGGGTTACCGGTCAGGTTGCGCGGGTCTTGGTGGACGACAACAACCGTGTGCACACGGGCGATCTGCTCGTAGAGCTCGACAAGGAGCCGTACCAGGTCGAACTAAAGATCGCTGAAGCTGCAGTGGAGGCGTCTCAGGCCGACTTGGTGACCGCACAGGCCGAGGTGCGCGGGCTGGAGGGATTGGCGCGCAGCCAGCGCTTCAATCTGGCACGTACCAATGAGGAACTCCACAACCAGATCGCCGAGCTGCAAGCCAGAGTGGCCACGCTCCAGGCCAGGAAGGCGACGCTCATCAAGGCCAAAGCGGATTACGAGCGGGATCGCGGGTTGGTGGGAGAAGGCGCGGTATCGAAGCAGGAGTTCGATGCCGCAACGGAAGCTATGTCGGTGGCACAGGCGCAAGTGGACAAGGCGCAGGAGGACGTCTACCAGATTCGCGCCGCCCTCGGCCTCCCGGCCCAGCCAAAACCCGGGGAAGACCTCGCTCATGTCCCGGCGGACATTGACCAAACCTTCTCCGCCGTGAAGGAGGCGCAGAGCCGCCTCCTGCAGACAACCGCACAGCTCGGCGTGGCCCACTCATTCAACGAATCGCCGGATCAGATGCTCGCGGAATTCAACCAGCGCGCTCCGGAGGGCAACGTTGACCGCTATCTTGCGCAGGTTCTGGAGAAGGCGCCCGCCGTGAAGCAGGCCGAGGCGAAGTTGGCCGTGGCGCGGGCCAATCTCGATCAGGCCAAGCTCAATCTCCGGTATTGCGACGTGCTGGCAGAGATCGACGGCGTGGTGACGCGTCGTACCGTCAACCCCGGCGATCAGGTCCTCGCCGGCGAGAACTTGATGGCCCTGCGGTCTCTGACGGACATCTGGATCGACGCGAACTTCAAAGAGACGCAGCTGGATAAGCTCCGGATCGGACAGCCCGTGGACGTAGACGTGGACATGTACGGCAGTCGCCACCGCTTCCAGGGCCGCGTTTCTGGCTTCACGATGGGGACAGGTTCGACGCTTGCGCTGCTACCCCCCCAAAATGCCACCGGGAACTACGTCAAGGTGGTGCAGCGCCTGCCGGTGCGGATCGAGCTCGTGGACTACGATCCCGACAAGGTTCCGCTGTTCATCGGTCTGTCCGTCACCCCGTACGTGCACGTGAACGGGACGCCGACCGGGCCGAACGCGGGAGAATTCCTGCAGCGCTACCCGGCAGCACAGGTCGCCGCCCCCACGCCCGAAGTTCGATGACCGCGGCAGCGGTCGCAGTTCCCCTCACGAAGCGAGCGATCAACCCCTGGCTCGTCGCCATGGCAGTGGTGATCCCGACCTTCATGGAGGTCTTGGATACGACGATTGCCAATGTGGCCTTGCGCTACATCGCAGGCGGGCTCTCCGCTCCGGCCACCGACAGCGAATGGGTCATCACCAGCTATTTGGCGGCCAACGCAATCATCCTTCCGATTTCCGGTTGGCTGGCATTGCGGCTCGGTAGGCGCAACTACTTCCTGCTGTCGATCGCCACATTCACCCTGGCGTCGGCATTGTGCGGCTTTGCGGGCAGCCTCTCCGCGCTGATCTTCTTCCGCGTCGTGCAGGGATTCGCCGGGGGTGGACTGCAACCCTCGAGCCAAGCGGTGCTGTTGGATGCATTCCCCCAGGAAAAACAAGGCCAGGCGATGACGGTCTTCGGAGTGGCGGCGCTGCTCGCGCCGGTCGTGGGTCCCTCGCTCGGCGGCTACATCACCGACGACTACGGCTGGCGTTGGATCTTCTTGCTGAACGTTCCGGTCGGGGCATCGGCTCTGCTTCTATGCCGCGCGCTCGTGGCGGATCCCGACTATCTGCAAGTCGAACGGGCAAAGGCCCGCAACCGGCGACAGCCTTTCGATACACTCGGCCTGTGTCTGCTCTGTGTGATGATGCTCTCTTGGGAGACGGTCCTGAGCAAGGGTCAGGAGTGGGATTGGTTGGGCGATCCTTTCCTCCGCGTGCAGACGCTGCTCGTGCTATTCCTGTTCTGCCTCTTTGGCCTGATTTATCGCGAGCTGCGGATCGCAAACCCGCTCATCAATTTTCGAACGCTCGCCGACCGAAATTTCTGCTCCGCTTGCATCGTCATCTTCTTCGCCTATGGCGTGCTCTATGCCAACAATTTTACGCTTCCCGCGTTGCTTCAGTCGCTCTTCGGCTACGACGCGACCACCTCGGGCCTCGTGCTCTCGCCGGCGGGAGTCGGCGCCCTCGTGATGCTCGTGATCGTCGGTCGGTTCCTGGCCCGTGGGGTCGATGCACGCTATTTGATGGCGGGCGGCTTGTTCACGATGGCCATCGGAAACTACTGGCTGTCACGCCTCAACTTGGATGTAGGTCCGTGGCAGGTCATCTGGCCGCGGGTCGTGGTGATCGCGGGGCTCTCGATGCTGTTTGCCCCGCTAAACGTGGCGGCTTTCCTCTACCTTCCCAAGGAGCTGCGCGGCGGCGCCGTGGGGTTGCTCGCACTGCTGCGCAACGAGGGTGGCAGTGTGGGAACTTCCGTTGCCCAGATCATTCAGGAGCGCCGTGAACAGTTCCACACCCTTCGGCTGAACGAATCCCTGGACCCCTTGAATCCGACGGTCCATGAGTTGCTCGCGCGGCTTCAAACCTTCTTCCAAAAACTCACCGGCGATGTGGCCTTGTCGCACCAGATGGCCCTCCAGGTATTGGAGAACACGCGCACCCAGCAGGCCCTGTCACTGGCCTTCTTCGATGTCTTTACGGTCTCGGCGGCGGCGGGCGTGCTTTTGATGTTCGTCGTTCTACTGATGCGTCGTTCTGTAGCCGAGAAGGGGGCGCATATCGGCGCAGAATAAGTGCGGGAAGGCTTCCACGGTTGCCAAAGCGATGCCAGACGTTGAGGAGGTGCGTGGGCTGCCCCACGCGTGCATCGTTGCCGGTCGACAATCATGAGCTTTGGTTGCTCATCCGAAATATGGCACTTACACGCATCGTGAAAGACCGCGTTTGCGGACCAGCATACGGTGGTCACATGCGCAAGGGGCCGATGGGCAAGCGTCGCTTGTAGAGGTCTTCACAAGCAAACGGAATACAATCGCCTGAATCTGGGCTCCTTCCTTCCGTGAACCAGAGAGCGAGAGTGAGAAATGAGGAGTGGCGGGCAGCTGCTTGCCGACCCCCTCGCCACGGTGCGCGCGAAGCCCTTGCGCTGGCTTTTAGGGCTGTCGGTCCCTGGGGGTCGATGTCGAGCCCAATCTCGATCTCGCACTCGGTGCGTCCCCTGATTGAGGAGCCCGAAATGCCACCGGCCGGTCCTTGTCGTCAGCCAGCAACGGTCGGATTGCCTCCGCGAGCGCCTCGGCCGCCAAGCCGACTGCACGCGGGTTCCAATGGGAATCGTCGCGGAGATAGAGGTAGGGCGTTTTGTTCAACCGGAAGACGTCTCGGAGGTCGACCGCGGTGATCCCTGCCGCCCTTGCCTCCGGGACCAAGACATCGAACAGTGATGGCCGAGCGCACCGATCCCGTTCGTCCTCACGGAATAGCTCGGGGTACACTTCTGCGGAGTCCGGTATCGGGGCGTAGACGAGAGTGGTGCCCCGAGTCCCGATCATCTGGGCGAACTGCTTTGTGGTTGCGATCGCGCGCTCCAACCCTCGCTGCTCTGGCGTGAGGGAGCACTTCTGCTCTTGAAGGGGTAGGGCGATTGCAGGCTCACCATCGGCAACGATGACGTCTGGGTGGCCGAACACACTGTATACAATCTCGTTGTAGCCGTATCGCATCGCCCGCGAAAGGCCATTGTCTCGTCCGAGCACTTGATTGGCATGCCGCAGTTCCTGCGCGATCGAGTCCAGGGTCCACGCTCGCGGCTCTCGCGGTGGCCGGCGATTGAGAGGCAAGATCTCATGAAATCGCAGCGGCATCACCAGGCGATTGACGGGTGAGAAGACGACCACCCTCGGCGGATGCTCAAAGAATCTTGGGTCCGAAAGGTAGAGCGACGGTGAGTTCGCGGTCTCGCACGCGACGCTGTACACGGGTTCGCCGAGCAGTCGCCCAAGTTGAGCAGCGAGGGTCTGGTCATCGCGAAGTCCCGAACCTGCGACAAAACTATCTCCCAGAAGGACGACGCGGGGTTGCTCGATGCCTTGGGGGTTCCTGAAGCCATAGCGGTCGGTGCTAAAGAGTCCCGCGCGCGGACGTTGAAGACTGGGGATCCACGCCCGAAATCCGAGATCACCAACTTCGGTCATTTCAACAGTCAAGTTTGGATAGAAGAACTCGGTTTCTGGATCCTTCAGCATCTCCCACGCGCGGAACTCCGGTCGTTCGAAGTTGAGCGACCATATCAGCAGGGCTGAATACACGAAGCCGAAGATCCGAATGAACGTGCGGGCGTCGCTCATCTGCTTCCTAAAAGCGGAAATATAGAAATGGTGAGCTCGAGAGTCTGCCGTACCCGACGAGCAGGCTCAGAATGAACAAGAACGAGATTGCTGCTGGGGTAGCGATACCACGGCCGATTGCGCGGTCGGCAGGGGGTTTTGGGAGCCACACCAGGGCGAAGAAACCGGCGGCGGCGAGCGCGGCAGGGGGCGCGACGCTTTGNNGGCAGGGGGCGCGAGGCTTCCCAGCCCACGAGCGCCCAGGAACATGGCCGAGAGCCACCGCGAGACGAGAGAGACGTTGTCAAGTCGGAACGGAACCCAAAGAACGGTCACGCAAAGGAAGACGAAGACCCTCCTGAAGGCATCTGGAATCTCGATGCTGACGCGTCCGGCAAGTGCCCGCTCGAGGGCGAGCAGGATTCCATGACCGCCTCCCCAGAGGACAAAGCTCCAGCTGGCGCCGTGCCATAGGCCGCCGAGCAACATGGTGAGCATGAGATTGAGATAAGTGCGAACCGATCCACGACGGTTTCCACCGAGGGGAATGTAGAGGTAGTCACGAAGCCAGGTCGACAACGTGATGTGCCAGCGGCGCCAGAAGTCCGAGAAGGACACGGAGCAATAGGGTGAATTGAAATTGGGCGGAAACTCGAAGCCGAACAGTCGCCCGAGCCCGACAGCCATATCCGAATAGCCAGAGAAGTCAAAATAGATCTGTCCGGCGTAGAGGAACATCGACACCCAGGCATCGATGAACCCAGGCGAAGCGGCTGCAAAAATGGGATCTGCAACGCGCGCAAGAGTATCTGCAATCAGAAGCTTCTTCGCGAGACCAAGGACAAAGGTCGAGACTCCAGTGCCGAAGCGGCTCTCGTCGAAGTTGCGGCTCTTAAGCTGAGGCGCAAGGTCGGCATATCGTATGATCGGGCCAGCAATCAGGTGGGGGAAGAGCGTCACAAAGGTTGCGAAGGTGATCGGGGATCGCGTGGGCTCGACCCGTCGGCGGAATACATCGATCGTATAACCCATGGAGAGGAATACATAGAACGAGATGCCGATCGGGAACTTCGCGCTGATGAGCGGAACGATTGGCCCGAAAATGGATCGCAACGTCGAAGTGGCGAAGGCGATATACTTGAAATAACCGAGGACGCCGAGATTGAGTATCACCGAAGCGGTCACCCAGAGCTTTCTAACGGCGGGTCGCTCGGAGGCGGAGATCCGATTTGCCGCGAAGAAGTCGAAGAGGGTTGTACCGAGCAGGANNCAGGGTTGTAGCGAGCAAGATCGGAAGGAATTCCAGGCTTGAGACGCTGTAGAAGAAGAGACTCGCGACGAGGAGCCAGGGGTTGCGCCACCGACTGGGCAGAATCGTGTGGACAATCAGGGTGATCGGCAAGAACACGAAAAGAAAGCCGTACTCGAAGAAAAGCATGTCACCCGCCGGCGTATTGCAGGGGCGCTTCAACCCCGTCTTGGGTGTTCTCGTGAGATTGAAAGGCGCGTGGTCGGCAAGGGTCTTCGGCTGGATCGCACGGCCGGGAACACAGGGAGGCGCTGGGGGTCTTCAACTCGAAAAAAAGCTCGGCTTCGGCTCTTGAGGCGATCGAGCGCCCCGGTTGGCGGCCAGCCCAACTTTCCAGCGGCGCGCGGGCGAGGTGGCTGACCATCGCTCATTCAGCCTTTGAGGAGGGAATTGCCGCCGGTCGGGAACGGGAAGGCGCGGAACAGAGGCCGGTTTGACGCTCCACCAGTGCAGGCAGAAACTGCAGCGGGCCTCCCGCCTTGGAGGCAATCCGCGGCAACCAGGAGGCATCTCCAGCGAAACNNTACACTGACCCCCGTTTCTCCAGGAGAACCCAGGGAGATCATCGGATGGCGGCTGAAACCGCTTGAGGGACCGGCTGGTGCGCGCCCTTCCTGCGCTACGAACATGAGGAGGCGCCACAGCATGAAGGCCCGCTTCACGCGCATCCGAAGGTGCTGCCCGTCCCGGGTGTCCAACTCCTTGAGGACATCAGATGAGGAAAGCCGCCTGCATCTCCTCTCTGGCGGTAGCGCTCCTGCTCGCAGCTTCGCCTAGCCCCGCGGTCACAGAGGGTTTGGAGGTCACGGCGGATTTGGGAGCCACGGTGGATTCCACGGCAGTGTCGGCTTCCACGGTGGTTTTGCGGGAGCCGGTGGGTTCCGCGGCGCGTTTCGTGGCGGTTTCCGAGGTCACGGTTTCAGCCACGGATTGGCCGTCCAGGCCCATGGCTTCCATGGCTACGGTTTCCCTGGACCGGTGATCGACTTTGGTCCCTGGTGGGACTCGTGGTACTACCCGCCGTACGACGGTTACGGCCCTCCCCAGCCGTCTTGGTATTACTGCCCGAGCGCCCGTGCCTACTACCCGGGGGTATACACCTGCCCTGACCAGTGGGTGATTGTCCCGCCCCCACAATAGGTGCCCACGGATCGGATTCGATGCACTACGCTCGGCGCTGATCGTGTCGAGGACCGGCTTATCTCTCGACGTTCGGCAAACGCTGGCGTGCGAGCACCGGTCGTCTTATTCAAAGGCCATTGTCCACTTTCGGAGGAAGCCGAGAGAAGAGAGGCCAAGAATAGAGCGGCATGAACAGCAGAGCACGCCGAGAAATCACGCACAAGCTCCCGGCCACGTCGAAGAATCCGCGAACGTCTGCCTTTGCGTCGACAAACTCAACGCGAACCCATGACCTGAAGGGCGTGACGAAGAAACTACGCGATTTTCTTGATCGTGGTAGATTTTCGACCGGGTTCACGTTGGCTTTGATTTAGCGGGAGCTCGCCCCTCGACGTAGAAGACCGGCAACGAAACCCTTGGGCTCTTGCACCGAGGACAGTGACCGGGCCGCGTATAGCGGCGGCGCCGATCGAAAGCGAACTCGCAAGCAAGGCAGCGGGGCGGCTCGAGAACGAGACGTTCCCCCCGACGCCGCAGTGAGCGCTCCAGATACTCGAGATGGAAGGCCACATCGTGCTCGGGGATACCGACCGCCCGCGAAAGGTCCTTTGCGGTGGCTGGTCCCTCGAGCAGCATTTTGTGAAGGCTTTCTCGCACCGTTTCCGTGCGCGCCTCGGGTGAGGAAGACTTGGTCATCACACTCCTTGCGCGGCTTGGGCTTCCCCACGCGGTTCCAATGGCGGACGACCATTCCCGAGAAGGCCCTAATCTGAACTATTCCGCAAAGGTGTTGNNACCATTCCCGAGAAGGCCCTAATCAACCCCTGGTGGAGAGCCGCCAAAGGGGTTGGCGTTGTTGAAATCCCCTCTTTCACCGCCTCGGACCCCTTTACGGAGAACCACGACGTCCCAGCCACCACGCCGGAGAAGATGCCACGTGTGAATGACGACAACGTTGCTCGACATATCACCGCGGGGCGATTGGTCCGAGCCAGCGCGGTTGCAGCAGCTTGGAGGTCACTTTGTCCCAGATTGATGCGTCGGAAAGTCTCCCGTGCACCAAAATGATCGCGCT
>DOUU01000065.1:15105-15288 GCA_003520425.1 Deltaproteobacteria bacterium
TCTCTCAAGGAGGTCAGCGCGTGAAGGTCGGATTCATAGGACTGGGACGGATGGGGACGGGCATGGCGGCCAACCTCGTGGTTCGCGGCCATGAAGTGACGGTCTACAACCGCTCGCCGGCTAAGGCCCAGGGGCTCATCGAACAAGGCGCGCGCGCCGTCGCCCAGATTGCCGATGCCTGCC
>DOUU01000285.1 GCA_003520425.1 Deltaproteobacteria bacterium
GTCGATGCTGCGGCGGGGGTGTCTATCGGGGGAGTCGCGTGCCTGCCTCGTTTGGCAGCGTGGCGCACGCGAGGAGATGCGGGCTCCTCGGCCGTACGTTCAACGCCTGTCCTGGGGAGGTTCGCGATCACGCGGACGCGTCGCTCGAACTCCTGGATCCGGGCGAGGTCGTCCGCCACGTGCTGCCGTTCCTCTGCTCGGCTTTGCAGTTCCGCGCGCACCGCCTCGGCCTCTGCACGTACATGCTCGGCCTCTGCGCGCACGCGCGTGAACTCAGCCATCTGGCCGCGCAGGATCAGGTAATGCGCAAAGCACAACAAAAAAACGAGACCTGCCGCAGCTCCGATCACCAAGAGCCGCTTGAGGTCCCTCTCGGAGACACCGAATCGCCGCACCTGCCCGATTCCCTCGGGGACGATAACGAGCGTAAATCGCTTCACGCGCCCCTCTCTCGTCGTGACGCTGGGTCGCGCCACCCCACCTTGGCTTCTCGATACGCGTCCCCCAAACTTTGTGCCTCAGACCACAAATTTGTGCCTCAGACCACAAAAAATGAGCCCAGATGCGACATGGCAAAACCAATTCGCCAGGATGCCTGCGGGCCGTCGGCGAGGCTCCAATCCCGCGGGTGTCGGCATTGCAAGAGATGGCGCTCGCACAGGGCAGGGCCCAACGTGAAGCGCCCCAGCGCAAGCTGACGGCGGCCCTCCGTCGGGCAGGGAAGCCGAAGCCCAGGCGCCGACGTTGAGGGCCGCTATAGGCGCTGCTCCTTGCCGCAGCACTCGACCCGAGGATCCGGCCGCAGATTCAGAAGAAGATCGCGGCGGGGGAGACGGACGCGTGAGCGGCAGCTATTCCCTTCTCCTCGTGAAGCGCGAGGGCAGCGTGGCGCGGATCGGCCGTTCCCGCATCGCCCCGAGGTCGCGTCTGGGCCGCCCGTCGGGCGCCGCCGCCGCGGCTAAACCGCGGGCTCGAAGCATTCGTCGCTGCAATGGCCGTCGCAGTCGTCCTCACCACAGAGATGCCTCCGGTGACCGTAAGAGCGATTGCGATCTGCAAGAAAGAACTCAATCGCAACCGCAGCGGCAATGAGGAGTAGGACGCGAAGGCGCATTCGCTCCCCCTTCCGAGGCGTGGAGACAAATCGAAGATGTGCAATCCACGTGCCGCGCATTCAGATTGTCCTTACGCCCGCCTGTCCCGGCGCATGGTCCCGATTTCGCTGGACACCGCACTGTCACCGGTGGTCCACTACAGGGTCGCGTTGGAAGAGGAGAACCATCATGCGGAGCGCGCGTTCTCGTTTCTGCTCCTTGGGCGGTGGCTGGATGGGCAAGGTCGCTCGTCTCACGTTGGCTGCTCTCCTTGCTGGCGTCCTCGCCCAAGGGGGGGCAGAGGCCGGCGACGGAGGGGAGGGACCTCCGGGCTGCCCGCCGGGACTCGCCCAGAAGGAGAACGGCTGCCAACCGCCAGGTCAGGCGAAAAGCCACGTCTTGCGCGTGGGGACATTCCGCGGCATCCGCGGCCAGTTCAGCACCATCCAATCCGCAGTCGACGCGGCCAAGCCGGGGGACTGGATCCTCGTGGCCCCGGGTAACTACCACGAGCAGGGGGACCGCGAGTATGCCTGGCCGGGCGTCGCAGGGGGCGCCGTCTACATCACGACTCCCAACCTGCATCTGCGTGGAATGGATCGCAACGCCGTCGTGGTCGATGGCACGAAGCCGGGTGCTTCCCAGTGCTCCGCCGATCCGAACGATCAAGACATGGGTCCGCTTGACTGGAGCGGCAATCCCCTCGGCCGCAACGGAATCCTCGTCTTCAAGGCGGACAACGTCGCGGTCGAGAATCTCACCGCGTGCAACTTCCTTGCCGGCTCGGGGGGAGGTGGCAACCAGATCTGGTGGGATGGCGGATACGAGTCGGGACAGATCGGACTCGGCGCCTACCTTGGCCAGTATCTTTCTGCCACGTCGACCTACTTTGTGAGCGCTCAGCAGCCGGCGGCCCAGTATGGAATTTTTGCGAGCAACTCTCGCGGACCCGGGCTCATCGTCCATGCCTACGCCAGCAACATGGCCGATTCTTCCTTCTACATCGGTGCGTGTCCCGACTGCAATGCGGTCCTGGCGGATGCGCACGCCCAGAACTCCGCCCAAGGCTTCTCCGGCACCAACTCCGGTGGACATCTGATGATCGCGTTTTCCGAGTGGGACGGGAACCTGACCGGAATCTCCGCCAACAGCCAGGACACCGAAGGGCCCTCGCCCCAAAGCGGCAAATGCCCTGACGCGGAGAAAGGACTCACGGGCAATGGCCTGTGCACCTACTACATCGGCAACTACATCCACGACAACAACAATCCGAACGTGCCCGGGGCAGGGCTGGCGGGCATGGGACCCATTGGCACGGGCGTGCTCGTCTCAGGGGGGCAGTTTGACACCATCGCTTGGAACCGGGTGGAGCACAACGGCTCTTGGGGGCTGCTCCTCGTGCCGTTCGCCGACTTCAGCAACCCGCCCCCGCCCGGCTTTAGCTGCGCAGGCGGCGTGGTTCCGCAGGTGACCGATCCGTTCCCGCTGGGCACCCTCGCTTTCCTTGGCGTCATCTGCTACTTCGACCCCTTCGGCAACGAGGTCTATGACAACTTCCTGCGCGACAACGGCTTCTTCGGCAACGATACGAACGGCGATCTCGGCGAGATCAGCGGACTGAACGACCCCGGGAACTGCTGGCACGGGAACTTCGACCCGAAGGGGGTCACGAGTTCCCCCGCGGATCTGCAGACCACGCACGCCACCTGCGGTATTCCCAACCAGGGTGCCAACTTCCTCGATCCGATCGGCCTGCAGCTCGCCTGCGCGACGGGGGCGCTCGGTCCATGTACGGGACTGCCCGGAAACCCCGGCTATCCCCAGGCCACGAAAGTGACACTGCTACCGCTACCGCCGCAGCGCTCCATGGAGGATCCGTGTGAGGGAGTACCGACGAACCCCTGGTGCGAGAAGAAGGGAGCAGGGCGAGGGAAGCACTGGTAAGTTCACGGCCAGCCTTCCAGTCTGGCGCCCCCTTTGATTGACGCGCGGTCCCCAAGTCGCGAAGTAGGACACGTCATCATTTCCGTACCAAGCAGGATTCTTCGGAGCACCTCCCAGAGACGCCACGACGAGCACGTCTTTCTGGTGGGGCACGTACATTGGGGGCCGGGGGTCGGGCACTTTGGTGTCGACGATTTCGGTCACAAATAGCTTCCGCGGGAGACCGGTGAAAAGGCGTCAGGAGGTGAGGAGCTTCTTGAGCAGCACTCCCGGGGCGGGGCTGGCGCACTGGCAAAAAAGGTCGCTCCGAACGAGCCAAAAAACGCAGTAGCGGCGCGGGCTAGTTTGGGCACCTCCCTTCTTGAGGGTGCTCGGCAGGAGGAAGGAGTCTTGCGGCGAGTCTCTGTGGTTTTGATGGTGACGGCCGCCATGTTCGCCCACGGTCCCGCCTGCGCGCACCACGGTCCGCGGCGAGAGGCATGGGACCAGTGGACAAAGCCCGACGCGACGGAGCAGGAGCGGGCCCGAGACTACGGCGACTGCCGAACCCACGGACAGGCGAGCTGGATCGGTGGCGGTCCAGTTGGCATCGCCGTCGCTGCCTCCATGACCGAGGGTCACAACGACGGGGTCTATCGAGCGTGTATGGTCGCGCGAGGCTGGCGCTGGAGTGAGGAGCCAGTGGCGCTCCCGTCTCACCCTTCGCAGTGATTCCCAGAGAGGATCGGCTCGGACACCCGACGCGAGCGGCGGCGAGAGGGGCGCCTGGGGGATCGTGCGCGACCATCCACGCATTTGTCTGGCTGCCACTTTGGGCGGGAAGGGCTTCGCTCAGAGCGTAACCCGAAGGGATGTGGGAGCCGCGCGCCGCAGACGCTCCCGGGCCGGCCCGAGGCGCCCCGCAATCGGGTCTCCTGACACTTCCGCGGTGCTCCTACCACTACCTCATACACAACTCTGGAGTGAACACGGGGGGCTAAATCGTGGCGCGGCGGTGGCTTTTCACCTTGCTCTGGCTCTCGCCTTTCCTCCCAGGAGTCAGCCACGCGGCAAGCTTCATGGGCCTCGGCTTCCTCTCAGGCGACTCCGGCAGCATAGCATTCGGTGTCTCCGCAGACGGGTCGGCTGTGACGGGCTTCAGCGGCACCTCCGCAGGCACACAGGCGTTCCGCTGGACCTCAGGCAGCGGGATGGTCGGCCTCGGCGTAATCCCAGGAGATGAGAGCAGCCAAGGTTTAGGGATCTCTGCCAACGGCTCAGTCGTAGCGGGCTACAGCATGACCTCAGCCACCAGCCGACAGGCGTTCCGCTGGACCTCAGGCAGCGGGATGGTCGGCCTCGGCCTCCTCCCGAACGGATTCTTTACCCAGGGGCAGGCTGTTTCGGCAGATGGGTCAACGGTAGTGGGTTACGGCAGCAGCGGCGCCCCGACCTCTAGGGAAGCCTTCCGCTGGACCTCGAGCAGCGGAATGGTTGGCCTCGGCTTCCTGCCGGGCGGCACCGCGAGCTACGGGTACGGTGTCTCCGCCGACGGGTCGGTGGTGGTGGGCGCGAGCGGTGCCACGGCAGGCGCACAAGCATTCCGCTGGACTATCGGAGGCGGGATGGTCGGTCTCGGCTTCCTCTTTGGCGGGACCAGCAGCGCTGCCGCGAGCGTCTCCCCAGACGGCTCTGTGGTGGTGGGCAGCAGCGGCTCCCTAACAGGCCAACAGGCGTTCCGCTGGACTGCGGGAGGCGGGATGGTCGGCCTCGGGAGGCTTATCTCTGGATTGAGTCCCGGTGACACGGCGAATGGTGTCTCCGCCGACGGGTCGGTGGTGGTGGGCACGAGCGGCCCAGTGTCCACCTCAGAGGGCGACGAGGCGTTCGTTTGGGATGCTGCTCACGGTATGAGGTCCCTCCAACAGGTGCTGACGGACGACGGGCTTAACCTCACGGGCTGGAGACTTGAGAACGCAGAAGAGGTCTCGGCCGACGGCTCGACGATTGTCGGCTTTGGCATGGCCCCAAGCGGTAACACCGAGGCGTGGATCGCAACCATCCCTGAGCCTGGGACCGGCTTGCTCGTGATGGGAGGGGTGCTCGGCCTCGCCGCGATACGCCGCAGCATCCGTCTTCGAGGTCCTCTGCGTGAGAGGGGCTGTCGCCTACAGCGGCCCGGCCTGCCGATGTGCATGGATGCGTGCCCATCTCTTCGTAATCCACACGCGTGAGACTTCGCGATAACAGGCGCTTACAATATCGCAGCCATGTTTACAGTTCTCAAGATGCGCCAGGCACTAGGGGCCGCTCATTGGAGCGGCAGCGGACGCGGTCTCGTGCATCACTGCGTCAGTTTGTGGCTCGTCGCAACTTGTGTCTCTTGCGCATCTCAGCCTGGCCGTCCATTCCGCCCGAACCCGACACCCGTTATTGCTTCGCATTTCCGGCGATCTGTCCGAACGCCGCGTCGGCACTCTAAGTGGTCAACGTCGCAGGACTTCTCGCGTTTGACGCCTTGAGACCTCAGCGCTTGCGAGAAACGCCGGCTCCCCATAGCGACCTGAGACATTGAGGATCGCTGCGAGCGCAATGCGCGGCCTCGCGACCGCCAGCGATGGGCGGGGATGGCCGCGCTTGGAAGCCTCGACCACCTGGCGCTGGATGCGCTCCGCCTCTCCTGTCCGCCCAAGAGCCTGCAGGAGCGCTACGTGATGTTCGCCCGCAGCGATGAGGTCTTGAGGTCCGACCTCCGGGAGGTCACGGAACAGCTCCGAAAGTCTACCTGCGATCTGCTCCGCCTCGAGAAGGCGGCCTTCCTGGGCCCGTAGCTGAGACAATCGGTGAAGCAGAATGGCGAGATGGATCGACCTCGGTTGGGTCTCCTCGGCCGCAATCGCGGCCTCGAGCTCTTCGGTCGTCTTGGGGATCGGGCGAGGAGAGACCTCTCTCGGGGGCGGAGCGGCCTGCTTCCGTCGAGACCGGCGCACGCCTCTTAGGACGAGCAGGTAGGCTCCGATCCAAACCATGGGGACAACGAAGGCGAGCGGGTCCGCCGGCAAATGCGCTCCTGTGCGCGAGAGGAGCCAACCGGCGTGTCAGGATACATGAACTCATCTCTCGGGGGGTAGGGAGACCAAGAGAAACCTCCGGGCCGCACCGCGACGCGAGTCTGTGATCTCGACGGCCGCGCGACCCGCGAAGGCTGCGCTTCGCGGGAGTTCTGAACGCGACGGCACCCCGTCCGCAAGAAACCTCCAACCGTGGAAATCGGACACACCGTGGGGATCGCTCGTAAAGTCGAGGATGCTGCCCTGACGGATGCTACCGGCCCCGCCAACCGGCACGAAGGAGTTCCTCGAGCTCTCGCACGAGTGGCATCCGCGGGTTTGTTCGAAGGCTTGGGTCCTCGAATGCAGCGCGCGCCAGCTCCGGCAGGGCGCTCTCGAACTCCTCCTTTCGGATTCCTGCTTCGGCCAGCGACCGTGGAATGCCTACTCGATCCAGCAGCCCGTCCACCTTATGGAAGAACCGCTCGCGCCGTTCCGCCTCGCTGTGGCCCCCGAGTCCGATGACCCAACCGAGCTGGGCATACTTCTCCGGCGCCACATACGCCGAGTAGCCAGGGGCAGGCATGAACTTTGTCGGGATCGCAGCGTTGTAGCGCATCACGTGGGGAAGGAAGATTCCATTCGCACGGCCGTGGGTGAGGTGGAATCGCGCTCCCACCGCGTGAGCGAGAGCGTGATTCACGCCGACGAAGGCATTCGAAAAGGCGAGACCCGCAATGGTCGCGGCATTCGCCATCGCCGTACGCGCGGCAAGGTCCGATCCGTCGGCCATCGCGCGCGGCAGGGCGTCGAGGATGAGACGCGTCGCTTGAGCGCAGAATGCATCCGTGTAAGGCGATGCAAAGATCGATACGTAAGCCTCCACCGCATGCGTCAGTGCATCGACGCCCGTGTCCGCGGTGGCTCCAGGTGGCAAGGAGAGCGAAAGCAGCGGATCCACAATCGCCATGTCCGGCACGAGCGAGTAGTCGACGAGTGTGAGCTTTCGCTGGCCTACCGTGACGACGCTCGCCGGGGAGACCTCCGAACCGGTTCCTGCCGTGGTGGGAATCGCCACGAGGCGCAGCTGATGAGCGATTCGCGGGTAGCGGGCAACGCGTTTTCGGGCGTCGAGAAAAGGCAGCGACAGCTCGCGCACCGAGAGCTCCGGGCTCTCATAAAAGAGCCTCATCGCCTTCGCAGCATCGAGGACGCTTCCCCCGCCGACGGCGATCAGGAGATCAGGCGACATGCGACGCAGCAGTTCCACACCCGCTCGAATCTGAGTCTCTGTCGGTTCGGGCTCGATATCGGAAAACACGTGTATCGTTGACGCAGAAACATGTCGGCGTATCTCGTCTGCAGTGCCGGAACGTTCGAGGGTACTATCGGTCACAAGGACGACCGTTCGGGCTTGGACTTGCCTTAGGTTCTCAAGTGCGCCGGCATTGAAGTATGTATCCGAAGGGACGCGGAACCACTGCGGTGGCGTGAGGCGTCGTGACACCGTCTTGATGTTGAGCAGGTTGCGGTAGTTCACGTTGTCCGTCGTCATCGAGCCACCCCAGGTTCCGCAGCCGAGGGAAAAAGTGGGCGTGAGGGAGTTGTAGACTCCGCCGAGAGCCCCGACCGCGGTTGGTGCATTCACAAGGATGCGGCCTGTACGCATGGTGGCGGCGTATCGCTGGATGATCTGGGAGTCACGCGCATAGATCGCGCAGGTGTGGCCAAGGCCGCCACGCGCGGTTACGAGATCGCACGCTGCGAGCGCATCGTCCTCCGAGGCTGCGCGCACCACTCCGAGCACCGGCATCAGCTTCTCGTGCACGAGCGGGTGGGCGCCAAGAGCGTCGAGGTCCGAGGGAAGGGGTGCCAGCAAGACTTTTGTGGCCACGTCTACGGCAAAACCCGCCATTTCGGCCAATCGCTGCGGCGATTGGCCGACGGCCGCAATGTTGGGCTCGCCCGTTTCGAGGAAAGCGATCCGCCCCAGGCGTTCGACTTCGGGCGGCGTGAGAAGGTGAGCGCCCATGCGTTGAAACTCTGTGAGAGCCGCCTCCCAGATCGCAGCGTCGATGACGCAGGTCTGCTCCGCAGGGCAGATGACGGAGGCGTCGAAGGTCTTTGAGATCAGGATGTCGACGATCGCCCCCGGAAGATCGGCCGTCCGATGGAGATACACCGGTGCATTCCCGGGTCCCACACTGATGACCGGCTTGCCGGCCCTGTTCGAGAGATTGACGATTCTCGGTCCCCCTGTGGTCCAGATGAGGTCGATGCCGGGATGCTCGAAGAGATAATGCGTCGCCTCGCGCGGGGCATCGGGGATCACCTGAAGTGCATCGGGGGGCATTCCGGCTTTCTCCGCGGCTTTGCGCAAAATCTCGACGGTATGGAGCGCGCAGCGGATCGCCCGGGGCGAGGGCCGGAAGATGATCGCGTTTCGGGTTTTTGCCGCGACAATCGCTTTGAAAAGCACGGTGGACGTGGGGTTCGTAACGGGAAGGATTGCCAGGACGACGCCAATCGGCTCGGCCACGTACTGGATGTTGCGCTCCGGATCTTCGCCGATCACCCCGACCGTTCTTTTGTCTTTGAGGAAATCATAGAGGAACTCAGTGGCGACATAGTTCTTTACGACCTTGTCCTCGAACACGCCGAAACCGGTCTCCTCGATTGCGACTTGGGCGAGCTCGACAGCCTTCTCAAGGCCGGCGACGACCATGGCCCAGACGATGCGGTCCACCCCGTCCTGGTCGAGGCGACGAAAGGCAGCGGCGGCGCCACGCGCGCGCGCGACCACGTGGTCGAGCTCCGCAGCGCGGCCGGGTTGAAAGGTCGACTCGGACTGGTTGTCGGCCATGGGGCATCCTCAACGCGGGGTTCGAGAAACAGCAAAATCGCTTGGTGGCCGCGGTGCTGTCGCCCGGCGGACGTTTTGGGGGCATGAACCAGCCGGGGCCGGGACAAACAAAGCGGGGGAAGGCCTCCGACCATGGGGCCTACCCCACGGGATCTTCTCGCGGCTCCCCGGAGCGCGCCAGTTGCCCCGCAGGCACCCCGGTGGCCGAGCCGCGCATCCCACGGGCAGAGGCCCGAAGTCGCTGGCCTACCAGCTTTGCCGATGCGAGGTTGCGGGCCGGGAGGGAATGGTGCAGCCGGTCCCGGACGCTCCCCCGGGTCGCGGGAGCGGGCGGGGCGGGCAGGCGTGTCGCAGCCAAGGCGATCAGAGCTCGAATCGGCGAGTCGCTTGGCGTAGGGCTTCGGCTTCCGCAACGAGGCTCTCGACGGTATTGCCCATCCGCTGGGCGACTTCCTCACTCTCGCGGGTGCCCTCGAGCACACGTTCAAGGAAGCTCGCGACCTCTTTGCAAGAGACCGTCTGCTCCCTCAGTGCGGAATTCATGCTCCCCGTTGTCTCTCGGACTCGCTCGATCGTCTCGCGGATCGCCGCGTAGCCCCGCGCTTGCTCTTCGGTCGTACCACGCACTTGCTGGGCAACGTCGCGCATCGCCGCGGCCGAACGGGTGATCACTTCACTTCCACGGCCACGCTCGCCCTCAGCCGCGCGAATCAGTTCCACCCCGCTGATGACGCGGCCCATCAGTCCCACGACGTGCGCGGCGGCCTTTGTTTGCTCGCGTACGGAGGAAACGATCTGGCGGGTAAAGGAGCCGCTCTCCCGTGCAGCTCGGGTGATCTCTTCGAGCGAGATTCCGGCCTGAGCGGATCGCTCGACACCCGCCAAGACACTCCGTGTGCCCTGATCAATCGCTCCGACGGCGTTCCCACTCTCTTCTTGGAGGGCGTGAATCATCGAGGCAATCTGGTTTGTGCTCGCCAGAACCCGCTCAGCCAGCCCCCGAATTTGGTCGGCCACGACCGAGAATGCTCGACCGTTCTCGCCGGACTGTGCCGCGATGATCGCGGCATTGAGCGCGAGGAGGTTCGTTTCGTCGGCTACATCAGAAATGACCCCGAGGATTGCGCCGATTTCCTTCGCGGCCTCCACGAGGCGACGCACGACCCGACCAGCGGTCTCGGTGGCCCGCTGAATGTCCTGCATGCCTTCGATCGTCTCGGAAACGCGCATCCGACCCGCCTCAGCGCTTTGCTGCACAGCATCCGACAGCTGTGCCATTTTTTCGGCGGTCACGTCGACGCTCCGCATGGCGGACGCCATTTCCTCCATGTTGGCCGATGTCTCTGAGGCAGCTTCGGAAAGAGTCTCACTGCTTTCCGCAACCCGGTGAGAGTTTCGGACCAGCTCCTCGATCGAGCCGAGGACTTCATCGACCTGACCTGAGAGCACCCCAGCCGTGTCGCGAAGCTGCTCGCCAGCGGCGCCGAGTTCTGCGATAGAGGCCCCCGCTTCCTCCATCGACCCGTTCAGATGTTCAGCTGAACGAGACAGATCGTTGACCTGCTGGTGGATCTGCCCCATCGCACGATGAACGCGGTCCATCTCTCGGGATTGACCTCCAGCAGTCTTCCCGACGCGTTCTGAAACCGAGGAAAGTTCGCCCGCTGCGCTGTCGGCCCGCTGGGCCGCTTGGCTCACTTCACCGATCAGGGTGCAGAGCGAGTCGGACGTTTCCTCGTAGGTCCGAGCCAGTTGGCCGAGCTCGTCGTCCGACTCGAAGGCGCGCCGGTGGCGCAAGTCGCCCTGAGACATGCGCTGCGCAGCCTCGGCGAGAGCGCTGGTCGCTTGGCCCACATCGTCCGCAAACAACAAGATGAGCCCCGATGAGACCGCGGCCGCCATTCCGAGGAAGACGGAGAGAGTTTCTGCGAGATTGCGTAAGTCTGCCTGAATCCTCACCATGGGAGTCACGGCCGCGAGGGCGGCGCCCGCCGGGAGCCTCCGCCAGGTCACGATTCTCCCATCGCGTTGCAATGTGCCCGCGTTCGTCCCCTCTGCCATTTGATGCTCGATCTCGCGAGCCACCCGCTCACCCAGTACGGGCGGGGCGCTCCCTGCCCGGAAATCGGGCTCCAATCGCACAAGCTCAACGGGTTCTGGGGTTTCGCGTATGTCGCGTCCTGTCGAAGAGCCCGCGCTTCGAGGCGAAGATGCGGCGATTCCACCCTCGAGGAGCCGCTCTTGCCAGATGCCGATGACGCCAATCATCCCGCCGGATGCCCTCGCATAGGCGAGCAGCGCTGCAAACACGACCGAGGCCAAGCCGGAGCTTGAGACCGTCAGCAGGAGCTTCATCTGCAGTGAGAACGTGCGAACGAGCGCCCGTCTGTCTCGCGGATCAGGGAGGTCCGCAGCGAGCGCCGCGCGAAGACGTCCACAGTATCGGCGCAACCCGAAGAATACGAGCGCCCCCGCGACGAGACCGCCCGTCAGACCCGCCACGCATGTGGTGATGCTCTCAAACGCGCCCCAGTCGCGGCCGCTCCAGATCGCCATGCCTCCCGCTCCGAAGACGCCAGCGCCTGCCCACGCTCCGAGATGGAATTGCAGAAAGCGCCTTGGGAGAGCCATCGTGGCCGTGAACGTATCGCGCACGACGGCGGAGCTGCGCGCCGACACTCGCGTGGTGTTCAGATAGATCTGGATCGGTTTCCNNGACGGCCGAGCTGCGCGCCGACACTCGCGTGGTGTTCAGATAGGTCTGGATCGGTTTCCACCACGAGCGACGCTGAAACTCCGCGAGGAGTGCAATCACTCCGACGTAGGCGCTCAACGAATTGGTGAAGACACGCCAGTCCTCACCAGAAAAGGCCAAGACCCCGTTTAGATAGAAGAAGAGGATAGCAACCGCGGGAAGGATGAGGGCGATCTCTACGAGTCGCACATCTCGAGCGAAGGTTCGTCCCGAGGGCAGCTGAGCGGCATCCAAGACGAGACCCTCCGGAACCTCCCCCGCCAGTGCGGGCAGCTCACCCCCCCCTAAAGGGGCACGAGCACGTGTCGGCGCGAATCGGAGCCTACTTGAATCAGGATGCCACCCTTGAAAGGGATTGCGGTGGGGGGGTGACACCGCACCAAGCCCGAGGGCGGGTCCTCGATCGACGCTGGAGCAGGGGCCAAGGAAGCAAACGGTCTGACCGTCGTCCCTCGCCGGAAGCGTTGCTCGCACAGCAAGGCCCTGAGAGGGCCGCGGCGCAGGGTTTGGCATCATGGATCTCTGCGGACGCCGTGGAAGGCCCCCTCCTCGATCCGCGTGGGTGACTCCCAGGCATCAGCTGCCGCTGCTCGGTCGCGCTCCCAGGTCGCCCGACCGAGGCGTTTTTGGACTCTCAGAGAAGAACCGATCGCCCGTGGCCTTCGGGAAGAGAAGTGAGAGCGTGGTACCGTTGGCAGGTGGAGGAGCGCAGGCGACCCAAGAGGGCAGCTGGGCCGGATGCTCGGATCGGTTCTCTCAAGTGGAGGCAGCAGCGATGGATGTGCTCTTCAGCGAGGACCAGGAGATCCTGCGGTCGGGCGTGCGTGAGTTCCTTGAGCGCGAGTGCGGGTTGGCCACGGTGCGCGCGATCGCGGAGGCGGGCAAGGGCTTACCCCCAGCCCTCTGGAAGAAGCTTGCTGACTTAGGCTGGCTTGGGCTTTGCATACCCGAGGAGTACGGCGGAGCGGGCCTGCGCTGCCTCGACCTCGTGGTCATGCTCGAGGAAATGGGACGAAACCTATTTCCTGGCGCATTCTTGTCTGCGGTGGTGGGCGGTCTCGCACTCGTTCTCGGCGGCAACGAGGTGCAAAAGCGGCGTCTGCTCCCAGCGATCGCCTGCGGGGAGCAGCGCGTCACCCTCGCCCTCTGCGACGAGGCGGGGCCTTGGAGCGCGAAGGGTGTTGCGGTCGAGGCCCATGCAGCAGGGGCGGGCTTCTCTCTCCGTGGTGTGAAGCGCTTCGTACCTGAGGCAAACGCCGCGGACTGGCTGGTGGTACCAGCTCGTACTTCCGACGATTTGGAGCAAAGTCTCACGCTGTTCCTTGTCGACCCGCGCGCACCAGGGACTTCCGTTGAACTCGTCCCCACGACCGACACGACGCGGAGTTACGGGGAAGTGCTCTTTACGGACGTTCACGTCGCCCCGGAGAACGTCCTCGGCGCCCTCGGAGAGGGTGCGCCACTGCTCGAGCGCATCATCGATCGTGCCAAGGTCGCGCTTTGCGCCGATGCGTGCGGGGGGGCTCAGCGTGTCCTCGAGCTCTCGGTCGCATACGCGCGAACGCGTGAACAGTTCGGCCGGCCTATCGGTGCCCAGCAGGCAATCCAACATCGTTGCGCCGACATGCTGGTGCGTGTGGAGGGCGCTCGCTCTGCAACGTGGCGGGCAGCCTGGTGCCTGGACGAAGGCGAGTCCGCAGCTCACACTGCCGTATCTATGGCCAAAGCGTATGCATCGGACGCGTACCTGCGCGTGGCAAGCGACGGCATCCAAATCCACGGGGGGCTCGGCTTCACGTGGGAGCAGGATCTGCACCTGTTTTTCAAGCGTGCAGCGCTCTCGAGCGTCCTTTTCGGGAACTCCACTCAAAACCGTGAGCTCGTCGCGCGGGCCTTGCTGGACTAGGAGCCTGACTCACGATTCGAGTCAAATCGAGTCGTAGTCGCCAGGTTGGCGGAGTGGCGGTAGGCGAAACTGGAGAGGCCAGCGGGCACGAACGGGCTCCAGAGACAACCAGCAGCCTGCAGGAGATGGCTCGACTCGCCGATGCGCCTCATATCGTCGCTGCGGCCCGCACCGCGAGGCGCCGGAGATTGAAGGCCGCGCAGACCAGGTCCCACTCGCCGCGAACCTTGTGTACGCCTCGCAGCATGAAGCGGCGGAAGCCCATCACCGCCTTGATCTCGGCGAAGGGCCGCTCCCCTTGGGTCTTGCGCCGGGCATAGCTGCGCTTGGCCCAAGGCAAGCGCAGCATGCGATGCATCCGCTGCGTGCAGCTTCCCCGCGGCCACTTCGGGAGCTTCTTCCCCTCGCGTCCCACCGCGATCAGGCATCGTTGTCGCTGTCGACGCATCTCCCGCAGCCCGCGCTCGCTCAGATATCCCTTGTCCGCCAGCACCCGCCCCGGCCGATGGCCCGTGGTCTCCCGCACGGCCTCGGTCATCGGCACCAAGTGCTGCTCGTCCTTCACCTGGGTCGAGAGTCCCGTGGCCACGATCAGCCCATCTTCACTCACCGCCGCCTGGGCGTTGTAGGCGTACTGCAGCGCGCCATCCCCGAGCTTCATCATCTGCGCCTCCGGGTCGGCAAAGCTTTTCTGGTGGCGCGCCTCGAGCCGCTCGCCCTTCTCCGCTTCGAGCTGTTCGCGTGCGGCCCGGATCTTCTCCCGCCGCCGCTGCGCATCCTGCAGCTCGACCGGAAGCCCTCCGCTCCCGTCGTCATCGTCTCCGTGCTCGCGCTCCTCCTCGGCGTTCTCCTGGTCTTGCCGCGCCAAGATCGACGCAATCTCTCGCTCTAGCTTCTCCTCCGCCTCCCGCATCCGGCTGTGGCTCATGGCCTTGTGCTTCGAGGTGTTGGCCCGAATCTTGGTCCCATCAATCGCCACTACCCCCAGCGCACCCAGGCCCGAAGCCCGCGCCAGCCGCACGGTCTGGCGAAACACCTCGGCGAAGTCCTCGCGGTGACGGACGCGGAAGCGATTGATTGTCCGAAAGTCCGGATGACGGCCCATCCCAGCGAGGTAACGGAAGCCCACGTCCCGCCGAATCCGCCGCGCGATCTCCCGCCCGCTGTACACGCCCTGGGTCGCTGCGTACAGCCACAGCTTCAGCATCAGCCGTGGTGCGTACGCCCGTTCCCCAAGCACTGCGTACCGTGCCTCGAAGGCGCGCAGATCCAGACCCTCGACAGCGTCTTGGATAAAGAAGGCCGGATCCGATGGATCTAAGGCGTCCGCCAAGAACACCGGAAACAGCGCCCCTTGATCCTGCTCGTATGACTTGAAGCGACTCTCATCCCCCATGCGCCTATTCTACCCAGACGCATGAGTCTTGAGTCGGCCTCCTAGTAGCTCGACACAGAGGTTT
>DOUU01000431.1:0-505 GCA_003520425.1 Deltaproteobacteria bacterium
GGAGCGCACCCTGGAGATAGCTGTAGGTGAGGAGGGAAGCATCGGGCATGTGCTGCCTTCCGCCGCGCGGGAGGGAAAACGTGAAGACGCGCTCCCCTGCCGCTCGCCAGGTGCAGACCGCGCGGCGGTCCCGGTATTCGAAGCCGATTTCGTGCACGACCTTGGGGAAGCCCCAGATCGTGCGACCCGCCTCGCAGGTGAAGGCCTGATTGACCGGGAGACGGTGGATATAGGTCGGCAGGCGTGCACGAAAGAAATCCAGAACGGGCCCGAGCAGCGGGAGACCGCGACCGGCTCGGCGCTCACGCACGAAAAAGGCGATCGAAATCTCGTTGTAGTCGCCGAGGTCGTTGTCCTTGTAGTCGATGCAGGCGATGCTGGCGAGCGCATAGCCGGGCCAGAGCTCGACCACATCGAGCTCGGGACCCGGCAGGAGGCGACGAGTGGCCGCCGCGTTCACGAGATAGGTCGCCGCGCCTGAGGATGCCTCGCGCACGATGCAAGG
>DOUU01000431.1:513-3265 GCA_003520425.1 Deltaproteobacteria bacterium
GGTTGCGGGGAGGGGCGGGCCCGGCAAGCCCGAGGGGACCGTCAAGCTCGACGCATCGTCTCCGCACGGGTTGGGTGCGGCGCGCTCTCCTCGGAGGCCCCCTTGCTGCGCCTTGCCTTGCGAGCAGCACTCACCGCAGGCGGCGGATCAACTCTCCTCAAGCGGGCGCACCGGGTAGCCCGGGGCACCGGCAGCCTTCCACTCCTCGTACAACTTGAAAAACTCGGGCCCCATGGGATTGATGCCGCGAATCGGCATGGAGCCGCGACGGATGGTCCAGTCGTGGGGCGCAAGCTCGCCAGCGCGCAAGAAATGGCGCTCCGCCGCCTGCGTCCGGCCCGCGCGGTGGAGATGCCACGCGAGGGTGAACTCCGCCCGGGCGAGCTGGCTCTCCGGGGACGGAAGGAGCTGCTGGGGGCGCATCTGATCCGCGGGTACGACCCCGCGGCCCTCGCGCACCCATGCACGCACCGCGGCCAGGAAGGGCGCCGAGCGCTTGCCGTGGAACTGAACGAACGTGTCCGTACCAAACTGCGAGTCGTTCGGTCGCACCATGCGACCTCCCTCGTCGATCCAGATCACCGTCGGCACATTGATGATGTGATACAGGTCCGCGAGCACGTGCTCGGAGTCGATGAGGCTTGGGTGGGTCGGGCGCGCCCGCTCGATGTAGGGGCGCGGGTCGTCCGCGTTGCGGTCGAGTGCCACGGTGATGGCTACGAACCCCCGGCTCCCGAGTTCCTCGTACAGTGCCTGCCAGACCGGCAGGTCCTCGCGGCAGCCTCACCAGGATGCGTAGGCGATGAGGAGTACTTTCTTGCCACGCTGCTCGGAAAGGGAGTGGAGCTTGCCAGCGAGGTCGGGGAGCGTGAAATCGGGCGCCTGGAGGGAAGCGAGGCGCTCTGCACGCTCCGTCGGTGAAGCGCCAAGAACAGCGACCCGCTCCTCGGTATCCATCGCCAAAGGCCGACCAAGAAGCTCCGCGAAGGCGCCGAGGTCGATCCCGCCCGCGCGAGCGAGCGCGCTGCGGTCTCGCACGGGAAAGCAAATGTCCCCTTTGCACAGGCCTTCGGGCTTGAGCTCGAAGTCGAAGGCCGCGCGCACTGCCGCCGGGGAGAGAAGGGGCGTGCCGCCGGCTGTCTCGGCTTCAACCCGCGTCTCCCGCGTCTCGTCGATCAAGGTCCAAGAAGCCATTGCACTGCCTCCGCCGCGAAATGGGTCGGCACGAGCATACGCGTCGCTGGCGGGCGCATACAAGACCTATCGACCCATGGGTGCAGCCCGCGGCTGCGGAACGGTGGGGGCGGAGACCGCAGCTTTCCTGGGAAGGCGCGATCGAGGTCGCTTCGCGCAGGCCCCGCCGCTCTAGGCGCGCTCGCNNATGACCCCCAGTGGAGGCGGGTCATCTTCCTTGGGTGCTGAGGGTCGTGCCTCTTGCAGGCATCGGCGTACTCCTCGAAGGCGCGCTGCGCTCGCGGCACGGCCCAGAAGTCTTCTTCGAGGCTCCAAAGGCCGTCTCCTGCGTACTGCAAGAGGGTGACGCCGGGGAAATCGATCACGCCTGTCCCGCTCGGGTGGTCTCGCCGGTTTTGCATATACACGACCACGCGTCCCGATTCGTCGAGCATATGCCACTCGTAGGCCGTGTAGATCTCCGGGTACTTGGCCATGGTCGGAACGATCCAGCTCCGGATCTCGTCGCGACCGTTTCGGGTTCCGAGGACGTGTTCCACATAGCGGGCATCCGGGGTAAAAAGGTCCGCCCATTCCGACCAACGCTCGCCGACCGCTCCCGTTTGCCAGTAGCGCCGGAAGGCCTCCTCAATCTCGCCTCTCGCAAAGAGTCGGGCGGGCACGACGGATTCTCCTTGCAGCGGAGCGGGCAAGAAAACTATAACATGTTCTAATCCATGGCTGGAACCCGCCTCAGCCCCGCAGAGCTCACGCAGTTTGGCTTGTGCCTCGAAGACGAGGGCTCCCATGCTTTCGATCCCGCCGTCGAGTGGTGGAACGAGTCCTGGTTCTGGGACTGGTTCGACGCGACAGGATCGCGCGCAGGCCACTGCCGCATCGGCATTCATCCCAACCAGCATCGCGCGTGGCTGTGGTTCTACCTCTTTCAAGACGACGAGTGGATCACGATCGAGGAGCCTCGCCTTGCGCTTGCGGACTGGGACCTTTCGCGCCTCGCCTATGACCGTTTCGGCCTGCGCTGCGCCTGGGACGTCGAGTCGCCCCTCGAAGCCGGTCGCCTCAGCGTCGAAGGTTTCGGCCGTGTCGTCGCGGGCAAGCGCGCGGGAATGATTCTTCCCGTCGGCGTCGAGCTCGCGGTCCGCGCGCTCGGTCCTCCCCACTCCCACGGCCGGAGCGTCGCCCCCGGCCACAGTGCTCAAGCCGCATATCCCGCGAGCCGCTTCGAGCAGCCGATCGCCGTCGAGGGTGCGATGCGGGTGGGCAGCGTCGGGCGGCCGTTCTCGGGCCGAGGGGAGCGCGACCACTCCTGGGGGCCGCGACACTGGAATCTCGAGTGGACCTTCCTCGTGCTCAACGGAGAGCACGTTCGTCTTCAGTGCGCCGAGGCCCGGATTCCCAATGTCGGGCGCTTCGCCTCCGGCTACCTCCAGCGCAAGTCGATGGTGACGGTGAAGGAGGCGCAATTCCGCTTCCGCTATCCCGAAGCGGACGTCCTCCACCCGGTCTCGGGAGAGTTCTCGATTCTGGCCGAGAACGGCGACGTCTTCGGCGCCGCTGT
>DOUU01000191.1 GCA_003520425.1 Deltaproteobacteria bacterium
GCGTTTTTCAGCATGCTGCTAGAGCGCAAGAGCGTGCCTCAGGCGAGGCGCTCGATCGGGAGCGCCTCCGCGCGCGGTTGCACGCGCTTGCGGGAAGCGCTGGCACCTCCCAACAAGGCCGGACGAAAGCGCGCGCGCGATCTCACGGCTGCGGGCTCCACCGGTGAGCCCCGCTACGANNGCGCGAGCCCGGATCGTATCCAGGCGAACCAGCCGTTATGGGAGTTCCAAACGCTCGCCACGCACCGCCGTCGCCTCGAATGTCGCGTCGCCACAGAGTGCTTGACCTGCCAGCAAGCGCGACGACCGCTCGGGGTGCGCTCTGGCTTCGTGCGGCGAAACGCCTCGCAGGCCGAGGCTTCCCCTACTCGCGGGGCAATGGCCGCCTCCGCAGGGCTGCATCGAACCCCTAGCCTCTGGGCCCGTGCGGCCCTTCAGAGGTCCAGCCACTCGGCGCGGCAGTCCGCTAGGTTCACGTCGAGCGCTCCCTGCGCCGAGGCTTTTCCCTTCGATTTTTCTGCGGCGCGAAGCGAACGAACGGAGTCCGTCACATGAAGTATGAACTCTACTACTGGCCCACCATCCAGGGGCGCGGAGAGTTCGTGCGGCTGGCCCTTGAGGAGGCCGGTGCGGAATACACGGACGTTGCGAGAGAGCCGGAAGAAAAGGGCGCCGGCGTTCCAGCGCTCATGCGGATTCTCGACAGCCACGCCATCGAACGCCCGCCTTTCGCTCCTCCGTTCCTGAGGGCTGGTGATCTTCTGATCGCTCAAACCGCGAATATTCTCTCGTTTCTCGGGCCTCGCCACGGCCTCGCACCGGAGGACGAAGCGGGACGATTGTGGACACACCAGCTCCAGTTGACCCTTGCAGATCTGGTTCAGGAAGTCCACGACACTCACCACCCAATTGCGGCCAGCCTTTACTACGAGGATCAGCGCCGGGAAGCCCGTCGGCGGGCCGGCGAGTTCCTGAAATCGCGAGCGCCGAGATTTCTGGCCTATTTCGAGCACGTGCTCGAACGGAACCCGCAGGGAGATCAGTATCTCGTCGGAGCGTCTTTGACCTACTGCGACCTTTCGCTCTTCCAAGTCATCGCTGGGCTCCGCTACGCGTTTCCGCGAGCCTCCGCGCGATATGAGAGTGACTACCGCCGTGTGTTCGCAATGCACGAGCGGGTCACCTGTCGCCCTCGGATTGCTGCGTATTTGGCGTCGAATCGGCGGATCCCATTCAACGAAGAAGGCATCTTCCGCCACTACGAAGAGCTCGATCTAAAGCCCTAGCTGGCGCCGCGTACCACCGAGATTCCCCCCCCTTTATGAGGCGGAATGTCGCGCATCCCGCGCAAGCCTCGAGAGCCGCGGATGTGGAGACGATCTGTGCAGCGAACCGTGCGGCGGATCCCCTTGCTCGAATGCGGCTTCCAGATGAAATCCAGGCCTTGCATCGATTCCTGTTGCAAATTATTGTCAATCGTCGCAAAAAGAAGAAGGCCTGTGCCTTGCACCGGCGCCGGCAACGGGTGCCGATCTAGAACGCAGGAGGTGGATTGCCGGTCACTCGATGGAGCGGCGGGTTTCGCTTCGCACTCTGGTTGCTGATGCTTCCACTCGCATCCTCGGCCCAGGATGCGATGCCGCCGCTGCCGGCAAGCGTGCTTCCGCCCGAGACACCGCCAGGAAATCCCCTCACCGGCCCCAAAGTCGAACTCGGGAAGAAGCTCTATTTCGACGGTCGCTTGTCCCGCGATAACACGATCGCCTGCGCGACCTGCCACGACCCCCGACACGGGTTCGCAGAAGACAAGGCTGTATCGACTGGGGTCGGTGGCGCGAAGGGCGTGCGCAACGCTCCCACGGTTTTGAACGCCGCGTTCTTAAGGGACCAGTTTTGGGACGGACGTGCGGCGACGCTCGAAGACCAGGCGTTGCAGCCACTGGTAAATCCAGTCGAGATGGCGATGGCCGACCACGCCGCGGTCGAGGCCAAGCTGCAAGGCCTCCCTGAGTATGGTCCCCTCTTTGTGAAAGCCTTTGGCGACGGGCGGGTGACCATCCAGCGGGTGGTACAGGCGATCGCGAGCTTCGAGCGGACGCTGCTCGATGTGGAGGCCCCGATCGATCGGTTCCTGGCAGGCGACCAGGGGGCCATCTCCGAATCCGCGAAGCGCGGGTGGACGCTCTTCAACGGCAAGGCGCGTTGCAACACCTGCCACGGCTACGTGAGCGCCTTCCCGCTCCTCACCGATGAGCAATATCACAACATCGGAATCGCGGCGAAAGCAGTGAACTTCGGCGATCTCGCTGGGAAGGTCGAGCAGCACCCTGAGGCCCTGCCAAAACTCTCCCACGAGGAAGGCATCAACCAGCTCGGACGCTTCCTGGTGACGCACGAGCGAAAGGACATCGGGGCGTTCAAGACACCCCAGCTCCGCAACGTGGCCCTCACCGGTCCTTACATGCATGACGGGAGCGAGAAAACGCTGCTCGATGTGATCGAGTTCTACGACCGCGGCGGAAATCCGAATCCTTGGCTCGACGGGGGAATACGACCTCTCGGTTTGAGCAGCGAGGAAAAAGCCGATCTCGTCGAGCTCCTGAAGACGTTCACAGGCGAGCACCTCGATCGGTTCGAGGCGCTTTCGAAGCTGATGCCCACACGCTAGGGAGGCCCCCATGGGGATCAACCTGACTCCGAAGGAACTGGAGCGTGAGCTCCGTGAGCGCTCGCTCGAGTCAGAGAGCCTCATCCAATCGCTGTTCAACTGCGACCGTCGCCATTTCTTGAAGGTGTCGGCCCGGTTTGCCGCGATGGCGGCAGCGGCGGGCGTCATCCAGCCCCACGCGTTCCAGCTGGTCGACGTGGCGTACGCAGCCGCTTCTCCGGATGCGAACCCAGAGGTTGGGTTCCGCTTCGCGTACGTGTCCGACTCTCACCTCTTCGCCCGCGGGATGAACCACAGGTTCGCGAAGGCGGCACTCAAAGCCGTCGAGGACGTGAACGCGCTCGATCCGCAGCCCGACTTCGTGCTCTTTGGCGGCGATCTGGCGCAGGACGGGCGACCGGAGGAGCTCGAGCTCGGCCGTCAGATCCTCTCCGGTCTCAAGCCGCCCGTGAAGATGATGGTGGGCGAGCATGACTGGTACTTCGACCTCGGCGAAAAGTGGCGCCAGATGTTCGGTCCGGATCGTTACTCGTTCGACCACAAGAGCGTTCATTTCGTCGTGCTGAACAGCGTCGTGGAAGATGATTTTTGGACGGTGAAGGGGTACACGCCTGAACAGCGCATGGCGATCGTCGCGGGGCTCGACGACGGCCGCCAGAGCCGCTTCAAGGTCGGTGAGGAGCAGCGCGACTGGCTCCATAAGGACCTCGAGAAACTGCCGAAGACCACGCCGCTCGTCGTCTTCTCCCACTCGCCCCTCTACAAGTATTATCGCCCTTGGAACTTCTGGACCGACGATGCAGAGCAGGTGCAGGCCTTGCTCTTCCCGTTCAAGAGTGTGACCGTCGTGCACGGCCATACTCACCAACTGCTCACCAACCGGATCCGGAACATCACCTTTCACGGGATGCTTTCGACGGCATGGCCTTGGCCCTATGCGCCGCAGGGCCTGCCTCCCTTGACGCTGCAAATGGAGCGCACCGACCCGTTTGACCAGTTTGATGGGTGCGGCGACGGGTCGGTCGATGTGCTGAAGAGCGGCACCGTGAACGCGAACTACAACCTTTGGGACCGCAACCCACGAACCGTAACCTACGCGGAAGTTACCAAGGGTATCAAAGGGGGCGGACCGTCCTACTAACGCGGTCGCAGGAGGACTCTATGACTCCGCTTCGAATGTTCCGTGGCGCACTGACGCTCGCTCTTACGGTGGTGGCTTCACTGGCCGTGTTGCGTTCGGATGAGCTCCTCGGCGCCCAGCGCTCGGCGACAGCAACCATTTCCGGCGAGACGGACGGCTGGGCATCGCGGACGGTGTCGGCCTGCGATCATCGGAAGGCCGTCGTGGTGGAAGGCGTGCGAAGCAACGAGAAGCTGCCTCCGCAGAAGGCCCAGGAGGTCGCGGACCTCCTCAGCGATCTCATGCGGTTCTGCAATGAGGAGGTCGTGGCGCGGATCTCGATTCGGGAAAAGATCACGCTGAGCGTGAATGGCCTGCCGTTCGTCGACTACGTCCAAGGCGGTGAGCTTCCCGTCGAGCTCGTTCACGGCAAAGTGCAGCACACCGACCGAGACCGCGCGATCTGGAAGGCTGAGCTCGACCGAGAAGTGGCAGAAGGAGATCGTCTCTTCCACAGCGATGAGCTAGGTACGAACGGGCTGGCCTGCGCAATGTGCCACCCAGACGCGTCGAATACCCACCCTGAGACATATCCGAAGTTTCAGACCCAGCTCAAGAAGGTCGCTCTTCTCCGTGACATGGTGAACTGGTGCATCCAGAACCCACTCGAAGGCAAAGTCCTTCCAGACGATGACCCACGCATGAAGGCGCTCGAGGCGTACATCCTCGTGAAACGAACCGGCGCTACACTCGATCCGGGCAAGCACTAGAAAGCCGGTCACGACGCATGACGTGGCGCCTTCGGTAATCGAACGGTTCGCCAAAGACGACGCCTCGGGCCATGAGACCTTTCTTGAGCGCGAGAGCGCGGCTCGCGCGCGGAAGTTTTCACTCCGCGCGACCGTTCCGCGGATGGACCTTGGACATCATTCTCGCCCCGATTGCTGCAGGAAAGCNNCCCCCGCCACCGCCTATCATGCTCGAACCCGAGTCGCTCGAACCCAAGTGCGGCCGAGGAAGCTCTCGCGGGGCCTTGAACCTCGGTTCTTCGCTCAAAGAAGGCCGCACAATCTCCGTTCGCGGACGATCAAAGAGAAGGAGCGCAGAATGCAACTTGGAATGATCGGTCTTGGAAGAATGGGAGCCAACATGGTGCGGCGGCTGGTCCGAGGAGGCCACGAGTGCGTGGTCTTCGACCGCTCGCCGAATGCGGTGAAGGAGCTGGTTCAGGAGAAGGCCGTGGGGGCGTCCTCCCTCGCGGACCTTGTGAAGAACCTCGACAAGCCGCGTGCCGTCTGGCTCATGGTGCCCGCGGCGGTGGTAGACCAATCGATCGCCGATCTCGTCCAGTTCCTCGAGCCTGGAGATGCGCTGGTCGACGGCGGCAATTCCTACTACGTCGATGATATCCGACGTGCAAAGGAGCTCGCGTCGAAGCAGATCCAGTATGTCGACGTGGGAACAAGCGGCGGCGTCTGGGGTCTCGAACGCGGGTACTGCATGATGATCGGCGGTCCGGAACAGGCTGTCCAACGCCTGGATCCAATTTTCAAGACCTTGGCACCGGGCCTCGGCGAAATCGCTCGCACACCAGGACGCGAGAAGATCGGAGGCACCGCCGAGCAGGGTTACCTGCACTGCGGCCCAAGCGGCGCCGGTCACTTCGTGAAGATGGTTCACAATGGGATCGAATACGGCGTGATGGCGGCGTACGCCGAGGGCCTGAGTCTTCTCCGCGCTGCAAATGTGGGAAAGCACAGGTCTGTGATCGACGCGGAAACAACGCCGCTCCGCGAGCCAGGGCACTACCAGTACGACCTCAATCTGCCGGATATCGCCGAGGTATGGCGGCGGGGCAGCGTCATCGCCTCTTGGCTGCTTGACCTCACCGCGTCGGCCTTGGCCAAAGACCCCGCGCTCTCGAAATTTTCTGGTCAAGTCTCTGATTCGGGCGAAGGACGATGGACGATCAAAGCGGCGATCGACGAAGCGGTTCCAGCGCCCGTCCTCTCGGCTGCGCTCTACCAGCGCTTTTCTTCACGCGGCGAGGCAGACTTCCAGGACAAGCTATTGTCCGCGATGCGTTACGAGTTCGGTGGACATTTGGAGAAATCAAGCGGCAAATGACCACACGAGACGGGTTCGCGACGGGGACTCGCTCTCCTCCGCGGGTCCCACCGGAAGGCGGAGGGCTCCGTCCGGATCGAGCTTAGACCAGAGCCGAGCGGGGAAATCCGTTCTGGATTGGGGGATGTAGGACGCCATTCGGGCGCCTATCCCCGAGACTTTCGATTCGACAGCGCAATCTCAAAAGGGTCCCACGTCCGTTTGAGAGCCCCTCCCCTGCGCACCGAAGCCGCGGCATCCAAAGCCGGCCGCTCGCTCGATTGGCCACCGCCTGTGCAAGAGGAGTCTTCTCCCGTGAGCCTTCAAGTCATGACTGTGCGCGGCCCGATACAACCCGAAGTGATGGGCTTTACCTCCATGCACGAGCACATCCTGAGCAACGTTGCGATCTTCCGAGATCGCATCCAACGGATGGGGCTCCTTCCCGCTGCGCTCCCGCTTCGCGCAGAGGAGAAGCTATCGCTGCACAACCGCTCGACGCTGCGCCATGCGATGATCCTCTCCTGGGACAACCTGAGTCTCGACGACGAAGACGTCATGACCGCCGAGGTCGCCGACTTCAAGACCGCCGGCGGCTCGACGATCCTCGAGGTCAGCGCGCCCGGAATCCGCACCGCGCCCGCCGATGTCCTCGCCCTCCGCCGCATCTCCGAACACACCGGTGTCCACGTCGTAGCCTCGACCGGACTCTACGCGGAGGACACCTGGCCCGATCGCTACCGCTCGATGACGTTGCAGGGATATATCGACTTCCTGCGGGAGGAGATCGAGCATGGCATCGGCGAAACCGGCATCCTGCCCGGCCACATCAAGGTGGCCTACGAGGATAAGAGCGAGCCGATGGAGACCTACCTGCGAGCGGCTGCTTGCGTCTCGCGTGAGTCCGGCCTCTCGCTGCAGGTGCATGTCGGCCTCTTCCGCCCCAATGACGAGGTCCGTGCCACTGTCCTTCGGACGCTCTACGACAGCGCGTGCCTCCCGGCTCGCACCGTGATCTGTCATGTCGAGAACTGGCTCGGCAGTCTTTCCACGAGCCAGCTCGTCATGAATCCCCAAGCCATCCCCTGCGACTTGACGCTACACAAGGAGGCCCTGGACCGAGGCTTCACCCTCTGCTTCACCTGCTTCGGCGCAGAATGGGACCAAGAGCCGCTCGGGCTCTCTCACCGGCCAGACTGGTTCATCCTCGCGGGCCTGCTGGCTCTCCTCCGAGAGGGCTATGGCGAGCAAATCGTGCTCGGGCATGATGTCTTCACCAAGCTGTGCACACGCCGCGGTGGCGGAGAGGGTTACACCCGCATCCCAGGCTTTGTGATCCCAACGTTGCGCGATTGCGGCGTCCCCGAGGCGGACCTGCGCAGGCTGACGATCGAAAACCCGGCTCGCCTCCTCGCCTTCTAGGCGGGCGGGCGAGCGGCCGCCAAGGAGCCTTCACTCGCACGGGACCGCGCACCATGGAGCGGCAAACGATGTCTGCAGCAGACCGCTATGTGCTCGCCATCGACCTGGGATCGGGAAGCCTCAAGGTTGCGCTGGTCTCGCCTCGCGCGGAAGTCGTCGCCGCTGCCGAGCGAGAGCTCCGCACGCGCCTGGTCGCGGGCGGCGGCGCCGAGCAGGATCCAAACGAGTGGTGGAACGCCGTCCTCCAGTGCGCGCGCGAGGTGCTGAGCCACGCTCAGCTACCCGCCCAGCAAGTCCTGGCGCTCCGGTGTACCACGCAATGGGCGGTCACGGTCCCCGTCGACGAGGACGGCGAAGCCCTCAGCCCAGCGCTCTCATGGATGGACACACGGGGCGGTCCGCACAGCCGAGCCCTCGTCAGCGGAGTGGTTGCGTTTGGCGGCTACGATCTCCTCAAGCTCTGGCGCTGGATCCGGCTCACAGGCGGTGCGCCCACCCGAAGCGGCGTCGACGGTCTTGGCCACGCGCTGTACCTCAAGTACGAGCAGCCGGCTGTGTATGCCCGCACCCACAAGCTTCTCGAACCCATGGACTACCTCAATCTGAAGCTCACGGGAAGGATTGCGGCGTCTTTCGGCACGATCTTTCCCTATTGGCTCACCGACAATCGCGATCCGCGCAAGATCGCCTACGATCCCCGCCTGCTGCAGCTCGCGAAGATTGAGCGGGCAAAGCTGCCCGACCTTCTGCCGGTGGACGCCGTGGTCGGCACGCTACGACCTGCTGTGGCCGACGTCCTCCGGCTCTCCGCAACGACGAAGGTACTCGCCGGTCTCTGCGACGGTCCGGCCGCGACTGTCGGTGCCGGTATCGTGGACGACTACGAGGGCTACTTCTATATCGGCACCACGTCGTGGTTGTCTTGTCACGTGCCAGAGAAGAAGACGGATCTCATGCACTCGATCTTGACCATGCCGGCCGCGCTGCCGGGGCGCTACATGGTGGTCGCCGAACAAGGCACGGCGGGGCGCTGCCTTGAGTTCCTGAAGGACAATCTGCTCTATCCGCCGAACGAGCCCGGCGTCGATGCACCTTCGAACATCTACGAGATCCTTGACGCACAGGCCGCGAAGGTGGCGGCGGGGAGTGATGGCCTCATCTTCACACCCTGGATCAATGGTGTGCTGGCGCCGTCGGAGGATCCGGCAACCCGCAGCGCCTTCTTCAATCAGTCCGCGCGGACGACACGCAGCCACTACATACGTGCAGTGATGGAGGGCGTCGCCTTCAACCTGCGCTGGCTCAAGGGCCACGTGGAGAAATTCGTGGGCCGGCGCTTCGAGCGCCTAAACTTCATCGGAGGGGCTGCCCTGTCCGAGGTGTGGTGCCAGATCCTGGCGGATATCCTGGGCTGCCCCGTTCGCCGGGTCGCGAATCCACGCTACGCCAATGCTGTCGGTGCTGCCCTCACCGCATTCGCGGCACTCGGCGAAATTCGGGCCGAGGATATTCCCTCGCTTGTAAAGATCTCGTCGGTCTATCAGCCCAACCCCGCCTCTCGTGAGGTCTACGACAGGCAGTTCGCTGAGTTCGTCGCCTGCTTCCGCCGGATGAAACCGATCTACCGGCGGCTCAACCCGCCGTCCCGCGCGAAAGGAGTGTGATCCTATGCCTGAAGAGACCCGCAGGGATGCGAAGCCTGGCGGAATCTTTTCCGAAATGCACCCCTACAGGGAGGACACGCCCACCTATACGGCCTTGCCCAAGCGAGCACGTGATCGCTCCGAGATTCTTCGAGAGCTACGCCGGATCGCCCGACAGGAAGATCTGCGCTGGGAGTCCGGTCGGATCTCTGGAAGCTATTACCACGGCGGGAAGGAACACTATGCCTTCCTGAATGAGGTCTTCGGACTCTTCTCGCACGTGAACCTGCTGCAGCGGGACATGTGCCCAAGCGGCACCAAGTTGGAGGCGGAGATCGTCTCGATGGTCGCGAAGATGCTGCACGGGGATGCTGTGAGGGGACGGGACCCCCAGACCGAGGTATGCGGTGCCATCACGTCCGGCGGCAGCGAGAGCATCATGCTCGCGATGCTTGCCTACCGCGAATGGGCCCGGAGAGAGAAGGGCATCCGCACGCCGGAGATGGTGGTGCCGGAGACCATCCATCCTGCCTTCAGCAAGGGAGCGCACTACTTCGGCATTGCGCTGATCCAGGTACCGGTCGGAGCGGACTTTCGCGCCGATGTAGATGCGATGCGCGCAGCCGTCACGAAGAACACGATTGCTCTAGCCGGTTCAGCGGCAAACTATCCCCACGGTTTGATCGATCCGTTCGAGCGTCTGTCGAACCTCGCACTCGAGCACGGGATTGGACTCCACGCGGATGGATGCCTGGGGGGCTTTCTCCTGCCCTGGATCGAGAAGCTTGGTTATGAAGTGGCCCCTTTCGATTTTCGTCTTCCTGGGGTGACCTCGATATCCTGTGATACGCACAAGTTCGGATACGGTCTCAAGGGCGCCTCCGTCGTGCTCTACCGCAACCGCGTCCTTCGACGGGATATGTACTTCTCGATGACGACCTGGCCGGGCGGGCTCTACGCTTCGCCCACCATGGCGGGCAGCCGGTCGGCTGGCATCGCGGCCTCCACCTGGGCGGCAATGCTTTCCCTGGGCGAGGAAGGCTATCTGGACGCCGCGCGTCGCATCATGCGGGCTGCCGACATGATCCAGGCGGGGATTGGGGAAATCCCAGAGCTCGAGATCATTGGCAGGCCAACCTTCTGCATCGCGATCCGATCCCAAGAGCCTGCCCTCGACATCTTCCACGTGAACGACTTCCTCGCGAGCCGTGGCTGGCGCCTCAACGGTCTGCAACGGCCACCCGGTATCCACATCTGCGTGACGCTTCCGCAAACCCTGCCAGGCGTGCCGGAAGCTTTCGTGGAGGACCTCAAGGAGGGTGTGGCCTATGCAAAAGCTCCTCCCCAGCCGACGGCACGAAGCGGCGCTCTCTACGGCGGCGCCTCGGTGCCGGTCGGAGCGATCCAGCAAATCCTTCACGCCTGGCTCGATGAGACCTATGAACCGTAAGTGCGATCCAACTGAGAGGCGACGTCGATTGCGATGACCCATCCGATGTGGCTGCGCACCCCCACGCGTTCTTCGAAGCCGGGGCTCACGCCGGGCGGGCGAGAGCGGCAAGGGGCGCACAAATCTCCGAGCGGATCCCGGGGATGAGTCGTCGCTCGCTTTCGTATTGACGTTCCTCGGGAATGTGCGGGAGCCGGGGCCCAGCGCTCGAATCCGGAACCGGAAGGGCGTTCCCGGCACCCTCGGGTCTACCTGGCGCGCCATGGCCGCTCGGGCGCGCGCGCGAGCAGGCGCCCGATCGTGGCGGATTCTTCAGCAAGAAGGTCGAGGATGTCATCGAGGGAGAGGATTCCGACCAGCCGGTCCTCGCCATCGACAACGGGGAGCCGTCGAACGTGAATCCGCGCCATGAGACTCAGCGCCTCTTCAATTTCGGTTGACTCACGTGCCAGTGCTGCAGGCGCGCTCATGACCATTGTGAGTGGGGTCGTCGCTGGGTTGAGGGCGTCGGCCACGCAGCGCGCCACGAGATCACGATCCGTGACGATCCCGATCGGACGCTTGGTATCATCGACCACCACGAGGGTTCCGACGTCCTCTCGTGTCATCCGTATGGCGGCATCCCGCGCTGTTTCCTTCGGATCCGCCACAACCACTGTGCGAACACAGATCCTTCCGACGGACATCGCTGTCTCCTTATAGGCATTGAAGCAAGCTTCATGCCGACGGCCCGTGCAGATCGCTGAGGGATCCAAAATCGAAGGCGAAGCCGTGAAGGACAAGGCACCATCCGTCTTATCAGCCATCGCCAGTGTCGCGATTCATTCGAGGTAGCGCTGCTCGATCGCAGACAGCAGGCCGGCGCGCACCACGTCCACATCCATATCCTCCGTCTTGTCGGAGATCCTGGATTCGAGCTCCTGGACGGCGGCGCTCAGCTCGTCATCATGGATCACAGAGCGGATCCAGCGAGAGAAATCTGCGCGTTGCGCATGGAAGCGGACCGTGGCAAGCGCGCAGGTTGTCAACGCCCAGTGGAAATCCTCAAGGTTGGCCGCATCGTATCCAGGCTCCGACCCCTCCACATGGAAATGGAAGCACAGGTTCTCGGGAAGCGTGGCTCGCGCGTACTTGTGCCAATGTCGCACATGGGAGCTGGTGCGGGGCGCACGCGTGAAGACACGAGGCGGAGACAACTCGTCGCGCCGGGCCAGCACGGCTTGGCCGAATCGCGCGGCATCGACCATCTGCACGAAGGGCTTCTGCCACCTCTCCTCAACCACGGCGATCGGGTCCGGCGAACCGGCGGGGAGAATGCGGCGCCCGGACGGCAACGCCACGATCACGTCGAGCTCCTTCCACACCTCATCTTTCAGCTCTCCTGGCTGGTAGGTGACAAAGCAGTAGCCCTTCTGGGAGGGATCGAAGTACTTCGAGGTTTCGGCGTCCCGTCCGAATGGAACGTGCGCCTCGTCGACTACGATCCAGTGGGGAAGGCCCGTGGCGGCTCGCTCCCGTTCAAGTTGCGCGAGTAACGAGGCCTTGTACGCACGGCGAGCAGGGCCGTCTAGGCGCGACACGTCCACGATCACGCTGCCGAA
>DOUU01000006.1 GCA_003520425.1 Deltaproteobacteria bacterium
TTCCGGGTCACCCGCAACAGCAACCTGTACGTGGACGAGGAAGAGGTCGAGAACCTCCTCACCGCGATCGAGCAGGAACTGCGACGGCGTCGGCGCGGGGAGGCGGTCCGCCTCGAGGTGCGTACACCCGTCGGCGACCGCCTCAAGCACGCCCTGCTTTCGGTCTTCTCCCTCGAGCCCTCGGACCTGCAGGAGTGCCAAGGTCCGGTGAATCTCTCGCGGCTCCAGGAACTCGTGCGACTCGAAGACAGCGAGAAGCTCAAGGCCTCGGTCTTCGTCCCGCCGGTCCATCCTTCGCTGCGTGAATCGGAAGATGTGCTGAAGGTGATCCGCCGCGGGGACGTGCTGCTGCATCATCCATTTGATTCGTTTTCAAGCGTCGTCGAATTCATCGACATGGCCGCGCGAGACCCGGACGTGCTCGCGATCAAGCAAACGCTCTACCGCACGACCCCCGATTCCGCCATCGCACGTGCCCTGGTGTTCGCGGCGGAAAGCGGCAAGCAGGTCACGGTGGTGATGGAATTGCAGGCACGCTTTGACGAGGAGGCGAACATCCGGTGGGCCCGGCGTATGGAGGAGGCGGGGATCCAGATCGTCTACGGCCTCGTCGGCCTCAAGACCCATTGCAAGCTCTCGCTCGTGGTGCGGCGTGAAGAGGACGGGATCCGCCGCTACGTGCATCTGGGCACCGGAAACTACAACGCCGCCACCGCACGCATCTACACCGATCTCGGGCTCTTCACGACCGATCCGGAAGTGACCGCCGAGGTGGCCACGGTCTTCAACACGCTCACCAGCCTCGGACGCCCTCCGGAGTTCCAGAATCTCTTGGTCGCGCCCTTCACCCTGCGGCGCGGCATGCTGGAACGCATCGACCGCGAGGCGAGGAATGCGCGCGCGGGTCGGCCGGCACGCATCGTGGCGAAGCTGAACGCGGTCCAGGATGAGGAAGTGATCCGCGCGCTCTACAAGGCCTCCCAAGCGGGCGTCTCGATGGATCTCATCGTGCGCGGCATCTGCTGCCTGCGACCGGGGCTCCCCGGCGTGTCGGAAAATATCCGTGTCCGCTCGATCGTGGACCGCTTCCTGGAACACAGCCGCATCGTGCGCTTTGAAAACGCGGAGCTCGAGCCCGAGTTCTGGATCGGGAGCGCCGACTGGATGCCCCGCAACCTCGACCGCAGGGTGGAGGTGATGTGCCGGGTCCGCGCACCGGCGCTCTGCGAGCGCCTCCAAGGCATCCTCGATGTGTACCTGCGGGACGACGTGAAGGCCCGGCTGATTCTGCCCGACGGCTCTCACCGTCGCGTGGAGCCAAAGGAAGGGATTCGTGCGCAGGAGGTGCTCATGCGACAGAGCCTCGCTGCGCCCGTCACCGAGCTCGGCACGGCCTAGCGCTCGCGCTGGGTCGCGAGCGCTCGGGCTGCGGCCTGCCGCACCCCGGGGTCGGGGTCCTGCTGGGCCAGTCTTTCCACCTCGTTCGCAAGCCCGGGATCCGGGACATTCGTCGCGTACCGCACGGCGACGGCTCGCACCGCCGCCTCCCCGCTGCGCAGCCCGCGACCGAGGGCCGCGCTGAACTCGGGCGGATCGCCGTGCTGCAGGAGCGCGCCCTGCAACGCCGTCTCGTACACGCCCGCATCGACCGCCGTTCCGGGCTGAAGGACGTCGCGAAGCAGGCGTGCGTAGCTCTCGGCAGAGAGCAGCGCCACGCTCGCGCAGGCCCTGCGCACCTCGGAAGCCGTCGCAGGATCGACTGCGCGACGCGCCCGCTCCGTCAGGAGATCCGTCGAGATCGGCTGAAAAGGCGCCGCCGGATCCGCAAGACCGCGCACCCCCAGGTCCCGCAAAGTGCCATCCTCCCCATCGATCCACTCGAAGTAGAGCGTTCGAAGCTGCGCGGGATCGTGGCGCGCGTCCGCGAAAGCGCGCATGGCGAGGATCCACTGCACCTCGCCGCTCGCGGGGATCACCAGGTTCTCCTTGGGATCATCGGTCAAGAGATAGGGGGGGCGCGCTCCGCGCAAGAACAGCAGCGCACGATCACCGCTCTGGAAGACCGGGGGGTTTGAGGGGGCACGCTTTACGTCGAAGTCCGCCGGGACGGCTCCGCTCACATCAATGGCATCGTGCACTCGAATGCGGCCTTCCGAGACACTGGCGATGGTGCCGATCGCAATCGCATCTGCACTCGCCGCAATTTCGTGCAGGGGGCGCGGTCCTTTCGGAAGCGGATGGCTCCGCATGCCCTGGGCCACGGTCTCAGCGGGAAGGAGCGCTCCAAGAGCCGCGCAGAGCGCGGCAAGAGCCAGACAGCGCAGCGCGCAGATGGAAGCGGCGGAGGCCATCATCGGCGATCATAGCCGGGGAGGTTGTGATGCGCGCAGGCCTGTTTTTTTGTGGGCTGCGTCTCTTCGTCGCTGCGCTTGCGCTGCCACTCGCCGCAGGGTGCGCGATCAATCCTGCGACCGGGAAGCCGCAGCTCGTCTTGATGTCGGAGACTCACGAAGCCGAGCTCGGGCGCAAAGCTGCGGACCAGGTGATTCAGGAGATGGGTTTCGTCGATGACCCTGCGCTCGCGCAGTACGTCGAGGCCCTCGGCCAGCGACTTGTCCGGGTATCGGTCCGTCCCGATCAGCATTTTGAGTTCCACGTGGTGGACATGCAGGAGCCCAACGCCTTCGCGCTCCCGGGTGGTTACGTGTATGTCTCCCGCGGGCTGCTCGCGATCGCAAACTCGGAAGACGAGGTGGCGAACGTCCTCGGTCACGAAATTGGCCACGTGCTCGCGCGGCACGCGGCCCAGCGCGAGACCCGTGCGCTCCCCGGGAGCCTGCTCACCGGTCTCACCGCGCTCGCAGCGGGGATCGTGGGAGGGAGCCAGGCCGCAGCGCTCGTGGGATCGATCGGTCAGACCGCGACCTCCGGCCTCCTTGCCGCCTACAGCCGCGATCAGGAGCGAGAAGCGGACAAGCTCGGACAAGAGCTCGCTGCGCGAGCGGGCTACAGCCCCGCCGGAATGACCGCATTTCTCGCCACGCTCGAGAGGGAGACGAGCTTAGAAGCGAAGGGGCCGAGGCGTCCCAGTTTCTTCGATTCTCATCCCTCGACCCCCGAGCGTGTATCGACGACGGAAACCTTCGCCCGAGCCCTCGCGGTCTCGCCCGGAACGCCCCTCGCCCCCACGCGCGCTGCGTTTCTCGAGAAACTCGACGGGCTCGTCCTGGGCGCCGATGCCCGTCAAGGCGTGTTCGAGGAGGGAACCTTCCTGCATCCTGAACTCGCCTTCCACATCCGATTCCCGCAGGATTGGAAGACAACCAACGGCAGGACGGCCGTCGGAGCCATCTCCCCGTCGCAGGACGCGGTGGTCGCTCTCGAGTCCCAGGCGCGCGGGAGCGACCCGCGAGCGGTGGCCGAGAGCTTCGTCGCGGCGCAGCGCATCCGCGTGTCTCGGGCCGGGGCCGTGAGCATCTCCGGGCTCGAAGCGTTCCGCGTGCTCGGGGTGGCGCAGACCGAGAGCGGAGACGTGCCGCTCATGCTCGTCTTCATCGCGTACCGGGATGTGATCTACCGCGTGACGGGGCTCGCCCGCTCTTCCGTCTTCCAGGAGCGCGCCGCCGACTTCGAAAAGACCGCTGAGAGCTTCGGCGCACTTTCGTCGGCGGAGCGTGCACGCATTGTGCAAAGGCGTTTGCGGCTTGCCAAGGCGCTGGCAGGCGAGACGATCGAGCAACTGGGGGCGCGTGTCCGCAACGTCTGGAGCTCGGAACAGATTGCCATCGCCAACGCACTTGAGCCCGGGACGCGCCTCGAAGCCGGTCGCCTTGTGAAGTTCGCACGCGAGGAGCCGCTCTAGACCGGCCCCGGAGCAACGCCCGGCCAACGCAAGGGGCCGATGACGGGGCATCCAAGCCCGCCCGTTCGGGGCCGCTCGTCGGCGACGTTGCTTCTCTCGGGGTGGCAGGCGTCGATCCCTGCGCGTTCACGAGGGAGGACCCGAGCGCAGCGGCGGTCCCGTCGGGTAGTGTGTTGCAGGGAGGCTCCGGAGCGCGCGGCGTGAAGCGGATTTGCGTATTCTGCGGTTCCAGTCTTGGAGGGCGCCCGGCCTATCGCGAAGCGGCAGCCCTCTTGGGGCGCACACTTGCCAAGCGCCACATCGGCCTCGTGTATGGCGGCGCGAGCGTCGGCCTGATGGGCATTCTCGCGGACGCGGCGCTTGAGGCAGGAGGCTCGGTCATCGGCGTAATCCCCGAAGCGCTGGCCGGGAAGGAAATCGCGCACGAAGGTCTCACCGCGCTCCGCATCGTGGGATCCATGCACGAGCGCAAGGCGGTGATGGCCGATCTTTCGGATGGCTTTATCGCACTCCCTGGCGGAATGGGCACCCTCGAGGAGTTCTTTGAGATCGTGACCTGGGCCCAGCTCGGCCTGCACGGGAAGCCCTGCGGGCTGCTCGACGTGGAGGGCTATTTCACACCGCTGCTCACGTTCCTCGATCGTGCGGTGGAGGAGCGCTTCGTGAAGCAGGTGCACCGCGGCCTTCTTCTCGTCGCCGCAGGGCCCACCGCCCTGCTCGATGCGTTTGCAAAACACCGGGCACCCGTCGCCGAGAAGTGGATCGACCGGAGTGAGGTGTGAGAAGGCGGTTCCCGGCTCCTCTCCCCTCCGGGCGCTCTCTTGTGGACGTTCGGGAACAAAGGCGAGCCCGCGGGACGCGGACCCGGCGTGCGCAATAGCTCTCGGGCAAGCGCGCCGTGAGCAGACGAGACCTCGGCATCCGCGGGCCCGAGGAGATGGGCTCGCCGCGGGAGGGCTTCCTCCGCGAGCAGAGGCCCGAGCGAGCTTCGCGCGACAGGTCGGTGCAGGCTCCGCCTGTGCTTCTCACGGCCACGGACCGGCTCATCCTCGTCTATCTCGGGGGCCTCGCGGGTCTTGCGGCCTTCAGCCATCCGAGGCCAGGCCTCCTGCTCTCGGGGATTGGCGTTCTTGCGCTCTCCGTCGTCGGCGTCGCCCTCTGGGGCGCACGCTCGGGACTGGGTCGCGTGACCCACGACTTCTTCCCGGTTCCCATGGTCGTGTGCACGTTCAGCCTGACCGGACCCGTGATCGCAGCGACAAACCCGGTCTTCTGGGACGCGAGGTTCGCTGCACTCGATCAGGAGCTGTTCCCCGGGCTCGCGGCGGCATGGTACGGCGCGCTCGGCAGGCCGTGGTGGCTGAGCGAAGCCGCGGCCGGGCTCTACTTCAGCTACTACTTGATTCCCGTCGCGATGGGCGTCGCACTCTACCGGGCCGGAAGACACGCCGAGTTCGATGCCTTCGCGTTTACGGTGGTGGCAACCCTGCTCGTATCGTACGTCTGCTACTTCGTGACCCCGACCCTCGGTCCGCGGATCGCGATCGATCGTGAAGCTGCGGTACTGGGGGGCGCGGGGCTGAGCAGAGGGTTGCGCTGGTTTCTTCACGCCGTCGAGTTCAATCAGCTTGATGCCTTTCCGAGTGGACACACGGCGCTGTCGCTCGTCTTTCTCGCGCTCGGCTGGAGGCTCTTCCCAAGATGGCGCCTTCCGCTGAGTCTGCTGGTCGCGGGCATTCTCTTTTCCACGGTCTATCTGTCGCTGCACTACGTGATCGACCTGATGGGGGGTGCGCTGCTCGCTGCCCTGATGCCGATTTTCTTGCCGGTGCTCCGATATGGCGTCGGTGCGCGGGATCATCGACCGTCGTCAAACGCGCGCCAGCGCCCCGACGACCAGCCAATTCGCTCGAAGCGGCCACCCCGGTAACGCAGCATGCGGTCGGCTGTCCGGAGGTGGCCGGGAGAGACCCAGGATCCGGTCCGCCAGGTAGGAACGTGGCCGATGCGACCGCGGCCCGGCCCGTAGTGGATATGTCCGTGCACGAGAACATCGACCCCTTGGACGAGAGGTGCGAGACAGGTGGGAAGCGCCCTGCGACCCAGGAGGCACTCGAGCGCGCCCACCGCGGACACGAGCCAGCCCGGACCGAATCGATAGAGCGAGCGCAGTGTCGCGGACCGCCCGTAGACGAAATTCTCGAGGGAAAGAAGACGCCGCCCCGCGCGATCGTAGCTCTCCCAGAGGGTCTCCGAGGCGGAGAAGCGATGGCCGTGGAGCACCCGAACCCGCTCTCCTGTCCGCGTCTCGAAATCGAGGCACCAGCGGTCAGGGAAGAGCTGGGACGACGGACCGGGGATCGCGTCGTGGTTGCCTTCGATGTAAACGACGCGGCGTCCTTCCCGTCGCCAGCCTGCCGCCAGCTCCGCGAGCTGTGCCACGAGTTCTTGGTCGGGGGCCCGCTGAACCTGCCGGAAGCCGTCGACGATGTCGCCGTTCAGCACCACCAGTTCCGCGTCGTCCACCGCCTCCGGCAGCTGACGGAGCCAGCGCGCGTGGTGTCGGGAACAGAGGGCCCAGCCAAGGTGGACGTCGGAAAAGAGCAGGGCACTTTGCACGCGCCCGGAAGTCGACATCGCCGGGGAGTTAGCACGAGCGGGCAAGGCCTCCCAGGTCGCTGTCCCCCGAGCGAGGATCTGAGAGCCTTGAAGGGCGGAAGTCGAACCGGGCTGCGCGAGAGCGAAGGGCGGCCCCAGGGCCAAGATCGACCCCTCCCCCCGAAGCGCCGCCTTCTCAGAATGCCCAGCTGCGGTAGACCTCGTAGACGTCGACGGCTCCACCCTGGAAATAAGCCGTGGTGGGGAATCGGAAGCTCGCGCTCTCGCGATCGAACTCGAGCTCGAGCGGGGTCCGGGGCTCATTCGGGTCATACATGGCGAAGGAAATGGTGTCCCGGTGGATCACCGCGCCAAACAGCAGGACCGCATGGTTGATGGACAGCGAGTGCGTGACGACATGCACCACCGGAGGGCGGTCCTGCTGCAAGGACTCGAGGAGCTCCGCCGCAGTCGCCTGCTGCTGCTCTGCCGGAAAAGGCAACAGCATCCGCCAGTTGCCACGCTGCAAGAAGCTCTGCCACGCGCCCCCGAGCTCGGCCTTCACCAGCTGCTCGCGCACCGCACTGAAGGCCCGCAGGTTCGGGTAGCCGGGGATCACGATCCGGGGCTCCTTCGGGCGATCGTCGCGAGGATCCGTCGCAACGACACGCCGGATCAGCTCGGCGTAGGTCTCATTGCTCGCTACCGGCTGCGTGGGGTCGAAGCGGGCATGCTGGAAGAACTGGCGAACGGAGCGTGCCATCACGAAACAATGTAGTGTGTAGTCCGAGTTCGCTTCATGTCTACGCCTCGGTGCACTCTTCGAGGAGGGAATGTCGTACTCGAAGACCGTTTCGTTGGCGAAAGCGAAAGTATCGCGCCGGAACTTGAAGTCGGCGTGGATGATCTCCGGCGCCTTCCACTCCCGCAGCGTCTTGCCGTAGCATGCGCCAAGAAAGAGCGCACCGAAGGCCGAGAGCAGTCCGAGAAGAGAGGAACGCCGCATCGAGATGCAACCAGGGGCCGGGCCGCCGTGCGGATCAGACCGTGGTTGCGATGCCCCCGTCTACGGGGATCACCGCCCCCGTGACGTAGGAGCCTGCGCGCGACGCCAAGTAGATCGCCACACCTGCCATATCGTCGGGTTCGCCGATCCGACGCAGCGGGCACGACCTCACGATCACCTCACGAAAGCGTTCCAGGGTGTCGGCCATCATTTTGCTTTGGAAGGGGCCCGGCGCGACCGCGTTGACCGTGATGTGGCGCGGCCCGAGCTGGCGTGCCAGCACGCGCGTCAAGTGATGCACGGCGGCCTTGCTTGCCGAATAGGCGTAGGTCTCGAAGGTGGGCACGTGGAGACCGTCGATGGAGCCAATGTTGATCACGCGCGCGGGGTCCGCGGCCTGCGCCGCCTTCTCGAGCAGCGGCAGGCAGAAGCGGGTCAAGTGGAACACGCCCTTGAGATTCAGATTCATGACCTTGTCGAAAGCGGCGTCCGGGTACTCGGAGATCGGAGCGCCCCAGTTCGCTCCAGAGTTGTTGACCAGGACGTGGAGCGCGCCCTCCCGATCGGCCAGGGCATCGGCAAGTCCGCGGCAGCCGCGCTCCGTCCCGAGATCGGCGCTGAAGGCAATGCATTCGCCCTGCCGCGAGAGCTCCGCCGCCACGCGCTCGCACTCCTCGCGCTTTCGCGAGGCGATGTAGACCTTCGCGCCCGCGTCGACGAAGCCCCGTGCGATCATGAGGCCGATCCCGCGGGCTCCGCCCGTGACGAGTGCGACCTTGCCCGCGATCGAGAATAGATCCTTCATCCCTGAGCCTCCCGTTGTCTGTCACAAACCGTCTGGCTTGACCGCGCCCGTGGCCTCCTGCCAAGCCCGCTGGATCGCGAAGTCGCGATCGAGCCGCATCACAAAGGGGATCGCCATGACCCCGTATCCTTTGTCCGCGGTGAGGGCGGAGGTGCGCTGTGCTTGCGCCAGGGACTCGCCCTTGGCCGCCGCGTCGGCGCCCACCTGCCACAACTGGCGAATGAAGCGCTGGAATGCGATCAGCCCGGCACGGTCGGACACGGGGCCGTGACCGGGGATGACCCGGTCGAAATCGAGCGCTAGCACACGGTCGAGCGTATCGCCCCACTCCTTCACCGAGCCCCCGGAATCGAGGTCGATATTCGGGTAGAGGCCGTTAAAGAACAGGTCGCCGGCGTGAAGAACGCGGTCCTCGACGAAGAGCACGACCATGTCGCCGTCGGTATGCCCCCGGCCGAGATGCAAGGCGCGGATCGTCTTTCCGCCCAGTTTGAGCTCGTGCTCATCGGTGAATGTCTCGTTGGGGAGCGTGCCTGCGGCCGGACCCGTCCAGTACTCGGCGTCGCGGTTCCGCAGATGCTCGAGCGTGCGCTGCGTGGCGACGATCTTGGTCCCCGGGGCAAAGGCGGGATTGCCGTGCGTATGGTCCCGGTGCCAGTGCGTGTTGAACACCACTTGGACCGGACCACCGCCGAGCTCTTCGGCGAGCTCCCGGATGCGGTCCCCCTGCATGCGAAACGTCATGGTGTCGACGACCACGGCGCCTTCCGAGGTCCGAAGCACGCCGACGTTTCCGCCGAGTCCGAAGATGCAGCTTACGTCCTTTGAGACCGTTTCCGCGTGGAGCGAGCGGATGCGTCCCGCGGCATAGACGACCGCAACCGCGAGCGCAAGTGCGATGACAAGGGCGATGCGTCGAAGCGTCCGCGCCATGGAGCCCCTCCGTCCGAAATCACGGCCCGGGAGTATAGGGAGAGGACGCTGCGCCGCAGCCTCCATGAAGCGACTCGGGCCGCGTGGCACGAAGGGCCTGGACTCCAGGTCGAGCAGGGATCCGGAGTTCAGAGCCCGCGGCGTCCCTCGTCCATCGCGCAGCCGCGGCCCGCATCGTCGGCACGCATTCCGCCCGGGGCTGTGGGACCTCGCGTCCTGCGCGCGAGGGAAGGGTGCCTGCGGGAGGGGCGCAGGCCGCCCTTTCGAAGGGCGAGCGGTCGCGCGCGGAGTTGCGTACGCTTCGGGCTCCCGCCAGGCCTCCCGCCCCTCGGAGGTTTCCCGATGGCGCTTCTCAACGTTCTCTCGGTCCGCATGCGCCCGGAATGCTCTCGCCGCTACGAAGAGAGCGTTCGCCGCATTGCACAGCGCGCTGCCGCCCGCAAGGAGCCCGGGCACTGGCAGGCGCAGGAGGTGGCCTTCGGATCGATCGGTACGCTCTACTTTGTTCAAGAGCATACGGACTGGGCCGCGCTCGGAGAACAAGATCCGCCGCCGGCCTATTTGGCGCGACTGTTCGGCGAGCGCGAAGGAACGAAGCTCTACCATGAGATGGCCGAGTGCCTAGCGGACCTACGCTACACCGTGTCGAGGAACCGGCCGGACCTGAGCTACGCGCCCCATGTGGCCCCGGTGCCGCCGGCGCTTACGCTCGTCACCCTTCTGAGGGCGCGGCCCTGGAGCCTTCCGGCCTGCGAAGAGCTCATCGGCAAGGTGGCGGAAGCCATTCCCAAGGCCGACGATCCGAGCCACCTGCTTGCCTATCAGACCGTGATCGGTGACTTGCGTACGTATTGGACGGTTCGGCCGATCCAGCGCATTGAAGCGCTCGACCGGGTGCTCCCGCCGCAGGAGCTGCTCGTCCGCGCCTTCGGTGCCGAAGAGGGAGACCGCATCTACCGCAAGGGGATCGACGCCCTCCAGCACGCCGAGCGGCAGATGACCGTCTTGCGCCCCGATCTCTCTTACCTCGGCTGACCCCGGATCGGGCCCCGCGCCGACCGGCTTGGACCCACATGCGCCGGAATCGGCGCGCCCTCAGCGCGCGCAGGCATTGCCCACCGGGAAGGCATGGCCCTCCGCGACCCGTAGCGCCGCACTTGGGCGATGCAGGGCGCACTTGCCCTACGGGGCACGGTCCTTGCTAGGGAGCTCCTCATGCAGGGGCGGATGACCTCGGATCTCTTCACGGACTACCAGGTCGAAGACTTCTTCGACGAGGTGTTTGCCGCGCCCGGCGAGATCCGGGCCCACTACCGGCCCCTCGCCGAGCGCCTGCGAGCGCTCCGCCCCGAGGAGCTTCAGCGCCGGGCGCGCCTGCGCGACACGATCCTGCGCAACCTCGGCATCACGTTCGCCGTCTACGGCGAAGCCCAGGGCATCGAGCGCACGTGGCCCCTGGACTTGATCCCGCGCATCATCCCCGCGGACGAGTGGCGCCACGTCGAGCGCGGGCTTGTCCAGCGCGTGCGGGCGCTCAACTGCTTTCTCGAGGACCTGTACCTCGGCGAACGCGCGGCTTTGCGGGATGGGGTGATCCCGGCCTGGCTCGTCCAGTCGTCGGCCGGCTTCTGCCGGGAGGCCTACGGCATTCCCGTGCCCCGGGGCGCGCACTGCGTGGTCGCAGGCATCGACGTCGTGCGCGACGCCCGCGGGACCTACCGCGTGCTCGAGGACAACCTGCGGACGCCGAGCGGCGTGTCTTATGTGCTGGAGAACCGCGCGACGCTCACGCGCGTTCTCCCGCACGTCTTCGCACAGCACCGCGTGCGCCCCGTGAATCACTATGGAGCGTCTCTCCTTTCGGCCCTGCGCAACCTCGCACCCGCAAACGCCTCGGATCCGCCGCGGATCGTGGTGCTGACGCCGGGCATCTACAACTCTGCGTACTTCGAGCATGCCTTTCTGGCGCGACAGATGGGCATCGAGCTGGTCGAAGGTCGCGATCTTGTCGTCGACGATCACGTCGTGTTCATGCGCACGACGCGCGGCCTCTCCCGCGTCGATGTGATCTATCGCCGGGTGGATGACGAATTCCTCGATCCCGCAGTCTTTCGCAGCGACTCGATTCTCGGCGTTCCGGGTCTGTTGGCAGCGGTACGCGCGGGCAATGTCAGCCTCGCCAACGCGATCGGCAACGGCGTCGCAGACGACAAGGCGGTCTATGCCTATGTTCCGGCCCTCATCCGTTTCTATCTCGGCGAGGAACCGATCCTGCCGAATGTCGAGACCTATCTGCTGTGGGAGCCTGCCCAGCGGGCCGCGGTGCTCTCGCGACTCCACGAACTCGTCGTCAAACCGGTGGACGCATCCGGGGGATACGGGATCGTGATCGGACCGAAGGCGACGGAAGAAGAGCTCGCCGCGGTGCGCAAGTCGATCGAAGCCAAGCCGCGCAATTACATTGCGCAGGAGGTCGTCGCGCTCTCGCGCCATCCGACGTTCGTGGACGATCTCCAGCGCGGCGGAGGCCGGATCGAAGGTCGCCATATCGATCTGCGCCCCTTCGTTCTCACGGGGGAGAAGATCGAGGTCATTCCCGGCGGACTGACGCGGGTGGCCCTTCGCAAGGGTTCCCTGGTCGTGAACTCTTCCCAGGGCGGTGGCTCGAAGGACACCTGGGTCCTCGCCGCCGATGAAGACGGTGGGTCGGGATGATGCTGGCGAGGCATGCAGAGGACCTCTTCTGGGCTGGACGCTACATCGAGCGTGCCGAGGACACCGCCCGGCTCCTGGACGTGACCTACCACGGACTGCTCGAGTCCCCGCTTCTCGACGCCGCGAGCGCGTGGCGCGAGCTGCTCGAGCTGCTCTATCTCGACCAGGCGTTCGGGGCCAAGGGCCTGCCCGTGACAGCCTCCGCGGTGACGGAGTTCCTGGTGCTGGACCCGGACAACCCCGGCAGCATCGTGCGCGCCCTGGGGCGCGCCCGTGACAACGCGCGAAACGTGCGCGAGCGCATCTCGACCGAGCTCTGGGAGGCGATCAATACCCTCTTNNACCATTAGCGGAGTGTCGGCGGAGACCATGTCTCGCGACGATGGCTGGCGCTTCCTGCTGCTCGGCCGGATGCTGGAGCGCGCCGAGATGACCTGCCGCCTGCTCTCGGTGCGCTTCGGCCGTTCCCACGAAGCCGCCCTTTCCTCCGATCTTCACTACTGGATCGCCGTTCTCAAGTCCGTCTCCGCCTTCGAGGCCTACCTGCAGGCGCATCGCGCACAGATCGAGCCGCAGGATGTCCTTGAGTTCTTGCTGCTCTCGCGCGAGTTCCCGCGCAGCGTGCTGTTTGCGCTGCGGGCGAGCGAGGCCGAGCTGGTTCGCGTCGGCGCGGGCACGGCTCCAAGCCGGCCCGAGCGGCTCTTGGGTCGGCTCCGGGCGGACCTTGAGTTCATGGATATCCATGAAGTCGTCGAGAACGGGCTGCCGCCGGCGCTCGATGCCCTCCAAGGGGGGGTGCTTGCGGTCGCAGAGGCTGTCGAGCGCCACTTTTTCCGGGCCAACGCCCTGCCCGAGCTCCATGTCTATGAATCCGCGTAGGAAACGGTGAGGCCAAAGCGATGCGCTTCGCGATCGACTACACGAGTGAGTTCAAGTATCCCGAGGCGGTATGGGATTCGCAGAACCTATTGCGGGCCTGCCCGACGACCGACGCGCGCCAGACGCTCCTCCACTATGAGCTGAAAACGGTCCCCGCGGCCCGGGTTCACTCCTACATGGACTACTGGGGCACGCGGGTCGACGCGTTCGGCGCGCGACCCCCGCACGATCGCCTCTTGATTCACGCGCGTTCCTCGGTCGAAACGCGCCCCACCGGCCCCATGGCCGCCGCGCCGGCTTGGAAGCGCCTTTCGGAGCCGGCGTTCGTTCAAGCCCACCTCGAGTATCTTGCCCCCTCGCGCCACACGGCGTGGAACGAGGCGCTCCGCGCGGAGGCAGAGCGCCGTGCGGCGCCGGCGGGTGCGGACATCGTCGGAGTCGTGCTCTCGCTCCACCGCATGATGGGGAGCTCGCTCGCGTATGTTCCGGGCTCGACCACGGTCGGGGTCGACGTGAACGACGTCTTGCGCGGCCGCAAGGGCGTATGTCAGGACTTCGCCCATCTGCTGATCGCGATGTGCCGCAGCCTGGGAATCCCGGCGCGCTACGTCTCCGGCTACCTGTTTTCGGAGAGCGCCCAGAGCGAGGGCGAACCCGAGGTCGAATGCGTCAAGGTCAAAACGCACGCCTGGACAGAGGTCGCGATTCCCGGTGCCGGGTGGTGGGGCCTCGATCCCACGAACCGCCAGGAGATTGGACCTCGCCACGTCAAGATCGGTCACGGGCGCGACTACGACGACGTGCTGCCGCTTCGCGGTGTGTATCTCGGCGGCGGAGACCACAAGCTCGATGTCTGCGTGTCGATCCGGCGCGCAACGGCCGCTCAACAACAATAGGGCAGCCTCGAAGCCATCTTCTCGTCCGAGCCGCCGGAGCGGGCCGGGTGGTGCCGGGCGGAGGGAAGTCGGCGGCCTAGAGGTCCAGGGTGCCGCCTGTGGCAATGCGAGCGCGCGCGATGGCCTTGCCCTTGGTCCGCAGCAGCACTTCGCGAGGTGCGCGTGCGATCATGGCCGTCCAGCGCGCGACTTCCCCGTCGAGCTCGCTGCGCGGTACTACACGGGAGACGAGGCGAAGCTCCTGCGCTTCTTGCGCGTCGACGCGTCGGCCGGTCAGGCACAGGTCCCGCGCCACCGCGGCGCCGACGAGGTCATGCAGAGGCGAGTAGACGACGTCGCCGAAGGCGATCTCGGGATGGGAGAAGTAGGCCTCGGGGACGGCGATCCGCAGATCGCACATCACCGCGAGGTCAAACCCGCCTGCGATGGCAGGCCCGTTCACGCTGGCCACGAGCGGCAGCGGAAACTCGAGACACGCGCGGTGGTAGCGATCACTTGACGCCCAGAGGCGATGCGCGAACTCCGGATCCGAGGCCCTTTCGAATTCCTTGAGGTCGAAACCCGCGCAGAAGGTATCGCCGCTTCCCTTCAGCACCACGACCTTGACCTCTGGATTTGCGGCAAACGCGGAGAGCGCATCGCTGATCTCGTCACGCAAGGCGATCGAAAGCGCGTTCTTTCGCTCGGGCCGGTAAAGCGTCAGCTGCGCGACCCCGTCTTCCGGCGCAGACAGCTGCAAGAACTCAGGCAATCGCCCTCTCCCCCGCTAGGTCCTGGCGCCCATCGCCGCCAGCACGTTGGCGCGGTGGCCGAGGCTGTGCGCGATGCCGGAGAGCAGAGAAAAGGCACGCCCGACGAGCACGAAATCGCTCGGCACCCGAACGACGGGGTTCTCGCGGACGGCCTCGAACAGCTCGTCTGTCATCTCCTCCGTGAACTCGCCCTCGAAACGGCCCGTATCGCTGCGGCGCATCATACGACGTGCGATTTCGAGGAAGGGAGCCGGGTCCCCGGTCTTGGTCGCAAAGCCGAGCTCGCGGAAGGCGCGGATCATCGCGGCCTCATTGAGCGTCATCATCGAGAACATGAGCTCAAAAAGGCCAAGTCCAAAGCCTTCGGGCAGTTCCTTCGACAGGCCGAAATCCATCAGCACGATCTGCCGGTTGGGACGTACGAAGAGATTTCCAGGATGCGGGTCGGCCTGGAAGAAGCCCGCCGCGAGGATCATTCGCACGAAGATCCGCATGAGCTCCTGGACGACCTCGCCGGGGTCGAGGCCTGCGCGGCGCAGTGCGTCGAGGTCGGTGACCTTGATTCCGTCCACAAGCTCCATCGTGAGCACACGCGATGTCGACCACTCGCGGTAGACCTCGGGCACGACGACGGAGGGGTCGTCCCGGAAGATCTCGCGCACTCGGTCCGCGCTATCCGCTTCGCGGCGGAAGTCGAGCTCCAGTGCCAAGTGAGAGGTGAGCTCCGTGAGCAGCGGCAGGAGCTCGAGGGGCTGCGGGTCCAGGCGTTCATAGATCTGGCAGCCGCGCCGGATGTTTTCGAGGTCCGTCCGAACGATCTCTTCGATGTCGGGGTACTGGACCTTCACGGCCACCGCCCGGCCGTCTCGCAGGCGCGCGCGGTGCACCTGTGCCAGCGATGCGGAGGCGAGGGGGATCCGCTCGAACTCCACGAACGCCGCGTCGAGCGGCCGACCGAGTTCGCGCTCGACGGCCGCTGCGATCCGCTCGAACGGTTGCGGAGGGACTGCGTCGTGGAGCTGCTTGAGCAAGCGGACGAACGCCGGCGGGAAGACGTCCGAGCGGGTGGCGATGACCTGGCAGACTTTGATCACGACGCCGCGCAGATCAAGCGCGGTGCGCAGCATGACGCTCGCGGCGCGCTCATGGGTGCGATCGCGCCGGGAGGGCGTTCCAAGCCCGAACACGCGGCGCAGGTAGTCGGGCGGCTTGTACAAGAGCCACAGGGTCACCCCCGCGCGGGCGATGCGTGTGCTGCGCCACAGGCGCGTGGCGAGCTTCACGTGGCGTGTGCCTCGGCGCCGGACGGCGGCTCGAAGCCGGTTGTGAGGGGTGCGTTCCAGGAGCTCCCGAGCGCGTCGAATTCCTCGAGCAGCCGCGGCGGGGCGCCTGCCCGCTTCATGGCGTCCGCCACCGAGGCGCGCGTGTCGGCCCGCTGCTCTTGCGGGCGGCTCGTGGTGAGGACGCGGAGCGTTCGATGCAAGAGCGCATCGACCACGCGACGTCCAGCCAGCGTGCCGCCGTCTCCCGTCACGAGCGTACGCGCGCGGATTTCGGAGAGCGCGGTTCGCAGATATTCCACGTGCGGAGTCTCGTCGCTGCAAATGCATCGCACCATGGCGCCGGCGCGCTCTGGCTCGGCCGACACCTCGGGGTCGGAGAGCAGGCGGTCGCCCCATTCAAAGGTTCCTGCGGCGAACACTTCGATCGCCAGGACGTTCACCATGGTGGCGAGCATCGCCTCCAGGGTTTCGTCGAGCTCGGGGAAGGCGCGCCTTCGCTCGGCGGGGCGCCCGCCGACGCCCATGACCCGCATCAGCACGTCGGGCGGAACGCGGGGATTCTCGAGCGCGAGGTCACGCGCGGCCTCCCACATCTGCTTGTGCCCCCCCTCGTTTCGATGCCCTGCCTCGTCCCGTGCGTGCGCTTCGAACAGGCCGCACTCGAGGTGCGCGAGCGCGGTCCCGTCGATCGGCTGGCGCATGCNNACGCATGAGCGCGCGCAGGTCGGGTACGCGGACGTCTCGAATGATGGCTCCGAAGCCTTCCACGATGGCGATCATGCTGAGCGCACGAACGATCGGGTCCCGAACTCCGGCCCGCAGCAGAAGCTTGGCCTGCGCCACGTTCGGGTATTGCGGTGGCAAAAGCGCGCGCGAGATCGTGAGCAGATCCTCACCCTGAGCGGCGAGCCGCGCTTGCCACGCGCGGATCGCGGGCGCGCGGTGGAGGGTGCGGGGCGAGCGATACCGGCCGGCCGAGTCGAAGCCCCCGTGGCAGCGAACCCCGTTCGCGAAGAGGGGCTCGAGGCCCGGTTCCGTGGCCAGGATCTCGTCGGCGGAGTAGGCCACGCGCTCGTCTTGGATCGCTTGGGAGGGAGGCAGCGTCATCGCGATCTCCCGCGACCGGTCGCGTCCTAGTGCACGCCGGGCGTCGAGACAAGCGTCGAGGGATCCACGCCAAGGCTGCGCACGACGCCCTCCCACATTTCGTCGGAGGAACTGAAGACGACCTCGGAGCGGAGCGGCGCGACCAGCCAGGCCCCCTGGGCAAGCTCGGCCTCAAGCTGCCCCGGCCCCCAGCCTGCATAGCCGAGAAAGAGACGGAACCGCTCGGGCGGAGAATTCGCAACGCGCCGAAGTGTCGCAAGCGATCCCGCGAAGTGTAGACCAGGCCCGATCTCGGCCACCTCCTCCCCGTCTTCGGCGGGCGGGGTCGCGAGGCCCAGTGCGCCAATCAAGAGCCAGCCGGTGTTGGGCTGCACGGGTCCGCCCCACCCGAGATGCGCGACCTCGTCCCCGTGCCACTCGATGCCGAGCGAGCCGCAAAGATCGCCGACGGAGACGTCGGAGCTGCGATTTAAGACGAGGCCGAAGGTCCCCGTCTCGTCATGGTGCACGATCAGCACCACGGTGCGCCGGAAGTTCGGATCGAGGAGCTGCGGCATGGCCACCAACAGGCACGGCGCGAGGGTGTTCTCGTCCACGACTCCACGGTAGCAGGCAAGGAGCGGCAGGCACCCCGGCCAAAGCAGTACGCTCGCGAGCCGGGGACACTGGGGTCATGCCTTCCACGAACCTTCGGCGGGCGCTCACGTGCTGGGCGCTTGCGGTCGGCGCGGCCTTGCTTTTCGCCGTTCTCGCGCCGCGCGCGGGCTCCGCCCTCGAAGCGCTCATGCTGAGTGCGGCGGCAACCCAGGTCGTGCTTGCGCTTGTGGCCCTTGGCGGAGCCTCGCTGGGCCGCGAGCCGCTCGTAAAGCGACTTGGGCTTGGGGCGAGTGACGCCAGTCTCGCCACCACGCTCTTGCTCGTCGTCGGCTTTCTCGGCGCCTCCCAGTCCCTGCAGAGCATTCTCGAGCTCGCGCACGTCGGCGAGACCGGGACACTTGCGCAGCTCGATGCAGCTCTTCTTGGCGTGCGTGGATCGCAGCTGGCTTGGGCAGCCTTGCTCCTCGCTGCGGCCCCCGGTCTCGGCGAGGAACTCTTCGCGCGCGGCTGGATTCAGCGGGGTCTTGTGCCTTCTCTCGGTCCGCGAGCCGCGGTGCTGATCGCGGCGGCGGCTTTCGGTGCCCTGCACGCCGATCGGGTGCACTCCGCCGCGGCGTTCGTGCTCGGGCTTTACCTCGGTGCGGTGGTGGAGCTGACGCAGAGTCTGCGCATCTCCATCCTGTGTCACATCACGAACAACCTGCTGTGGGTGTGGACGGCGGCGTACGCCGCCTCGCTCCCGGCCGGAAAGAGCCCTGCAGCGCAGGTCGCGCTCGGACTGTGTGGCGCCGCCGCCGGCGCCCTAGGGCTGTGTGTGGCTTTCCGCGGCCGAAGCCTCCGCCGCCGCGTGGCGGCTCATCGCAAGCCAGTGACCGAAGCCGAGGAAGATCCCCAGCAATCCTAGCCACAGAACGAGCGTGAAGAAGAGATTGATCCTCCCGTCGCGCGCCGTGGTCTGGTGCCCTTCGGATCCGTGCGCCATGGCTCCTCCGCTTCGCCGGGGTGAGGGGTTGTTCCAGGCGGGCGCAGCATAACCTGCGAGACGGCACCGCGCAGCCGGACTCCTTGGGCCTGAGGGGCGGACCGCGCCCGCCCGCGGGGTCCTCGCGCCTACAGATCGCCTCTTGCCAGGCCGATGAAAGCCCCAGGCCGCAGAATCGGCCCGCGCGCGCAGGAAACCGCCCATGACAGCGTCCTCACCCGCGGTGCTTCTGCTCGACGATGGAGAGCTGGGCGAGGCCCGGGCTCTGCTCGAGGAGCTCGGCACCGATTTTGTCCATCTGCGCGGCCAGAGTGGTCCAGCCCCCCTGCCGCTGCCTCGGGTCCTCCTCATTGCGTCGGCGCGCCGTGCCGTTGCCCTCGCCCAGGAGAAAAGCGCGCCGGGACCGCGCTCGGGCTCCCCCCTTCATCCCTGGGACGCCGCTGCGCAGGGGCGGGGCGAGGGGCGACGGCCCGTCGCCATGGTGATTGCGAGCGAGGACTCGCCCACCCTTCGGGGCATGCTGCGGGAGGGGGGGTTCGACGTGCTGCTGCGCCAGCCCGTCCACCCGACGGTCCTGCGCCTGCTCGTGCTGCGGGCGCTTTACCAGGGGCCGGAAAAGCGCCGCGAAGAACGCCTCGCACTCGGGGACTCGGTGGTGTACCGGGCCGGACCGCTCGAACGCCGCGCTCTCCTTGTGGACCTCTCGCGGGCGGGCTGCCGCCTGATCTCCCCGTATGGAGCCCGACGAGGCACGCGGATCGCGGTCGAGCTGCCGTCGGAGGACGGGGCGCCGCTTCTCCTCGAGGGCCACGTCTTGCGCAGCGCACCCGCGCGCGAGGGCGCGAGCGATCGCGAAGTCGCGATCGGCATCGAGTTCGAGGCGCTCTCGCCTTTGGCGCGCGAGCGCCTGGAGGCGATGGTCCGCCGGCGCGCCCTCGCCGCGCAGTCTGCGGACCCCGAGCCCGAACCGCAGGAGCCCGCAGCGGGCCCGAGTGAACGACGCCGCCACCCCCGCGGCTCTTACCCGAGGCGAGTCCAGGTGCTCGAGGACGAGGCGAGCCGGGTTCTCATGGGGCGCGACCTTTCGGTAAGCGGAATGCGCATTGATCCCCACCCCGGCCTCGAGCTCGGAGCAGACCTACGGCTTGCAGTGTATGCAGGGATGCGGGAGGAGCCATTCCTACTGCGTGCGAAGGTGGTGCGCGCGGGGCCGGAGGGCGCTGTGGCCCTGCGTTTCGAGGACGTCCCGGAGGAAGCGGCGCGACGCCTCGAAGCCCTGGTCGCGGCTCTGCCGCCGGTGGAATCGCTCGACGACGGCGAGGCGGGCTCGCTGGGTGCGGTCGTCGCCGAAATCCTGCCGCGCTGATTGCTCCGCGGCTTGGCGTCCCTCCGCTCCTCGGTTATAAAGCGGACCCGACGATCTCACGACGGAGCGTCCGATGGCCCGCAGCAAGAGCAAGCAGAAGATCAAACGCCAGCGCCACAATGTGAAACGCAAGCGGCGACTCGCTCGAAAGAAGGCGGCGGCGAAGGAGAAGTCTTAGGGCTCCCGCCCTACGTCACTTCTTCGAGCGTCTCGATCTTCGGCGCCGCCGCGAGGCAAGGCATGAGGCGCGGCATCGCCGCGCGGAAATGCTCGGACGACGAGTGGGCAGCGAGGGCTGCCCGGTCCACGTAGCGCTCGAGCACCACGTAGGTCCGCTCTCCTTTGCCGCGATGAAGGGCATAGAGTCCACAGCCGGTCTCGTTGGCGAGGGTCTTGGCCGCGAGATCCTTCATCACCGCTTCGAACTCAGCTTCCTTCCCTTCTTTGACCTCAAGCGTCGCGATCACTGCGACCATGCCTTCCTCCGTGCGCCGGGAGCGGGGCGCCGCCGCCGATCCTCCCCATTGGAGCACCGGTAGCACCGATTGTCGGGCCTCACGAATCCTCTCTCGCGGCGCCGGCGCGCGCCACCTCGAAAACTGCCCGCATCACAGGCCCCGCCGCCTTCGGACCGGCGACGCCTCCGCGCCTTGAGCCCTTCCTTTTGAAGCGCCCACGCTGAGGCTCGAGGCGAGGCGCAACACCGTGTCACCCGCCCCGCGCATGGAGTCGGTGGTGGCGCGAATGGCGCGATGCGTGGCGAGTGGGGTGGTCGCCGGAGGCCGCCGCGGAGCTCGTGGAGGCGTCGCTGCAAGTCGCTCCCGACTCGCAGAAATAGGAGCGCAGCACTTCGCCCGCGATTTGCGAGGCATGGAGCCAGTAGCGCTGCTGGAGCACCACCACGACGGCGATTGCCACGCTCGGATGGTCGGCGGGCGCCACGCCCGTGAACCACTCGTAGCGCCCGGCCGGGTCCGTCCCGTTCAGGCTGCCCGTTTTGCCGGCAACCTGGATGGAGCCGAGCAGGGGGTTCCCGCCGCGATCGTGGAAGCCGCGCCGGGCGGTACCGCTCACGGTGGTCTCGACGAGCATCGAGCGCAGCTCCTCTGCCAGCGCCGGCGTCATCACCTGCCGAGGTGCGTGGTGGGGGGGCAACTCAAGCTCGCGCCCCTGGGCGTCGGTTGCGTGCTCGATCCACCAAGGGTCGACGATCTGGCCTTCGGCGAGGCTCGCCCCGAGCTGGACGGCATGGAGCGGCGTGATCCAGGTGCCCCAAAGCCCGCAACCGAGGCGGCCCAGGTCGTAGAGGTCCGCGCCGGGATCGACCGTGCCCGCGGCGTGGCCCGGAGCCGGCGGCCGCAGGAAGCCGAAACGCTTGATGGCGTCGACCATCGCGTCGGTCCCGAGGGTGTGGACCGCAAGCTGCGCGAAGCACTGGTTGTTCGAGGTGGCGAGCGCGCGCTCGAGCGTCACGGTCTGACCCCGGCGCGGGGGATTGATGCGCGCCGGAGTGAGCTGGTAGGGGCTGCCGAGAAAGTGGCACGGCTGCTCCGCACGCTCGCGGTCATGGTGCAGCGCAGCCGCGGCAGTAACCACTTTGATGAGCGACGCCGCGGGGTAGGTACGGTTCGGTGGAAACCGCTGGGTATCACTCGACACGTAAGCGAGGAGCCGACCCGTCGCGGGGTCCATCACGATGATGTTGGCGAGCTGGACGCCTCTCTCAGAAAGGAGATCGAAGATGCGGCGCGTTAACTGAGGGTCGAACGTGTACTCGACCTTGACCGGGCTCGCGATTGCCGTCTCTGTGGGCGGGCTCGGCAAGAGCTCGAACAGGGAATCGTCGTCGTGGGCTGCGTCTGCGCCACGCGCAACGAGCGCGGCCGCGGGCTCCAAGACGTCGCGGGTCACGGGAAGGTGCGCCAAGAGCTCGGCGGGAAGGGGCTCGGGCTCTTCCTTCGGCGGCGGGGCGAGCCCGACCTCGGGGGCTCCGTGTTGGGCCGCGGACTGCGGTGAAGGGGAAACGGGCGCCGCCGCAGTGGGCTGCGGATTCGAGCCCGCGCTCACCCGACGGGCCAGAAGTGTCCCGAACGCGCTCAGGCTCGCTGCGAGCGCCGCCAAGGTGAGCCATCCGCGCAACAGCAGGCGTCGGCGGCGCCTGCCACGGGTCGGCCGGACCGGTCGCGGCTCNNCGGCTCGAGCCATTCCCCCTGGGTCATCGGCTTCTCGATCCTCTCCCGCTGCTACTTCGTCGTAGGCGCCGTCAGGGGGGTGAGCGCCCGGACCCGCTAGACCGCAACGACCTCTGTGATCTCGGGGATCTCTTCCTTGAGTCGAGCTTCGATCCCGAGTTTGAGCGTCGCACGCGAGCTGGGACACCCGCTGCATGAGCCCTGCATGTACAGCTCCACGACCCCGTCCCTGTAACCCGCGAAAATCACATCCCCGCCGTCCATGGCCACGGCAGGGCGGATCTCCTGCTCCAAGATGAGCCGAATGCGCTCCTCGACGGCACCGGCGGGCCCGCTCGCCTTGGCCTGGAAGGCCGGTCCCAACGCCTTCTCGCCCGATCCGAAGAAGCCCTTAATCGCGTCGACGAGCGCCTGTGCAATGTCTGCCCACTCGACGTCGTCTCGCTTGGTGACGGTAATGAAGTTGCCTGCGAGAAAGACTCCGATCACCCCCGGGACGGCGAAGAGCTTGGCTGCGAGGGGCGAAACGTCGAGCGCAGGGGCGGATTGAAAATGGGCACTCACACCGCCTTCGACGACGGATTGCCCGAGCACCCACTTGATGCTGTTGGGGTTGGGCGTGCGCTCGGCGTGCATGCGAAAGGCAAGGTCCATCTCACTCCTCGTGCGGCGGGGCCGCATCGCGTGCCCTCGATTGCGCCGATCCGCCTTGACCACGGCGAGCTTAGGTCGCTCGCCGCAGGCTCGGCAAGCTCCGCCTCTCGCAGGCCTCCACGGCCGCGACGTGCTGCCGGTAGGCGGCGAACGCGTCCCTGATCGACGAGCGAGGGCCAAAGCGAAAACGAAAAGCGCCTGAACGGCGCCAAGCGGTGGACCGGCTTCCTAGCGCTCTGCGCCAGGATCGGGCGAGAAGGCGAAGAGCAGCCTTTCGACCTCGTCAAGCCGGCAAACGAGGTGCCCGTGTTCGTGGGCCAAGGCGCGTTCGCGGGGTCCGTTGTACCCCCACGCCGCCAGGGCGCAGCGCACGCCGAGGCGCGAAACCGCGTCAAGATGGTTCACCTTGTCGTCCACGAAGGTGAACTCCGCGTAGGGGAGCCCGAGAAGGCGGTGCAGGTGTTCGAGGTGGCTCGTCTTGTGAACGCCCGTCTCCTTGTCGAGGATGAGCTCCGGAGGGAACAGCTCCTGCACGCCGTAGCTTTCGAGCAACGCGCGGACCGAAGCGCTGTCCTTGGCCGAGGCGATGGCGAGCAGGACCTCGCCCGCGTGGCGCCGCAGCACCTCGAGAAACGTGCCATACGGAGGAAGGAGAGCCCGCCATCCAGGGGGATCCGCGGCAGCGAATGCCGCGCGCACCTCGTAGAAGAGGCGATGGAACTCGCGCCTCCAGGCGGGATCGAGTCGGTTGTAGAAGGCGTCGTAGCTGGCCTGGTCGGAAATCTTCGTCCCCGCTTCGAGCGCCCGCAGCGCGACCCCGAAGTCCTCGGCGCGATTGCCGAGGGGCATGAGCTCCACGAATCCCTGGTAGAGCGCCTCGGTCTCTCTCTTCGCGAGAGGGCTTTCGGGACTCAGCTGTAGATAGGTGCGGAGGGCGACGCGAAAGGACTCGGGCGCGCTCTGCGCGATGACGCCGTCGAAGTCGAGGACGAGAGCCTTCAAGGACCCTCTCCCAGGAGCGCTCGCAGCTTCGCCAGCGCCTCGGCGTTTCCGAGCGCCAAGATCCGGTCCCCGGCTGCGAGTCTGCGGTCGGGTTCGGGGTTCACCTGCGTCCCCTCCGCANNCCGCAAGCTCGCCGATCGAGCGGCCCGCCCCCGCTCCCTGGGGCACCACCACCCACTCGCTCGATGCCTCGGCCAAGAGATCCGCGAACCAAGGGTCTGCAAGGAGCGTGGCGGGAGCGCGCAGCGTCTCGTAGCCCTCCTCCCGCAGCTGGTCGGCCACGCGCGTCAGCGCACCCTCGGGAACCCCCGCGACCCGGCCTACGGCGTTCATCATGTCGAGCGTGGCTTCGAACTCCTCAGCGACCACCGCAGAGGCCCCCGCCTGGTAGAGCTTGTCCGAATCGGCGACATAACGCGTGCGCGCGATGATCTGCGCTCGCGGCGCAAGGCTGTGTAGGTGTGAGACAACGCTGCGTGTGGCGAGGGGATCCGAGATCGCGACCGCGACCACCCGGGCACCTTCGGCGCCGACCCGNNACCCGGGCACCTTCGGCGCCGATCCTTCGCAGGAGCGTGGGGTGCGTGGCATCGCCATACACAACGGAATCGCCCCCGCGCCGCGCGCGTTGCACGTTCTGCGGGTTGGCGTCGACGGCACAGTAGGGAATTTTGGCGGCCCGCAGAACCCCTGCGATCGTGCGCCCGGTGAGGCCGTAGCCAACGAGCAAGACGCGCGGCGCTCCGCGGGCGGCAACCTCGATCCTTGCGGGAGGCCCCGCAGCGGCCGCGGGGCCCCCTGCGAAGCGTGTGAGCCGCGGCGCAAGCTGGATCAGAAACGGCGTTGCCACGAGGCTCGCGATCGAGCCCGCGACGAACACCTGCTGAAGGTCCGCACTGAGCACTCCCGCCGCGGAAGCGCGATTGGACAGCACGAATGAGAACTCGCCGGTCTGGGCAAGCGCAAGGCCCGTCAGGGCTGCAACGCGCGGGCTGCGCTGCAAAGCCGTCGTGACCACGAAAAACACAATCGCTGCCTTGAGCGGCACGACCGCCACGACGTAGAGCAGCACTTCGGGCCAAAGCTGCGCTGCCGTCCGTGCATCGAAGAGCATGCCGACGGCTGTGAAGAAGACGCCGAGCAGGACGCCGCGGAGCGGGGCAATTTCGGCCGTGAGCTGATGTGCATAGGGCGAGGAGCCGAGCATGACGCCGGCGGAGAATGCACCCACAGCCAGCGTGAGTCCCATCTCCTCCGCGCCGACGGCGGATCCCACAGCCAGAAGAAAGGCGATCAGGCTGAACAGCTCCCGGGATCGCACGCGCACGAGACGATCGAGCGCCCAGGGCACCGCGTAGCCGGTCGCCACGAAGAGCACGGCCAGCGCCGCCGCCGCCTTGGCGAGCGCCAGAGCGATCGCGTTCAGCTGAGGCGGCACTTCGCCCGAAAGCATGGGAAGGGCCACCAACAGGGGCACGATGCACAGATCCTGGAAGATCAGTACCCCGATCGAGAGCTGCCCGTGGGGCGCGTCGGTATCACCTCCCTCCGACAAGAGGCGCATCACGAGGGCGGTGCTCGACATGGCGACGAGTCCGCCCATGACGATCGCGGTGGCCGGTCGGAGGCCGAGGGCGATCGCGCCGGCGCTCACCGCGGCGATCGTGAGAGCGACCTGCAATCCGCCAGCGACCACGGTCGTGCGCCAGCTGCGCCGCAGCGCGTCGAACGGAAGCTCGAGGCCGACCTCGAAGAGCAGGAGGACGACGCCGAACTCGGCCAGCCTCCGCACCTCAGGCGAGCGGGGCGCGAGCGCGAGGCCCCCCGGACCGAGGAGCGCACCGATCAGCAGAAACCCCGCAATCGGCGGCAGGCGCACGCGCTCGAACAGCGCGACCCCGACCGCGGCAATCGCAAGGGCGAGAACGAGTTCAGCGAGAAAATGTGACTCCGGCACGCCTCGACCATAGCCTTGGAGAGCGACCGAGCGTCGCGCCCGAGCGTCACCCCGCTCGGGTACTATACGCGCCATGTCGTGGAAGCCGGAGCTCGAGGAGATCGAGCGCCGCTCAAAGCTGGCGCAAGAGATGGGCGGAGCGGAACGTGTCGCTCGCGCGCGGGCGGCCGGGCGACTCACGGTGCGAGAGCGCATCGACCGGCTGCTCGACCCCGGCTCCTTCCACGAAACCGGGATCCTGGCGGCGCGCGCGGAGTACGACGCGAACGGTCGCCTCACAAGCCTTACCCCGTCGAACTTCGTGTGCGGTACCGGCCGCATCGAAGGACGCCGTGTGGTGGTGGGCGGCGACGACTTCACCGTGCGCGGCGGAGCGGCCGACGGGGCGGTCGGCAACAAGATGGGCTGGGCGGAAAAGGCAGCGTACGATCTGCGGCTTCCCCTGGTCCGATTGGTGGATGGAACGGGCGGAGGCGGGAGCGTCAAACAGCAGAAGTCCATGCGACGCTCCTATGTGCCGGCGCTCCCCGACTGGAATGTCTCGGCGGAACTTTTGTCCCTCGTGCCCGTTGCGGCGGCCGCCCTCGGCCCGGTGGCCGGCCTTGGCGCGGCCCGGGTCGCCGCCGCCCATTTCTCGGTGATGGTGCGCGGCACAAGTCAGGTGTTCGTGGCCGGGCCGCCCGTCGTGCGGCGGGCCCTTGGCAAAGAGGTCACCAAAGAGGAGCTCGGTGGCGCCGCGATTCATGCGCGCGGGAGCGGCGTCGTCGACAACGAGGCAGCAACGGAGGACGACGCTCTCGCGCAGGTGCGCCGCTTCCTCTCCTACCTCCCGGCGTCGGTCTTCGAGGCCCCTCCCCGCTGCGAGCCGCTCGACGATCCAGAGCGGCGAGAGGAGTTCTTGCTCTCACTCGTTCCGCGCGAGCGCCGAAAAACGTATGACGTTCGCAAGCTCCTCGAGCTCGTGCTCGACCGCGGCTCGATCTTCGAACTCGCCCGGGGCTACGGTCGGCCGGTCGCGACGGCGCTGGCGCGCCTCGACGGCATCCCTGTCGGCGTCATGGCGAATGATCCGCGGCAGCGGGCGGGCGCGCCCGATGCCGATGCGTCGCAGAAGATGGCGCGTTTCGTGGATTTCTGTGACCAGTTCCATCTGCCCGTCGTGAACTTCGTCGACAACCCGGGCTTCCTGATCGGTCCCGAGGCCGAGAAGCGTGGCACCGTGCGGCAAGGAGTGCGGGCGCTGATCGCTGTCTATCAGGCGCGCGTGCCTTGGTGCTCGGTGATCGTGCGGCGCGTCTTCGGTGTGGCGGGTGCCGGGCACGGGCAGCACCACCGACTCAACCTGCGCTACGCCTGGCCTTCGGGGGAATGGGGCTCGCTGCCGATCGAAGGAGGAGTCGAGGCCGCCTACCGCAGACAGCTCGACGCGGCGGCGGACGCGGAAGCATTGCGCAAGCAGCTCGAAGAGGAGCTCGCGTCGCTCCGCTCGCCCCTTCTCACAGCGGAGGCCTTCGGCGTCGAGGAGATCATCGATCCGCGGGATACGCGGCCCCTGCTCGTGGAATGGGCGCGGACGGCCTACACGCTCGTGCAGCAGGACCTCGGCGTGCGCACGCGCGGCCTTCGGGTCTAGGCGCGACGGTCCCAAGCCGTGCAGAAGGGACCCGACGAGGGCGCATCGCGTCCCGCTTGCGTCTTTGCTCAGGCTCCCATCTCGAGGACGGCGGCGCCGCGGATGCGATCGTGCTTCAGGTCGGCCAAGGCCTCGTTCGCGGCGGCAAGAGGGTAGGGCATCGTATGGGTCACGAGCGGGATCTCCCGAGCGAGATCGAGCAGCGCTCGCGCATCGCCGCGGGTATTCGCGGTCACGCTGCGGAGCCTCCGCTCCTGGAAGAGGTGGCGCTCGTAGTCGAGGGCGGGGATCTGCGAGAGGTGGATCCCGGCGACTGCCAGCGTGGCGCCCCGGTCGAGCTGCTCCAGCGCCGCCGGAACCAGCTCCCCTGCGGGCGCGAACAGAATCGCGGCGTCGAGCTTGTGCGGCGATGCCTCGAAGCTCCCGCCGACCCAGGCAGCTCCCAGCTCCTCGGCGAGGCTGCGATGGCGATCTTCGCGGGTAAACACGTAGACCTCGCAGCCCGCGTGGCGCGCGAGCTGAATCACGATGTGCGCCGAGCCGCCGAAGCCCCAAAGCCCAAGGCGCCCTCCCGGTGGGATTTCCGACTGCCGGTACGCGCGGTACCCGATGATTCCCGCGCAAAGCAGGGGTGCCGCCTCGCGCGCCCCGAGTCCCGCCGGCAGCGGGTGCACAAATGCCTCAGGCGCGACGGTGAAATCCGCGTAGCCGCCGTCCACATCCCACCCCGTGAAGAGCGGCGCGAGGCAAAGGTTTTCCTCTCCGCGGAGGCAAAAGCGGCAGGTGCCGCAGGTTCGGTGCACCCACGCCACGCCGACCCGCTCCCCTTCGGAAAGGCGCGTCGCCCCAGCGCCGCAGGCCACCACCGTGCCCACGACCTCGTGTCCGGGAACGATCGGCCGCTTGTGCGGCGCCAGATCTCCTTCGGCCACATGGAGGTCCGTCCGGCAAACGCCGCACGCCTCGACCCGCACCAGCACCTCACCCGGGCCGGCCTGCGGGGTTTCCCGCTCCTCCTGGTGCAGTGGCCGCCTCTCGACAGGCGCCGGCTCGAACAGCGTCATGGCGCGCACGAGGGGGGTGTAGCAGGCCCGGGCCGGTGAGCGAGCGGGAAGGGTATGATTCGCCCCNNTGGGCGATCTCCGTCCCGGCCCTGATCTATGTGTTTGGCTTCGCGACGGACTGGAGCAAGCTCTACGCCCAGACCCGCCAGGCCGATCTGCCGCTCTTTTTCGCGGTCACCGTGATCGACAAGCTCGTCTTCTTCATGGCCTGGGCGGTCATCCAGTGCGAGGCCATCAGCCGGTTCGTACTGCGTGTGCCTCGCCGCTCCGTGATTGCGCTGCGCGGCGGTGCGGAGCTCGTGGGCGCGGTGAACCA
>DOUU01000437.1:0-132 GCA_003520425.1 Deltaproteobacteria bacterium
CGCATTCTTTGGGGAAACGACTACCCCCACTACGAGGGGACCTTCCCCTATACGCGCGAGGCCCTGCGTCATACGTTCTGGAACCTCAAGCCCGCCGAGATCCGTGCCATGCTCGGGGAGAATGCGGCGCAG
>DOUU01000437.1:268-6526 GCA_003520425.1 Deltaproteobacteria bacterium
CACGATGAATCGGCGCACCATCTGCTGGCCAAGCCGCTGCGCAAGACCCGCTCCAGTGTAGCCACCCGCGACCCCGCCTACGATCATGAAGCTGGCGATCGGCCAGTTGACGCGGCCGCAGGCTGCAAACGTCAAAGCCGCAAGCCCGTTGATACAGACCGCGGCGATGTTCTTGAGGCCGTTCATTCGGTGGATGTCCCGCAGTCCGAGGAGCCCCAGGGACGCCAGCATGAGGATGCCGATCCCCGCGCCGAAAAATCCCCCATAGAGAGCCACCAAGAGCTGAAATCCCGCGATCGCGCCGAGCGCCCGCCGCTCGCGGCCTCCCACCCCCCCAAAGCCGGAGACCTGGCGCGACCAGCGGCGCAGCGGCTCTTGGGCCATGAAAAGGACGGTCGCGCCGAGCACAAGGAGCGGCGCGAGCTTGGCGAAGAGGGCGTCGCCGACCCGGTCGGCTGCCAAGGCGCCGAGCGTTCCGCCCATCAGGCTCGGCACGGCCATGGCGGTGAGGAGCCGTCCCTCGCCTTGCACCTCGCCGCGATAGCCCCAGAAGGCACTGAACGATCCGGGGACCAGCGCCACCGTGCTCGTCGCATTTGCCGTCACTGCGGGTAGACCCGCCGAGAGGAGGGCAGGAAAGGTGAGGAGTGTTCCCCCACCCGCCATGGAGTTCACGACACCGGCGAGAAATGCGGCGCCGAAGAGCATGACGTCGAGCCACACGGCGCATTCCATGGCGTACTGGAGCGATTCCCACAAGGGTCCCGCTGCGGGGGCGAGCGGGACTTTGTCCTTCGCGAGGCGGTCCCAAAGGCAACGGCGAGTGCGCGAATCTCTTGGCATCGCAGCCCCCTGGGCTTTATGTTTGACTTGCCCTTGGTGGCCGGGTCGGTCCCGTCTCCCGCCGCCAGGGGCTCCCCCGGCCGGTATCGCACACGGGATGGCAACCGCAGCAGCCAGGGAGAACGCATGCCCGTCGCCCGTTCGCTGAGCCTCTACTTCTCCGCTGGTGCGCTCGGAGGCCTGGCCAACAGCATCGTCGTGTGGGGGGTCGGCAGGCTCGGCGTGGCCCACAGCCTCGGCGTCGCGATCGCTCCCGCTCTTACGCCGGGCTGGCTCTACCCGCGCATCGTGTGGGGCGGCCTTTGGGGGGCGCTCTTCCTCGTCCCGATTGCCTGGGGCTGGGTCCGCAAGGGGCTGTTGCTCAGCCTCGGCCCGAGCGTGGTGCAGCTGCTCGTCGTCTTCCCGCTGAGGACGAAGGCAGGTCTTCTCGGGCTTGCTCTCGGCGCTCTCACCCCTCTTGCGGTCCTGTTTTTCAACGCCGTATGGGGAGTGGTGACCTCGTTCTGGATCACCGTGGTGGGCGCCTAGGGATTTATCCCCGCCCCCCGTGACCTACACTCGGCGGGGAGAGCTTTTGGTCTTGTCGAATTCTTCCCGCTGTCCTTCTCACCAGGCAACGCAAGGTCATCGATCGCGAGGAGCGCTGTCTGGAAGCGAAGTTCGGCCGTGAGTATTGACTACGGAGCCCGCGTTCGACGCTGGCTTTGATCCTTCAACCGCGCGCACCCTGCCTCGAGAGGCAGCCGACGGACACCAGGCGTGCGCGGGATTCAGGGGCAACCGCAGTGAGGGCGCCGGCGTCCATTGGTGTGATTTCCGATACCCACGGCCTCGTCCGACCGCAGGCCATGGAGGCGCTTCGCGGCTCCGACTTGATCGTGCACGCCGGCGACGTGGGTCACCCGGCTGTGTTGGAGGCGCTCCGCGCCCTCGCGCCGGTCGTGGCCGTGCGCGGAAACAACGACCGCGGAGCTTGGGCCGAGAGCCTTGCGGCGACGGAACTGGTCGACGTGGCTGGCGTCCTCGTCTTCGTCCTGCACGACTTGGCCGAGCTCGACCTGGATCCCAAGGCGGCGGGCTTCCACGCCGTCATTGCCGGGCACTCCCACCGGCCCAAACTGGAGCGCCGGGAAGGCGTGCTCTACCTGAACCCCGGAAGCGCAGGACCGCGACGCTTTCGACTCCCGGTGGCGCTGGCACGGCTTCGCATTCAGGCTGCGGGCGTTGAGGCCGAGCTCGTCGAGCTCGAGGTCTAGGCGCTCATGGGCGGCCCAGAGGCACACCCTCGCTTCCTCAGGACTCCGGCCTATGATCGCTATCCGACGGGTTGCGAGTCACGGCCCACCTGGGATTCCCGCGCACCCTGGCTCGTCCCGGGAGCGCACCATCCGGAGTTTTCGCGATGAAGATCTCCATCACCTACTGCGTACCCTGAAACTATTTGCCCCGGGCCACCAGTCTGGCGGCCGCGATCCGAAAACGCTTCGCCATCGACGCCACCCTCGTGCGGGGCCACAATGGCATCTTCGATGTGTGGGTCGACGGAGAACGGATCTTCTCCAAGAACGAGACGGGCCGCTTCCCGGAGGAGGACGAGATCCTGCTCCTCATCGCGAAGCGCGCATCCTAGGCGAGGCGCGAGGGCGGCCAGGCGCTTGCGTCCGCTCTTTCTGCGACGACTTCGCAGGCGAGCTGCGTCCCGATGAGAAACCCGAAACCGTGAGGCCTTCGGAGCAGAGAGCGGGCCCCGGTTCCAGGCAAGGGCGAGCCACCCTGCGCTACGCGACGTTGCCCGGCGGCGGCTCCGCGTCGCGCAACTCCGTCGGAGGGCGGTCTCTCCCCTGCTTGAGACCCAGCCCCACCCAGGTCGCGAGGGCGATGGCGGCCATGCTGAACCAGGTAATCGCGTAGCTGCGATGGTCGACCGGACTCGTCGGTCGCTCGAAGCCACCGAGAGGGAGCTGCGTCGTGCCATCGGCCTGAGCCTGGAGGAGAAGGGGAGCCAGTCGGTAGGGCACCTGCGCCTGGAGAGCTCGAACCTGGGCCTGCCGCGAGGGATCGAAGCGCGCCCAGCGCACACGACGTGAGGCGGGCTCACGAGTCCCCGGGGCCGCATCGCCGATCCGCAGCGGAAAGGCGAGGCCGATCACTTCTGCTGGAAGCGGCCCTTTCGCAAGCTCCGAAGCGAGGAAAGCGTCGAGAGAAGACGACGCGACCCAGCCACGATCCACCAGCACGGCGAGGCCTGCGCCCGGGACCAGGAGCGGAGTGAGCACGCGTGCACCCTCTTCAAGTCCGCGGCTCACGGGAGTGACCACAATGGACTGGGTGCGATCGTAGGTCCCTTGGGCGAAGACGCGCCGGTAGGCGTTCGCGGCAGGATCGGCGAGAGCGTCGGCCAGGGCAAGAGGTTCGCGGTCGATCTGCGCGTTTTTTGCCGCAAGATCTGCCTCGCGCCAATGGAGGCGCCGCACCTGCCATGCGCCGAGGATGCACAGCACTCCCACCGCGAAGGCGGCGGAGAGGGTGGGGACGAGGCCGGGGCGAAAGCGCGACACAGACGCCTCGCAAGCGCAGGAGAAAGCGAAGTCTAGCCAACCCTCACGCGGAGGCGGGGCAAAACAGCAGTTGACGGGAGATCCTCCGGGGAGGAAGGTGAAGACAGTGCTCCGACCCCCCCATGACGGAGGACTCCATGGGCGTCACCTCCCACGCTCCCGCACCGGCTGAAATCCGGGCGCGATCGAGCTCGATCGCCGCCGACGGCGTTTTCTCCGGAGTGATTGGCGGCCTGACGGTCGCCCTTTTCTATCTCTTGGTCGATACGATCGAGGGCAGGCCGCTCTGGACGCCTTCGCTGCTCGGGAGCGCCCTCTTTCTTGGCTCCAGCATGGACAAGATCACCGCGGTGAACATTCCCATGGTCTTCGCCTACACCGGGGTGCATATGGCGCTGTTCGTCGCCGCAGGCATGGCCTTCTCCTTCATGGTGGCGCAGTTCGAGTCGAATCCTCCGCTTGCGATCCTGCTGCTCCTCTTGTTCGTCTGCTTTGAGGCCGCGTTCTTCGCCTTCACGATGGCCCTTGCCCCTGGCGTGATCGGGGCCCTCGGGGCTTCGTCCGTCGCCGCCGCGAACCTGCTCGCCGCGGTCGCAATGTCTGCGTACTTCTGGCGCACCCATCCCGGTGCGGGACGCGGCCTCAGCAAGATCTGGGAGGAGTAGCGGGTCGCGAAGGCCGCCTGTTAGCGCACCGCCAGGTCGACGAGCATCGCCGCGAAGAGCGCGAAGAGGTAGATCAAGCTCACGTGGAACATGCGGCGCGCGGCGCGGTCGGTGCGCTCGCGCAGCACGCGGACGCAGTGCCAGACGAACCAGACGTCGAGCCCTGCCGCGCATACGGCGTAGGGAAAGCCGAGCACGCCGAGCGGCAGCGGAGCCAGCGTGACCGGCACAAGCGCGAGCGTGTACCAGAGCATCCGCCAGCGCGTCGGCTGGTCGCCGACCACGTTCGGCATCATCGGGATGCCCGCCCTCTGGTAGTCGTCCTTGCGGAAGAGCGCGATCGCCCAGACGTGGGGCGGCTGCCACAACAGGATGATCGCGAACAGGATCCAGCCTGCCGCCGAGATGTGGCCGTGGACTGCGGCATCGGCGATCACGGGGGCGACGGCGCCGGCAGCCCCCCCGATCACGGCGTTGAGCGGCGAACGAGGCTTCAGCCACACCGTGTACACGAAGACGTAGAACAGGATGCTGGCGATACCCAGCCCGGCGGCCAGTGGGCCGCCCGTGGCGAGCAAGATCCCGATGGCGAGGACAGCCAGCGCAAGTCCGAAGACGAGCGCCTCGCTCGGTTGAAGCACGTTTGCGGGAAGCGGACGCGTTCGGGTCCGTGCCATCAGCGCGTCGCGATCGCGCTCGATGTAGCAGTTGAGGGTGTTTGCCGCGGCCGCAGCGAGAGCGGTTCCGAGGAGCGTCGCCACGACCAAAAGAGGAGACGGCCGGGCTCCGGTCGCCATCCCCATCACCGGGAGCCCCGTAAAGATCACGAGCAGGAGGATGCGCGGCTTCGTGAGCGCCACGTAGCCCCGCATCCGGCTCACTGCCGCTCCGCTCACCGCGCACCCCGCCGCGCAGGTTCGAGCCCCGTCGCGTCGTCGCGCTGGGAAGCGAACCAGCGGAAAAAGAGAATGCCCATTGGCAGCCAAAGGACGAGATGGCCGGGCAGCCACATGAGCAGCCCCGCGTACTGCTGGTCCGTGAGCCAGTCGAGTCCCGGCACGACGCGCGGCGCCAAGCTGTAGAAGGGATAGAGCGGATACTCGGCCAAGGCCATGAGCGCCCCAAGCGAGAACATAGGGATCTGCAGCACGAACAGGTACCCGATCTGCCAGAGATAGGACAGCCGCGGCAGCTCGCGCGCAGGGCCGAGGACCGGCCACCACAGGAGGACCGCCGACACCAGGAACATGAGGTGCTGAACGATGTGCCAGTTGTGGTCCCGGAGCGCGAGCTCATAGGCGGGCGGGAGGTGCCAGCCGATCAGGGTGGCTGTGAACAGGAGATACGCGACGAGCGGGTTTGTGAGCAGGCGCCCAAGGCGCAAAAGGCCGGGACCCCGCAGAATCGGCGAGAGCAGCCAGCCGGGGATGCCCGCCAGAAGCATCGGCGCATAGATCAGGGCGAGCAGCATATGCTGGAGCATGTGCGCGCAGAGGAGATAGTAGTCGGAGAGGTGGTGGAGCGGACCATCCAGCGCGACGAGGAGCAGGAGGCAGCTTCCGCCGAACCAGGCGATCTGGGCCTTCGTGGCCGGAGGACCCAGGGCATAGCGGCGCCGCAGCGGGCCCACGCCGAGCGCATAGACGAGCGCAAAGAGGGCCGTGCCGACCACGACGCTCGGGTGCAGATCGAGCTCGGAAAATGCGCGCTGCGGTTCTGCCCACGCCTTTGCGATGGCCGTCTGGTGCTCCCAAGGCCGGGCGGTCAGGATCGCGGCCGCTTGCTGCGCCGCCAGGACCTGCTCCTCGGGCGTCCTCGCCGTGCTCCCCGGCAGCACGATCGCCTCGCCCGCCGTGCCTTCGTGGGCGCGCGCGAGCCCGGGCGCCGCGACGCACAGCACGAGCAGTGCGAGTGCCGCGCCGAGAGTCTGGGTGGGGGGGCGCACGGCGTCGACCCTAGAGGTGCGGGGAGGGAAGGAGTCGGGTCGCGGTCAGCATGGTCACGATGATCGTGATGACCACCGCGATCAGGAGGGGAATGATGAACACTTCCTTATAGAAGTTCGCGTCGTGTCGCATGTGCATGTAGAACGCGACGACCAGGGAGAACTTCACGGTTCCCATGATCGAGATCGCGACGAACAGCACGTGGCGGTGCTCCTGGAACCACGGGATGAAGTACGTCATGCACTC
>DOUU01000308.1:0-7383 GCA_003520425.1 Deltaproteobacteria bacterium
CTGCTGCGCGACATCGCAGCGGGCAAGGAGACCGGTCAGGACACGACGACACTGGAGGACTACAGCGTGCTGGCGAGGCTGCGCGAGGCGCAGGAAGCCTAGCGGCCGCTCAGTGAAACCACAGTGCGACGAGCCGCTCCATGATGGCGCCTCCGAGCCATGAGCCCACGGGCAAAGCGAGATAGGCACCGAACTGCACGAGGGTCGCCGTCTCGAACGGCCATTCCGAAAGGCCTGAGACCAGTGTGAGGTACGCGGCAAGCCCCTGCAGCGCCGCAGCGGAGGCCAGCGCCTGCGGATGGCCCGCCGCGAGTGCGTTTTGCCGCGTCGCCGAGATCATGCCGCGCACGCGCCAGAGCTCGGCCCGCTTCACGCTGCGGATGCGCCGGTGCACGCCCCGGACCGGGAGCAATAGCGCCCCCACCGCCAGAAGCACAATCCACACCACGATCGCGATCGTGACCGGAAGGGCCTCCAACTCCTCGAAGAGCGGCGCGCATAGCGACGCACTGACGAGGATCGAACCCGCCGAGCGAAGGGCGAACCGCGCAAACGGTGCGAGTGGACGCGGGTCGAGGAGGTCGACGTGCGCGTGCTCTTCGCCGAGCCTCGAGAAGCGGCGCCCGAGCTCGAGCGCGATGAACACGAGGCGTGCCACGAGCCAGGAGAGCACAAGGTCGCGCGGCACACGCCAGATCGGATCGTGCGCGACCTCGCTGTGGAGCAGCAGAGTCACCGCCGCATTCAAGGCGAAGCCCGCCGCGATCCCAGAAAGGCCCGCGATCACGAGATCTCGCCGCCGGAACCGCATGAGCCCGGCGCGCATTGCTGCAGCCTCTTTTTCCGAGAGCCGCAGCACCGGGCGAAGGGCGTCGAAATCCCGCCGTGCGCCGCGGAGGACCCAGGTCGCTAGCGAGAGGGGAACGGCAAACAGAAGCCCGAAGACCAGCTCGACTCTCCAGCCGGTGCGCCAGAACGGCACGTCGTGCACGTAGATTCCATGGTAGGGCCCAGCGAGGTTGTGCCAGAGGAGAGAGAGCGCGAGGTACCCTGCCGCCACTGCGAACCCGACCCAAAAAGGAGTGACCCCCGAGCGTTCGATCATGCGCAGAGTCCAGGGCAGGGTCGTGGTCCTGCGGGCGCGCGGCATCGGCGCAGTGTAACCCGGGCGCGGGCGGGACTGGCTCGCGGCCATCGCAAAAGGGAGGCCCGGTCTCCCCGGATCTCGGACGACGACCTGGAACGCGGCCGCGGCTTCGAGGGACCGGTGGGGCAGTGCCTCTAGGACTCGGCGCTGGAGCGCGAACGCAGCGAAGCGGAAACCTCGCCGCTAGTTGGAAAACACCTCCGCGATCGTCGCCTGGATCCGTTCGGCCGCCTCTCGCGGGCTTGGTGCGTTGCGGATGGGGCGGCCGACCACGATGTAGTCCGCGCCGGCCAAAAACGCCTCGCGGTCCGTCATCACGCGTTTCTGGTCATCGGCCAGCCGGTTCTCGAAGGGCCGGATCCCCGGCGACACCACAAGCAGCCGCGTCCCGAGCTCCTCGCGCAGTCGTTTCGCCTCGAGGCCGGACGAGATCACGCCGTCACACCCCGCCTCGAGCGCACGCTTCGCCCGGGAGAGCACGAGCTCCTCCACCGAGACCGCGGCCGGGAAGCCAAGATCCTCCAGGTCCTCGCGATCAAAGCTTGTGAGCACCGTGACACCTAGAATCTTGAGATCGCCCTTCTCGCGGCACGCCGCTTCCAGGATCCTCTGGTTGCCGTGGACGGTCAGGAAGGAGGCCCCGCGGCTGCGCATCTGCCGGACTGCGGCCGCGACGGTCTCCGGGACGTCGAAGAACTTGAGGTCGGCGAAGACCTTCTTGCCTTGAGCGACGAGTTCCGCAAGGAGCCGAAAGTAGCCGTCGGTGAGCAGGAGCTCGAGACCGAGCTTGTAAAACTGCACGCTGTCTCCGAGCTCTCGCACGAGAGCCCGGGCTTGGTCGGGCGTCGGGACGTCGAGGGCGACGATCAGGCGTTCGTTTCGCGCGATCGGTTTTTCCGAAAGCCGGCGCGAAGCGGCTGCCTGGGGCGTCATCTTGGACTCGCTGCCTCCTCGAACCCCGCCTTCTCGCTTCTCGCGCGCGAGCCCCGCGAGGTTGTGGACGAGGATCTGGGCCGTGCGGAGGGGGGCGGACCCTCTCGAGGATCCACGGGTCGCCGGGCTGAGTTTCGCTGCTGTAGATAGCCCACGAAGGGCTTTCCGTCTTTGAGAAGAGCCCGGGAACCGCAGGCATCACCCGCACTCGGGAGATCGGACCGGCGCACGGGGGCCCTCGAGGGTTTCGCGCAGCCAGACCGAACGGCGCTGCAAGGAGCGCGGCCTTGGGCCCTCATGACACCGCCTCTTCCGAAGCGGGGGTGAGGTCGGCGAAGACGAAGCCATCCCGTTCGACGGTCTCGCCGCTCTGCACCCCGACCACGCTGCGGAACATCGGCCCCGCATACGCAAACGTGTGAAATTCTCCGCGTTCGCCGCAAGGATCCACGCCGGCGGGGAGGGTCGTGAGCAGCGTTTCGTCGAACTCGCGCCCTGCGAAGTGCGCGGGAAGCTGGGCGGGATCGACGCACGTGATGCGCGCCCGCAAGCCTGCTCTCACCATCGTGCGCGCCAGCCCATTGGTGGGAAGCCCCCAGAGCGGGAAGATGGGCTCGATCCCCGTCCCCGCGAGCCGGGCTTCGCGGTAGCGCCGGATGTCTTCGAGGAATAGGTCCCCGAAGGCCATGGCGCGAATGCCTTCGGCCACGGCCCTCGCCAAGACGCGCTCCATCGCCTCCTCGTACTGGGCATTGCTGCAGGGGCTCGGGATGGGAACGCGCCAGAGCGGCAGCCCGGCGGCTTGGGCTTGGCACTCAAGCAAGGCCTCGCGCACCGCGTGCATCGCGACGCGCCCGTGGGTCTCGTTCACCGTGGTCACGAGCCCCACGACCTCGACCTCTGCCCGCTGGCGCAGCACGTGCAGGCTCCACGCACTGTCCTTGCCGCTGCTCCACGAGAGAAGGGCGCGCCGGGGCTCCGACCGGGGAGGCACGCTCACACACGCAAGCCTATCCTGGCGCCCGAGATTCGACGACACCCCCCTGGCCCTGCGCCGGGAGGGCGGTCGTGTTTTTGCGTTTTTTCGGCAGGGAGGCCCACGAGGGACGCATGGCGCGGGCGGTCGGGATCGATTTCGGCACCACGAACAGCGCGGTGTCCGTGGTGCGGGATGGAGAGCGCCCCGCATTGGCCCGCTTTCGCACGCGCAAGGGCGAGACCCCTGTCTTTCGCTCCATCCTCTACTTCGACCCTGAGCGACGCGAGGGGAACGGGCGCCTCCTACCCGCGGCCGGGCCTGAGGCCATGGAGCTCTACCGAGAAAGCGGCGGCGCGGGGCGCCTCATGCAGTCGCTCAAGTCCTTCCTCGGGAGTCGACTCTTCCTCTCCACCAATGTCTACGGCACGAACCTCTCGCTCGAAACGCTGATCGGCTACCTGCTGAGCGCGCTCCGCGTCGGGGCGGAGGCTGATCTTGGCGACCTCGGCACGCGGGCCGTGGTGGGGCGCCCGGTGCGCTTCGTCCACGCCCGCAGCGACGAAGACGAAAGGCTGGCGCTCGCGCGGCTGCGCGCCGCGTTCCGGGCCGCCGGATTTGCGCAGATCGAATTCGAGTACGAGCCGGTCGCGGCCGCCTACCACTATGAACTCGGGCTCGACCACGACGAGCTCGTCCTGATCGGAGATCTCGGGGGTGGCACGAGCGACTTCTGCTTGCTGCGCGTCGGGCCTCGGGTCCGGCGTGAAGGCCGAACGCGCGTGCTCGGCACCGACGGCGTGGCGCTCGCCGGCGACGCCTTCGACGGCCGTGTCGTTCGCAACCTCCTTGCTCCGCGGCTCGGTCTCGGCGCGGAGTTCCGCTCGATCTTTGGCCGCGTGCTCCCCGTTCCAAGCTGGATCTACCGACACCTCGAGCGGTGGCACCACTTCTCCCAGCTCCGCACTCCGGAGACCCTCCACCTGCTCCACGCCCTGCGAAAGGAGTGCGTGGAGCCTGGCGCCCTCGACGGCCTTCTGCACCTCGTGGACCACGATCTCGGCTTCCCGCTCTATCGGGCCATCGAGGCGGTGAAGCTTGCCCTTTCACAGGACCCGCTCGCGCGCTTCGCCTTCAGCGACGGGCCGATCGAAATCGAAGAGCCGCTCGCGCGCGTGGACTTCGAGCAATGGATCGCCCAGGAGCTCGGCGCGATCGAGGACTCCGTGGCGCGCCTGCTCGGGCACTGCGGCGTCGGCGCGGGCGAAGTCGACTGCGTGTTCCTGACAGGGGGCTCGTCCCTGGTGCCCGCCGTCCGGCACCTCTTCGAGCGGCGCTTTGGGAAAGAGCGGCTGCGGGCGGGGGCCGAGCTTACCTCGGTGGCAAGCGGCCTCGCTTTGCGCGCGCTCGAGTGAGCTTCCCGAATCGCAGGCTACGCGGCGGCATCGAGCCCGGGCGGATTGCTCGATCTGCGGCCCAGGAACCATTTTTCTTCGTCGCGCGTCAGCTCGATCACGCCGCCGAGCAGCGGAAGCTCGCGATCCAGCGCTGCATCCGTCAAGAACTCGACGATGGTCCGGATGACGCCCTTGTGCGCCACGACGAGAGCGCTGTTCGCGGGCAAGCCAAGCAAGCTCGCGAGGCCGCGCTTGATCCGCTCGTGAAACTGCGCCCGCGGTTCGCCGCTCGGGTATTCAAATCCGGGGGCGCCTTCCTTCCAGTCGCGATAGAGGATCGGATCGCTCGCCTCGATCTCCGGCGCGCTAAGGCCTTCCCAGCGACCGAAGTGGATCTCCCGAAATCGATCCTCGAGCCGCACCGGCGCGCCCTCCCCGATCAGCCATGCGGATTTCCACGCCCGGCGCAGGGGACTCGCCACCACGAGCTCGAATCCCGGCTCCCTCAAGGAGTGGCGCACGCGCTTCATCTGCTCGACCCCGCTCGGGGAGAGGTCGACATCTGCACTCCCGTGGTAGCGCGTGCCCGAGTCTCCGTCCGTCTGGCCGTGGCGAACGAGGATCAACCGGCGCAGGGTGCTCATCGGGCCCTCCAGCTCTAAGTCCCGCCGCGCCCCGGGGCGCGGACGGCGGCGGAGGATCGGCGAGGCCAGGCCTTGCGTCAACGCGGCGAAGGGCATTGAATCCGGCTGTCAGGAAGGGGGGGATCCGTGGGCTTGCGCGCCTTGATCTTGGCCTTGGTGTTGGCCCTGGTGGCGGGTGGTGTGGCTGTGACCGTGGTGCGCTGCGAGGGCAAGCCACCGGTCATCCATGCGCCGAACGCGCTCATCGTCGGCAAGGAAACGCGTCCGTTCGCGCTCGAGATCGATGATGAGGGCTCGGGCCTGCGCCATGTGCGTGCGATCCTGGTGACCGAGAAAGGGGAATCGCCCTTGCTCGAGCGGGACTATCCCGGCAATCCGCTCACCGGCGGTGCGACGAAACCCTCCCACGAGCACGTGGAGCTCTCCATCGACGTCAAGGCGCTGGGCTTGCGCGAGGGCCAGGCCAAGCTGCGGGTCGTGGCCCGCGATTGGTCGTGGGCCCGGCTTCTCCAGGGCAACGAGACCACCCTCGAGCTTCCCGTGACGATCGATCTCAAGCCGCCCCGCATCGGCATCGAAAACGGGCAAACCTATCTCGAGCGCGGTGGCTCTGGGCTCGTCGTCTACACGCTCTCGAAACCCTCCGCGCGCGACGGGGTCGACGTCGGAGGGCACTTCTACCCCGGTCGGCCCTTCGGCAAGGACGGTTTGCGCCGTCTTGCCTTCTTTGCCATCCCCCATGACGCTCCGCAGGACCCGGCCATCCGGGTCGTGGCCGAAGACGCTGCAGGAAACAGGGCTGCGCTCGGCTGGGCCACGCACCTGAAGGAGCGGACCTTCCCCGACGTGACGCTCAACCTCTCTCCGCAGTTCCTTTCCACGAAGGTGCCCGAGCTCGCGGAGGCGAAGGGCGTCGATGCCACCGACCCGATCGCTGCGTTCCAGAAGATCAACAGCGAAGGGCGCGCGTCCGACGAGGCACATGTCCGGGAGATCGTGAAAGCCTCAGGGGATCAGCGCCTCTGGAGCGGTGCTTTCGAACAACTCAAGAACTCCAAGGTCACGAGCCAGTTCGCGGAACGGCGCTCGTACTTCGTCGACGGGAAGAAGATCTCGCAGGCGACCCATTTCGGATACGACCTTGCCGTGACCGTGGCCTCGCCGGTGACCGCGTCCAACAGCGGGCGCGTGCTGTGGGCGGACGATCTCGGGATCTACGGCAACTGCGTGATCCTCGATCACGGCTATGGCGTCGCGAGCCTGTACGGCCATCTCTCGCGGATCGATGTCGCGGTGGGGGACCTGGTTCGGGCCGGTCAACAGCTCGGGCTTTCGGGATCCACGGGTCTCGCGGGAGGCGATCACCTGCACTTCGCGATCCTCGTCGACGACACGTACGTCGACCCTGTCGAGTGGTGGGATCCCAAGTGGATCCGCGAGAAGATCGATTCGCTCCTGGTGCCTGCGTCGGGGGGGGCACCTGAGGGCGCATCGGCCGCGGCCCAGGGCCAGTGAGCCCCCCCGTCCGGGTGGCTTTCAAGGCCGATCTCGCCGGCCGACTCTTGCGACGCTACAAGCGCTTTCTCGCGGACATCGAGACGGACGACGGCCGCCGCCTCACGGTCCACTGCCCGAATCCTGGGAGCATGCTCGGCTGCGCCATCCCCGGCTCTGCGGTGCGGTGCTCGACCAGCGAGGGCTCGCAGCGCCGCTTGGCGCACACCCTCGAGATGATTCGGGTGGGTCGGACGTGGATCGGTCTTCACACCACCCGCGCCAACACGCTGGTCGATGCGGCACTCTCTGCCGGTGCAATCCCCGCGCTCTCGGGATATGCGCTGCGCCGCCGAGAGGCTGCACCTCTCGCGCTGGGAGGCGGAGCGCGTCTCGACTTCTTTCTCTCCGGCCATCCGCGCGACACGCGACCGCTCTGGCTGGAGGTGAAGAGTGCCACCCTTGCGGAGGGAAGCGTTGCACGTTTTCCAGACAGCGTGACGCTGCGTGGACGCCGCCACCTTGAGCTCCTGGCAAAGCTCCGGCGCGAGGGAGCGCGGGCGGCCCTGCTCTTCGTCATCCAGCGCGCGGACTGCCGCGTGGTCGAGCCGGCGGATGACATCGACCCCGCGTACGGCCGCGCGCTCCGTGCGGCCGCCGCCGCAGGGGTCGAACTCCTCGCCGTGCGGGGGCGCGTTTGTCCCCGCGGTGTTTTCCTCGAGAGTCTGGCGGAGGTGCGACTGTGAGCGCGGGGGCTCCTGCTCTTGCAAAAGCTCGTGTTGCCCTCCTGGC